>JALOMJ010000188.1 GCA_025455485.1 Bacteroidia bacterium | reverse complement strand
CATATCGCCCAAATGATCTTCATCTCCCAATATGTCGGAGAGGATTGCATAATCGCCTTTTTCGTCGGTAATTAATCCCATAGCAATGCCTGCAACGGGCTTGGTGATTTTAACACCAGCATCCATTAAAGCCAAAGATCCCGCGCAAACGGTAGCCATACTGGAAGAGCCATTGCTCTCAAGAATATCACTTACCACACGAATGGTGTATCCTGTGTCGCTTGGTACCACTTTCTTCAATGCGCGAAGAGCTAAATTGCCATGACCTACTTCACGGCGACCCGGACCACGGTTGGGTTTTGCTTCACCGGTGCTGAATCCCGGAAAGTTATAATGCAACAAAAAAGTTTCTTCTCCCTGATTAAAAGCACCATCGATGCGCAATTTATCAAGGGGTGTGCCCAACGTAACGGTAGTGAGTGATTGTGTTTCTCCGCGGGTGAACACAGCGCTTCCGTGCGGGGAAGGTAAGTAGGAAACTTCAGCCCAAATCGGACGAATGTCGGTGGTTTTACGGCCATCCAAACGTACTTTTTCGTCGATGGCCATGCGGCGCACCGCTTTGTATTCCACTTCGTGATAGTATTTGTTGATTAAGGCTTCTTTTTCTTTTAATTCCTCGGCGCTGAATTGTTTTTTGAATTCTTCCAAAGGCGCCTTGAAATTATCTTTGCGGTTATTTTTATTGGGGTCTAATTTTTTTGCTGCAGCATAAACGGCATCATAGGTTTCTTTCATTACCCTTTCACGCAAGGCCTCATCGTTGTTTTCGTGTGAGTAAACACGCTTGGGTTTAATGCCTGCTTTTGCAGCGAATTCGTTGATGGCTTTGATTTGAAGTTTGATGGCTTCGTGCGCAAATTTGATGGCTTCAAGCATTTCTGCCTCGCTCACTTCGTTCATTTCACCCTCTACCATGGCGATGTCATGAGCAGATGCTGCCACAATCATATCAATGGTGCTTAAAGCCAATTGAGATTTGGTAGGATTAACCACCAGTTTACCATCAATTTTAGCAACGCGTACTTCGCTGATGGGGCCATTGAATGGGATATCGCTTACCGCAATGGCGGCCGATGCGGCCAAACCAACCAGAGCATCGGGCATATTTTCTTTATCCGAAGAGATAAGGGAAAGCATTAACTGGGTATCGGCGTGGTAATCCTCAGGGAATTGAGGACGCAGAGCGCGATCGACAATACGGGAAATTAATACTTCATAGTCAGAAAGTTTAGCCTCTCGTTTAAAAAATCCTCCCGGAAAGCGGCCTGACGAAGCGTATTTTTCCTGATAATCTACAGTAAGTGGTAAGAAGTCAACGCCTTCTTTAGCTTCTTTGTTGCTAACTATGGTTGCCAATATCATGGTGTCGCCCATGCGCACCACGACTGAGCCGTCGGCTTGTTTTGCCAGTTTTCCTGTTTCTAAGCTGATCGTACGGCCATCGCCGATATCAAAGCTGTGTGTAATTCCAATTTGTGACATGTGATTTTGTGTTGTGTTCTGACGTTTTCAGAACGGGTTTATATTTTGTTTATTTTTTGCGATGGGAAGAAAAGAGAACATGCGTGTACCATGTTTCCTAACAAAAAAGGCACTTCGAGTAGTTAATCGAAATGCCCCCTTTTTGATTATCCTGATGTTTAGATTATTTACGGATGTCCAAAGTTTTAATAATAGCACGGTAGCGCATCAAATCGTTTTTCTTTAAATAGTCGAGTAGGGCGCGACGCTTACCTACTAAATTTAATAAAGCACGTTGGGTACCAAAATCTTTTTTATTGCTTTTCAAATGATTGGTCAGGTGGTCGATGCGAAGAGTAAACAACGCTATTTGTGACTCAGAACTGCCGGTGTTTTTTTCAGTACCACCGTGTTTTTTGAAAATTTCCTTCTTTACTTGCGAACTTAAATACATGTGAATTCTTTTTTTGAGGCCACAAATATACAAAGCCTGAGCTTAATTACCAAGCACAGGTGGTGCTAATTTCCTTAAAATCTGAGCTTTTGTCTTATTTTTAAGCTCTTAAATCAGAAAAAAACCTTAAAAAGCCTTAGTTTTTGATTATTTTCTTCTGTCCCACAGCTTCCCCATTCTGGTAGATCTTTATCAAATAGACTCCGGCCGGGAAATCGACTAAACTCACCCCGGTATTTTGTTCTTTAATTTGAACCTTTACAATCACTTGGTCTAATGGATTATAAATTTGAATCTCAAGGTTTTCTGATGGTTTATCGAAACTAATGGTAACATCGTTTTGCGTGGGATTGGGGTAAACTATCATTACCGTATTTTCTCCATTCAGCTCATTTGTACCCAAACACGCGTTCACTTTGATGCTGATGGTGGCTGTGTTGCTGCAGTTGTTGGCGTCGGTTCCGGTTACACTGTAGGTAAATGTGCCGTTGGTGTTTCCGGTAATCACAACCGACGTTCCGGTGGCAGAGGTGCTCCAGCTGTAGGAGTTTGCTCCCGAAGCAACTAGGATTTGATTTTCATTGCGGCAAATGCTGGTTCTGCTGGCGGTAGCCAAAACTGTGGGATTGGGAACAACCGTTACACCAACTGTTTGGGTTTTGCTGCACAGGTTTTGGTCGGTGGCTGTGACACTGAACACAGTGCTGCTGCTTAGCGTTACGGTTATGGTTGGGAACGGCGAATTGTTACTCCACAAGTAACTGTAATTGGCAGGCCCGCTGGCTGATAAGGTAACCGGGTTGTTGCCACAGGCTGTGGTGTTTGAGCTCACCGTAAATACCGGTTCAAACACGTTGATAACTACTACGGCAATGTTTGTGCAACCTGCCGCGTTTGCTCCTGTAACGGTGTAATTGGTATTCGCCGTAGGAAATTCAACAATGCTGGAACCCGTTGGACCGCTGCTCCAAGTGTAAGTAATGGCGCCGCTGGCGGTTAAAGTGATACTTCCACCCACACACACCGAGGGAGAGTTGCTGCTGGCCGTTACATTTGGCAGGTTGCTTACACCTATGGTAGCCGTGGCAGACGATTTGCAGCCAATGGAATTGGTTGTTACCACGCTATATACGCTTGTGATGTTTGGTGTAACAGTGATGCCGGATAGATTTGAACCGGTGCTCCAGGTATAATTCGCCACAGGACCCAGGGCTTGTAAATTTGCAGATGAGCCGATGCAGATAAGGCTGGGACTTGCGCTAATGCTCACATTGGCTGTATGCTGGTATATGGCCTCGATACCAAAGTACCCAAAATTCTGAGCTAAAGGCGTTAAGGCGCCACCTGCTATGCCGGCTGTTAAATACAGGGCATTGGGCATGTATGAGGTAGCTTGGGTGCCTGCAGGGTAGTATGTAGAAGTTCCCACAACCATTTGTGCCACACCAAGAACATAATTTGTTGCGGCGGTTAAAGCCGGTGGGTTGGCAAAAACAAATTCCTGAAATGTACTCAGCATGGGTGCCGTGATGGTAATGGTATTACTGGCAGCCAAAATAGCACCTCCAGGCGTCATTAATACCCCATAAATATTGCCACCAATGGCGGCCGTGTTGTTGCTCACTGCAAAATTTATGCCGCTAAGTGTTGCGGTTTGTGCATTAAATAAAGTGGTAGCCAAAATACCTGCACCTGCACCATAGCCCACGGCACCGCTGGTATATGAACCGGCCCCGGGGTTGTTGCCCGAGAGATTACAATTGCACCGCTGGTATATGAACCGGCCCCGGGGTTGTTGCCCGAGAGATTACAATTTACCAACTGAGCATAGGTTCTGGAATTATTGTTGTTATTTTGATCTGAATTTACTGAAACAGAAATGGTGTTTAAGCCTTGATTGGAGGCTACATAAGGCGTAAAACCCACCAGTGTGGTAGCTCCTGCAGCAAGCGAAGAAATACTCACATTGGATCCTGCAACATTTGCACCCGATACATTTAAATTCACCAAAATATTGTTCAGCGTTGCGTTACTTCCGTTTTTTATCAGGGCGCTCACCGTTTGCGGAGTATTAAAAATCAAAGGCACCTTGCCCTGAGCTTCTATGCCCAGCACTTGAATGTCGTTTGTGTAGGTATTGGCAGCCTGAAACAAAAAGGAAGGACGAAAGGCTGTGGTGGCCAGCAGTGTTGGTGAAGAAACCGATGAAGCCGCGGATGCGCAGCCGGGGTTAAGTACCGCACTTTCTGAATAATAAGTTGCAATGGTGCCTGCAGTATAAGGTCCGGTGCAGGTCCAGTCGTAGGCCACGTAAAGTCCGCCGCCGGTATATAAAAAGGGTGTGCTTAAGGTTAACATAATGGAGGTTGTGCCTGCTGAGAGTGGAATGGTCATCACGTTGGCATATACAGAAGTCATTCCGGTTAGTATGGTAGCCCAGTTTGTGCCTTTTAAGTAGGTAGCATCTGCCGTGTTTTGCAGGTAAACCGTAAAATTGCCGGTTACCGGGGTACCTGAGGTGCCTGTTTGCAGGGTGAAACCAAAATTACTGATGGTGCTGTTGGCCGGCAGGTTGCTTAATTCATTGGCTAAAACCAGAGCACAGGCTCGCATGAAAGCGTGCGGTGCTGTTCCGTTGGGAGCCCTTTGTTGTGTGGTGGAGCCATTGTTTAGCGGTGCTTCCACCTGAAGAACAGCTTGAGAAAAGGCTGAAAAGGTAAACGCAAAAAAACACAAAAACAGACATGTAGTTTTTTTCATGGTCAAGAAATTAAGGTTAAGCTAATGTAATGCTTTTTCTTAATTTTTTTCTTGACCAAATGTTAAAACCTTTCCGTTACAAATGATTTCTACTCCAGAATAAATTTAGCATGATAAGCCTGGCCTTGTTCATTTCTGAAAATAATAAAATACAATCCTTTAGCTTGGTTTTCGATAGTTAACTCAAGGTTCTCCGATATAGCATCATAACTTCTTATGCGTCGGCCTTCTGAATTATAGATTTCAATGGATTGAATTTGCAATTGCATCAGTCCCTCGGTATAAATTTTCCCGGAGGATGGATTAGGGTATATTTTAAGCGTGTTTTCATCCAAGTTCTCAGCAAAAAGGCCAGTACAAACCGTTACAATCAAATTACTTGAAGTCGTACAACCGCTTACGGTATTGGTAACAATAACGGTATAAGTTCCAACGGCATTGGTAGCGGTATTTTGTCCGCTCACAGTTGCCGAAGCCGGCGCTTGCCACTGGTAGGTGTAGTTTGCAACCGCGCCACCTAAAATCGGACTGATGTCAACAGTGGTAGTTGGCGGATCAAGACAATAGGGTGGTGGACTGTTTGGATTATTCACCACAGGATAATCTCTTCCCTCCCTCAGAGAATAGGTGCCCACGGAAGTACATCCGTTGTTAGGGTCAAGTACGGTAAGAGAGTAAACTCCAACCGCTGTAGCCACGATGGAAGAAGCGTTAGGAATACCAATGGGCCCAGACCAAAGCTGAGGAACCACAGGCAACGAATTGCTAAATGTAGAAGGGGGGATTCCGGTGGTGCTTTGGTTGGTAAGCACAACAGAAGGTGTGGTGCAGGTTACAGAGTTGGAGCCGGCATT
>JALOMJ010000067.1 GCA_025455485.1 Bacteroidia bacterium | reverse complement strand
TAGGGCTTACTGAATAACTAATTTTGTTAGGCACTGTGTAGGAAACAGCGTATTTTGTCATCAAATTCTGCAAGGAAATATGCCAAAAGCGTCAAAAATCCGTGCATCTAAACAACCGTATCAGAGTCCAACTCAGTTGACCTTGGGTGGATTTGAAACTCCTTTTTCTCAAAAACTTTCTCAGCAAAACAGGTGGGTTAAATTGTCTCACTTAATTCCCTGGGATGAAATTGTGGGAGTTTACGAAAAGCAGATGCGTAATAATGTTACCGGAGCAAGTAACATTAATCCTCGAGTTGTACTTGGGTCTTTAATGATCAAACATATGTGCAATCTCAGTGATGAGGAAACAATACTTCAAATCCAGGAGAACATGTACATGCAGTATTTTATTGGATACAGTAGCTTTAGCAGCGAAGCTCCATTTGATTCATCACTTTTTGTTGAGATTCGTAAACGCTTAGGTACCGAGCAGATATCTGCTATCAATGAGCGCATTTATCAGCTTTCGCAAGAACGTAAAGACAAGTATAAACCACCCTCAAATGCTTCAGGAGAAGAGCCAATTCAAGAAACTAAAAACGATGGCGATGAAACAGGAATAGATGAGGCTGGGCCAGAAGGTCGGCTTTTGGTAGACGCTACCGTCAGTCCACAGGATATTGCCTATCCCACCGATCTTAATATTCTTAATGAATCAAGAGAAAAATCAGAAGTTCTCATAGACCGTCTATTTGATATAGAGCTGCATGGAGCTTTAAAGCCACGGACCTACCGTAAGAAAGCAAGAAAACTATATCTTAAAACTGTCCAGAAAAAAAACAAATCCAACAATACAATCAGAAATGCAATAGGAAAACAGTTGCGTTTTCTAAAAAGGAATATCAAACACATCAATAAACTGCTTGACGCCTATCCGATGATTCCTTTCGACAGAAAAGAATACAAGTATTGGTTGGTAATTCAGGAGGCTTACCGGCAACAGCAACACATGTTTGTTGAAAGGACGCATTCGGTCGAACACAGGATTGTGAGCATTCATCAGCCACATGTAAGACCAATTGTCCGGGGAAAGGAAAAAGCCAAAGTGGAGTTTGGTGCCAAAGTCAATGTCAGTTTAGTCAATGGCTTTTCTTTTATTGACCATCTTAGCTGGGATGCTTACAACGAAGGTAAACTGCTGCTTGATTCGGTAGAACAATACAAACGTAGGCATGGATTTTATCCCAAAGAAGTTCTCGCTGATCAGATTTACTGCAATAGAGAAAATAGAAAGGAGTTAAAGCTCTTAGGAATAAGACTACTAGCCAAGCCACTCGGCAGACCATCGGCAGTGAATCGAGAACACGTAAGACCGGGAGAGCGAAATCCAATAGAAGGTAAGTTCGGGCAAGCAAAAACGGCTTATGGTTTAGATAAAATCCGAGCAAGACTTATCAACACCTCCGAGAGTTGGATCGCCTCCATAATAATGGTGCTTAACCTAGTCAAATTGACTGGGCAGGTGCCTATTGCCATATTCGAAAAAATAATAAACTTACTTTTTCAATCTATTTACAAAAGAAAGGCCTTACTTTTTCAGTAGGCCCTAAGTAACCCGTTTTTGGGCTAATGGCCGGACTATTGAAGGCTATCTGCGCATAACAGCCAACTGGCGCCACCGGGACCCGCCTTCGCTTTGTTCATTTATTTTCCTGTCACAAAGCTTCGGCAGACAATGCAGCTTCTCGTAAGCGCCGCCTGTTTCATTTAAGGTGCCTTCGGCGGGACAGTTGTGGCGGCGGCGCATCAAACTTTTAGCATTCGGACAAATTTTCTATTTTTAAATCCGACTGGTTCTCCGTAAGCCGGCGAGCGCCAGTTGGCAAATCGTTACCAGTAAGCCGCCGGACAACCGTAATGACAAAATCGACATACATAATCATATCGACAATCCTGACTTTTTTGACAGCTTGCAATACTGACTCCGACAATTCCGGACAAACGACATCGACTGACAGCTCATCGACACACGTTTCGGACTCGACATTTAATGAAGTGACTTCTCAGACAGGACAAGCGAGATCCTATCCATTAGACACCGCTAAAATTTCAGAGACACATTTGTAAGCTCCCCCGATTTTTGTACTAATCAAAAGTATAATTTTCAAAGTTATTGACCTTCTCACTAGGCTAACACGCAGGCAGACATCAGAAAAGTTAATCTCGCTTAGACAGGCTTTGCGCACAAACAGAAGTTCAAAATCTTATTCAGGTATTGGGTTTTTCGGACAAAAAATAAAAAGGACCACGGTAAAAAAATTATTCTAAAAACGGTTTGAGCTCAGGACGTTAACCATAACCCAGATAGGCGCGACATTAGGAAAATATCGTTTATTCCCTCGTGCTTTTCCAAAGCTATAAGAAGGTTAAGCCTAAGATTTGATTTCCTTGCTACCATCCGCGTGCAATGCAAAACGTCCGGAGTTTCTATCATGCACCTGATCGTACCTTGGCCATGGCCAACCACCAAACTGGGTTTTGTGGTAATCTTCAAATGCCTGATTGATTTCCTCTTTGGTGTTCATCACAAAGGGACCATATTGTATCACCGGCTCACCAATGGGTTTACCCTGCAACACTAATATCCTTGCTTCTTTTCCTAAGTTTGAAATCAAAAGTTCGGCCTCGGCCTGCACCTGAATGCTATGGTAATTGTTTATTTTTTTTCCGGCAATTTGAATTTCTTCGCCCTGGTAAAAGTACAACACACGGTTAATGCCTTTCGACGCGGCCGGCAGGGCCCAGCTGCCACCAGCCTCTATTTTAATGTTCCAAATGGCTACTTCATTCGCAGGGTCAGAGGCCCAGGAATTGGGAGGTGGTAAAGGGGATTTAAGTTTGCCTAAGCGGCCAGCCATCACTTCTACCTCTGTGGTTTTATTGTTCCCGTCTTTGTGTTTTAATTTAGGAATAGAGTCTGACCAAAACATTTTAAAATGCGGATCCACCATCTTATTGCGTTTAGGGAGGTTCAACCAGATTTGAAACAACTCCATAGGGTTCTCTTTCTCTTTACTGAGCAAGGGAAACATTTCAGAATGCTGAACGCCTTTACCTGCTGTCATCCATTGCACGTCGCCGTTTCCATATCGTCCTGCAGCCCCCAATGAATCAGCATGATCCACTAGACCTTCCCGCACCACGGTCACTGTTTCAAAACCCCGGTGCGGATGTCCCGGAAAACCCGGTACACGTTTGCCATGGTACATGCGCCATCCATCTTTGATAATAAAATCATCGCCCAAACTTCGCCCTGCTAAAGAGGTGGCGGGTCCGCATTGTTCATTGCCCTTAGGAAATTTGTCCTCATGATGCACACAAAACAAAAAGGGATCCAGCGTTTCCCACTGAAAGCCCATGGCTTTGATGTCAAGAATCGGGCTTTTTTGCGTTTGGGCCAGCAGTTCAGCTTCCGCCTCCTTGTAGTTTTTAGCAACGCCAACAAATGGGGCTGCCATTAAGGAAGCAAACCCTAAACTGATGCGATTAATAAAATTCCTGCGGTGAAATTTATCTTCCATAGCTTTGAAATTGAATGCAGGAACTAAGTTAACAAAGAGAACTTTGTTTTCTCTGATTTTAACAATTGATAAAAGAAGTCTTTATGGATTGGGCTCAGCCGGAGATTTCCTCCACAGCTCTTTTTGAAACAGGGCTTTGGAAAAATCCTCACCCAAAATCTTGGTGTTGCCTGTAAAACCACCCAGCTGTCCAAGCAATTTTCCGTTCTTAGCCAACACCCGACATTCCTTGTCCATCACACAAGTGCCTTCCTCAAAAAGAAACACCGCTTGCCCCTGAAATTCCAATTGTTTAACGCTGGCATCTTTGCAGGTAGAGGAAATAGAGAACCTGTTTATTTCCTGCACTATGGGTTTTGGCAGGGCTTCCACTTTCCGGGTTGATTTACAAGCCATCAACCAAACACTAAACAGTAAAAATAACAAAGACTTATTCATCCTTAAAGAAAGAAAGTTTATGAAGGTCAATCAGCAGGATGTTCTGATAATAAAAATTCAGAATTTGTTCATAGGTATAGCCCTTTTTGCCCATACACATGGCCCCTTCCTGACACATGCCCAAACCATGACCATACCCTTTTCCAGTAAAAACAATGCTATCGTTACTGAGGGGCCTGATACTGAAAAAAGTAGATTTTAATTGAAGGTCCTGTCGAACTCCCTTTAAAGGCACTTTGTATTGATTAATTTCAATAAAAACTTTTCTTTCGTCCTGCCGGAAATTAAGTACAGCTTCCTTAGCTGAAGGATCCTCTATAGGGTAATTGTGTTTTAATTTTAGGTAGCTTAACCAATCTTGTGTGAGCATTTTTCTTTCCCACCTTGCATTTGGCATTGCAACACTGAATGAATCGTTTACGCTCCTTAAATAGGTGGTTTTAGAGCCCCAAACGTCTTCGCTGTTAGCCGTTTGGCCGCCACTGTTGCTGTGAAATGCAGCAGTAATTAGATTAAGATTCTCATCTACCACTACTTTGTTTTTGGTGGCTTCAATTGCACTGAAAATCCTTAATTCACGGGGCTTGCCAAAATATGCCTGACAATGCACCTGATCGCAAAGATTAAAGCCTTCATCTACATGTTTGTTTATATGGGCCAGTGCAAATGTTCTTGCCAGAATGGCCTGAACTTTATAAAACTCCAAAGAAGACCTAGAACCTGCCTCAGCCTCTGTAACACCCGCGATATAATTATCAAGCAAAATCTCATTAATGATGCGTAAACCACCATCAAAAACTGAACATGAAAAATTTCCCTGGTAGGTTCTTATTTTTCTGTCGGGCTGAATAAGTTTAATTTTCAAATCATTGAGTGGATCCTCTGTATAAACCTTGATATAAGCGTAAGTTCCAAAAACTTCGTTACCCTGAATCAATTGCACGCTATCATTGTTCCATCTGAATTTGAAGTTAAAATTGTTTTGATCGAGTTCCAAAGAACTCCCATCAGCCAGTATACGATATACCCGCGGACTCATCATAACCTCAAACTCATTCAGTTTCAAGTGAGCAAATAACCGTATATACACAAATTCTGCCGGCACAAAAAAGGAGGAGAACAGACCAAACACCAAGGCCAATAAAAGTGGGACAACTATTTTTCTTCTGGCTTTAAGCATGGTTATTTTTTGCGTCAACTACCAATTGTGTGGCCAATCGCTCAGAAGCACCTTCACCGCCAAGCAGTTTAAACAAAGATTCGTAGCCTTCGTTTATTTCGGCTTTTCGTTTTGCATCGTGCAAGAGCAGTTGGAGTTCAGCGCTGATGTTAGCAGGAGTGAGATCATTTTGAATCAACTCTTTCACCAAAGCTTTGTCTAAAATAAGGTTGGGTAATGCAATGTACTTAACATTCACCAAACGTTTTCCTATGGCAAATGACAAACTGCCGGCCTTATAACACACCACCTGAGGCAATTTAAACAAAGCGCTTTCGAGGGTTGAAGTGCCGGATTTAATAATGCCCGCGCTGGCGTATTTCATCAACTCGTAGGTTTGGTTGTACACCGCTTTCACCTTATAGGCCTCCAGTTTTTTGTAATAGTCTTTTGAAATGCTATTGGATGCGGCCACAACAAATTCGTGTTCCGGAAACTCCGGCATAACCTTTAACATGAGTTCCATCATGCGGTCCACTTCCTGCATGCGGCTACCGGGTAAAACAGCCACAATGGGTTTACCACTAAGTCCGTTAACGGATTTAAATTCCTCCTTAGATTTTAATAAAGGAAGCTTTTGTTTGATAGCATCGAGCAAAGGATGACCTACAAAATGTACCTTAAGATTGTGCTTCGCATAAAAAGCTTCTTCAAAAGGAAGTATCACAAACAACTTGTTCACGTATTTGCGAATCTCTTCTACCCTGCCCTCTTTCCAGGCCCAAACGGTTGGAGAAATGTAATAATCCACCTTAATTCTTTGTTCAAAAGCCCATTTGGCCATGCGCAGGTTAAACCCGGGATAATCCACCAGCACCAACAGGTCGGGATTGAACTGTAAAATATCGGCTTTTACTTTTTTGAAATTCTTTTTAATGGTGCCCAGATTTTTCAGCACATCCGCAAAACCCATAAAATTCATTTCACGAATGTGAATAGAAGCGGATGTGCCACTAACATTTTGCATTTCATCGCCACCGGTGAAAGCGAATTCTGCCTTATTATCAAGTTTAATGATTTCGCGCATACAGTTTGCGGCATGTAAATCTCCGCTAGCTTCTCCACTTATAAAATAATACTTCATTAATATAATTCAGGCTCGTGATAATAGGTTACATAAGCAACAAGGGCTACATAAAGAAGCACACTGATGATTATGCCCTTGCTGAACTTGTCCAGTTTTTTATTTAAACTCAAATAAAACAACACCAGGTTAGATAAACCGCAGAGTTTAATAACGTTACTCAACAAATAGCCATTCTTGAGGTAAATAATGAACCGAACCGGAAAATTGATTTGGGAATGCAGAAACAACCAATATAGGAAAAATATAACTACAGGGAATATTAATCCAATAAGCAAACCAGCCCACCAGGAATCTATTTTATACATCCACGTTTTCATTTTTCGAAATATGTTAGGTCCTGCAACATACTGTGTGCGGTTAAATCTGCCTGGGTAGGAACAACCGAAACATATCCTTCAGAAAGAGCCCACTCATCGGTGTCTCTGGCTTCTGGTTCAAAGTTGACGAATTCTCCCGTAAGCCAATAATAATCTCTGCCATATGGATCCTTTCTTTCTTCAAACCGTTCTACCCAGTTTGCTTTAGCCTGACGTACAAGTTTTATGCCTTTTATTTCATCTGACTTAAGTTTTGGAATATTTACATTTAAACAAACCCCCTTTGGCATGCGTTTTTCTATTACTTGTTTAATTATTTTTGAAACAAAGGGTTCCGTTTGCTTAAAATCAGCTTCCATTGAATAATCACATAAACTGAATCCTATACTTGGTGTACCTTCAAGAGCTCCTTCAATGGCTGCGCTCATTGTACCACTGTATATAACATTAATGGAACTGTTACTCCCGTGGTTGATGCCACTCAGGATCAAATCAGGTCTTCTTTTTAAGATATGGTTAATGGCCATCTTTACACAATCAACTGGCGTTCCGCTACAGGCATATTCTTGCTCCACATGATGGTAGGTGGTTTTTTGAATTCTTAGAGTTGAATTAATGGTGATGGCGTGCCCCATGCCACTTTGTGGTTTATCGGGAGCCACCACAATAACGTTTCCGTATTTTTTTGCAATATCAGTCAAACATTTTATTCCTGGAGAATAGATGCCATCGTCATTCGTGACAAGTATAGTGGGAAGTTTTTCCATAAGATTGTTGAACAATAAAATTACGGGAAAGTTAGGTTCTTAGGCACAGATTGAAAAGGACTTACTAAGTTACAAGTGTTAATTTAAACCAATGCAAACTCCTTAATTTTGTCACTATTGACATGGACTTAACGTTGACTGCTAAAATGGCATTTGTATTGAATTGGCATTTAATTTGTGGTGGCTAGTAAAAAAAAAAGAACCATGTATGATCCTTTGTTATTAGTCATTAGTCTGGTATTTATGGGAATTGGTTTGTTGGTAAATTCCCGACTAAAATCTAAATTTTCCCATTATTCTCATTTGCGTCTCCTATCCGGCTTAAGCGGAAAACAAGTTGCCGAAAAAATGTTACGGGAAAACGGCATTTACGATGTTAGGATAACCAGTGTGAATGGCGTTTTAACTGACCATTACAATCCGCTTGAAAAAACCGTTAACTTAAGCCACGACGTTTACAATGGTAGCAGCATTTCTTCTGCCGCAGTTGCAGCGCATGAATGTGGTCACGCAGTTCAGCACGCCACGGCCTACCCTTGGTTAAGCATGCGTAGCAAACTTGTTCCTGCTGTGCAAATTGCGAGCAACGCCATGAGTTTTTTAACACTTGGTTTATTTTTTATTGCTTACCTATCTCCTGCACTTACCAACACGATGTTATTGTTGTTCATTGTTTTACAAGGTGCCATTACTATCTTTAGTTTAATCACATTACCCGTTGAGATTGATGCCAGCCGCAGAGCCTTGGCCTGGTTAGATAGATCGGGAATTACCCGCTTTGAAGAACATGACGGTGCAAAAGATGCACTCAAATGGGCAGCTTACACTTATCTGGTAGGCGCTTTAGCTTCAATAGCCAGTTTGATGTACTATATCTGGGGGTTTACCTCTAATAACCGGGATTAGTTACCATAGTAAAAATAAAAAACGCCCTGTTGACTGCAGGGCGTTTCTAATTCTTTGTTAAGGGAGCCTTTACACTTTTTGCTCCTTATACTTTGCCATAAACTCCACTACCTTATCTACCATTTCAGAGCTACCGATAACAAGTGGCGTGCGTTGATGCAATTCATTGATTTGAACCTCCATGATGCGCTTATCACCTGTGGTGGCTTTACCACCTGCTTGTTCGATAACAAAAGCTAAGGGATTGCATTCGTACAAGAGACGAAGTTTACCTTTTGGCGATTTAGTAGTAACCGGATAAATATAAACACCTCCGTTAATGAGGTTGCGATGAATATCTGCCACACCTGAACCAATGTATCGCGAAGAATACGGGCGACTAGTGGCTGAATCTTCTTCCTGACAATATTTAATGTACTTTTTGATGCCCTCTGGAAAATGAAGATAGTTGCCTTCATTTACCGAATAATACACCCCTTTTTGAGGCGTTTGCATGTTGGGATGGGAAAGGCAGAATTCACCTATGGAAGGGTCAAGTGTGAACCCGTTCACGCCTTTTCCTGTGGTATAAACTAGCATACAGCTTGAACCGTAGATGATGTAACCTGAAGCCACTTGTTCGGTTCCGCGTTGCATAAAATCTTCGATGGTTCCGGGTCCTTTCAGCGTTAAACGACGGTAAATTGAAAATATGGTTCCAACAGAAACGTTTACGTCGATGTTTGAGGAACCGTCAAGCGGATCCATAGCCACTACATACTTCGCGTTTTTAGATATTTCAGTATCGATAGGAATAATCTCTTCGTTTTCCTCAGAGGCAATGGCACAAACTTCTCCACCTGCTTTCAAAGCAGCAATAAATTGTTCATTGGCATACACATCAAGTTTTTTTACGCGCTCGCCCTGTATGTTAGTTTCGCCGGTTTCTCCTAAAATTTCCACCAATCCGGCTTTACTAACCTCGCGGTTAACAATTTTAGCAGCAATGCCAATGTCTCTTAATAATCTGGATAATTCTCCTTTTGCATAAGGAAAATCAGCCTGTTTTTCGATAATAAATTGCCCGAGCGTCATCACGTTCTTGTCGTTTTAAAATTAATGGTTAAAAATAACGATAAAAATCCATTCTGAACGATGGATCCGGCTTACTGCTGGGAGAACTCCCTGCCGATAAATTCCCGCCAGTCGCTAAGGTTGGCAATCACCTGTAGTTGACGGTATTTGTAGTGGAATTTTTCTTTGTCAGTTTGTGCATTTAAAACAGCGATGCGGTAGCGATCATAATTAGAAAGCGCGAAACGCTCTTCAGGGCTAAGTTTAATCCCACTAAACTCCTTGTCTCTGAGATCATTAATGCTTTCAACACTTTGTTTTCCAGCTTTATTCAGCAATAGCGATAAAAAGTCGTTTCTAAACTCCACGGCTCAAATTTAACACGAAAACGCTTGCTAGAACTGGAATTTCGACGATAGTACCAACAAAACATTGTTAATTGTCATTATTTTTAGACGAAGTTTTTATTCATGTTCAAATTCAAAGTCGTGTTGCTGCCATTAATTCTGACGATGCACCTGTTTCCTCAGCAAAACCCCATGTTTAATCCGGTTAAACTTTGGGCAATAGCTCATCCTATTGCATCTTTTAAAATAAAAAAAATCAATAAGCACTGCCTTCTTGTATATGCCCAAAAAGACATAAAAGAAAAATTGGATAGTTTCAGTAGTGGCGGTAAACTGGATGCCTTTCGTCACATCTTTTTTATGGCAGCTTTTCAACAAAAAGTAAAAATAAGAACTCTAAGAAAACTTGGCATTGCTCACGAAAACGAAAACTACCGTCAATTTTTAAAAGGAGAGTCGAACAGTATATTTCGCCACGATAGCTTATCCATGATTATGGACTTAAACAATAACGAAATAGCGTTTTCTGAATTTGCAGCATCCAACCAGATTGCTCTGGACAGTTTAAAAGAAACCGTGATTCAGCTCATCCTTGAGGGAAAAGCTTTTATTTTAAAAAGAAACCTCAAAGGACAATTATTAGACTGTGATGGAAATGTAGTTTTGATGGAAGGTTTAAACACAAGATGGTACAACCCTTATTGCCTTGTAAAATCAGATTATCTTTACAAAGATTGAATTTGTTCATAGGTGAGTTTACCATTTAGCCAGGTGTTATCTAAGTTAGCCTTGTATTTCTTGTAAAACTCTATAGCTGGTGTATTCCATTCAAGCACTTGCCACTCCAAACGCTTCACCCCTTCCTGCTTGGCAACTTTTACAACCGATTCAAACAACATGCTGCCTATGTTTTTATTGCGGTATTTTTCAGTAACAATGATGTCCTCTAAAAAAAGGCATTTGCCTTTCCAGGTAGAATATTTGTAATAGTACAAGGCTAAACCTATTACTTTCCCCTCCTGCTCAGCCACAAAAAAGTTAAATAAGGGGTGTTTACCAAAGCCCCATTGCAGCATCTGTTGTTCTGTTACTTCAACCTCATCGGGTTCTTTCTCATAAACTGCAAGTTCATGAATTAATTGTAAAACAATCGGTATATCCGCTTCGAGACCCACTCTGATTTTAGTTTCCATCTTTCATTTACTATAGGTTTTTTTAAGAATTACTTTTTGCAACACACGTTTAATAATTAATTCTGCCACCAGGTCTTCCCAAAGTTCGGCCGGTTGCTCATGTGCAAATCGGTTGACTTGTTGCTCACTAATGTCTATTCTATAAAGAAGTTCGGGCAATTTGGATGAAGATCTTCGCTCTATCTTCTTAATTTGCGCGCTAATAATATCTCCTAATGCATCGAAATCAATGGGAAGATGTTCGGTAAACTCAATATCACAACCCGCCACTTCAAAATCTTTTTTAAGTTGAAGTCTAAAGAGTTCAAACAATTCCTTTTGAAGAAGGCTGGCTCTCCATTGTAATTTATCCATTTTGTTTAAGCAGCAAACGCTGAACAGTTTTTTTTTGAATGATATGCGATTCGATGATTTCCGTCACATCTTCCTTTTTTACGTTCACATAAAAAGTGCCGTCAGGGTAGATGGCAATGGTTGGGCCAAAATCGCAAATCCCTAAACATCCACTGCGATTTGCCCGTGTTTTGAGATTCACGTTCATGTCTTTAAG
>JALOMJ010000187.1 GCA_025455485.1 Bacteroidia bacterium | reverse complement strand
ACCATGTGTTCGAGGTAATGGGCAAGGCCGGTGGCGTTGGGTGGATCGTTTTTACTTCCGGCTTTTACGGCGATGTAGGTTTGAATGCGGGGGGCGTTCTTATAAACCGAAAGATAAACCTTCATGCCGTTCTTCAGGGTGTGGATGCGTGTGTTCAGAGGATCTCCCGGAACAGATTCGTATTTGAGCACTTCGGCGAGGTCAATGGCCGGTGGTGTTTTGGGCGGCATTTTTCCGCTCTTCATTTGAGCGTTGAGCTGAAGGCTTAAGAGCGCGACACTAAGGATCAACAAGGGGAACTTGAACATGGTTGGGGTTTAAAGGTTAATAATCGATCTCCAAATCAAAGCGTTTTTTGAGTTCCAGCAAGGAGGGGTTTTTGTTGCTCATGGCTTTGAACACATCGGAGGGTTTATAGGCTTTGATTTCTTTTTGAATTTCTTCTACCGAAGTATTGAGTTGCAGTGCCGGATTACCGGTTTTGCTTCTGAGGTAATCAACAAATTCCTGGCGTATCATTTGAACCTGCTCTTTTTGCGTTTCATTGTTAAGCAAAAGGGAAACGGTTTTGTCTTCAAACAGTAATCCTGCAGTTTTGAAAATGGTAGAAATTTGTCTGGCCCCTTGTTGCAGTTTTTCTTCAGCAAACTGAGCCATCACTTTTTCCACATCTTCTCTGAGGGTTTCAGTCGGATGGCTCATGGCCTCAGGTGGGGGCTCGGCAACGAGTTGAGCCGGGGCTGAAGTTTTAAGAGAGTTGTTTTTAAGCTCCGATAAACTAAAATTGGCCTTCACCTTTAGTTTTTCAAAGTCAATGCTGGGTTTCTCAGCTATACGTACAGGGGGTGTATTAACCGGGACAACAATTTTTTGAGCAGGAGGGGATGTTACTTGTGGTTCCTCTGCTTCAGGCACACTTAGTTCATCTTTTTTTTTTTCTTCAGCGCCCGCCGAATTTAAAAAAGACAACTGCATCAAGGTGGTCTCCACCAAAAGGCGCTGGTTTTTTGCGGCTTTGTAATTGATGTCAGACTTGCTGATGAGGTTAAGTGCCCGCATGAGGTACATGGTGTCGCAAGCCTGAGCCTGTTGGGCATAACGTTGTTTTAGCGCTTCGCTCACCTCAAGCAAACTGAGGGTTTGACTGTCTTTGCAAACCAATAAACTGCGAAGGTGTTCGGCCAGGCCCACCAAAAACTGGTGACCATCGAATCCCTTGTTCAGAATATCGTTGAGCACCATCATGATTTGAGGGAATTTATTGTTCAGCATCAAATCGGTGATGTTGAAATAATAATCCAGGTCAAGCACATTCAGGTTCTCTACCACATTTTTGTAGCTGAGCTGATTGCCTGTGAACGAAACCATTTGATCGAACAAGGAACAAGCGTCGCGTAATCCGCCATCGGCTTTTTGTGCAATAACCTGAAGGGCTTCCGGTTCAAAACTAACCTGCTCGCTTTGTGCTAAGAAAGCAAGGTGTTTGCTTATGTCTTCGGTTTTTATGCGGTTAAAATTGAATACCTGACAACGGGAAAGTATGGTGGGGATAATTTTGTGCCGCTCGGTGGTGGCCAGAATAAATTTAGCATGCCGCGGCGGCTCTTCAAGCGTTTTAAGAAAAGCATTGAATGCCGCAGTGCTCAGCATATGCACCTCGTCAATGATGTACACCTTGTATTCACCCAACTGGGGGGCAAACCTTACCTGATCGACCAAATTACGGATATCGTCTACCGAATTGTTGCTTGCCGCATCAAGTTCATGCACGTTGAGCGAGGTTCCGGTATTAAAAGAGGTGCAGGATTCGCATTGGTCACAAGCCTCTCCATCTTTTGTGAGGTTGGTGCAATTGATGGTTTTGGCGAAAATTCGGGCACATGTTGTTTTTCCAACACCACGTGGCCCGCAGAACAAATAAGCCTGAGCTAACTGATGGTTTAGAATGGCGTTTTTAAGCGTATTGGTAATGTGACTTTGCCCAACCACCGTGTTAAAGTGCTGGGGCCTGTATTTACGCGCCGAAACAACAAAGCCTTCCATTTAAGTTTTAAAAATACGATTTATTTCCGCGTTCTGCAGGGAAATGAGGGAGAATAAAAAAGGTTAAATTATTAACCGATTGTTTATAAATTTAGAACTGATTTCTATTTTTAAAAGTTCTGAAAATTCCATTCTATATCCTGTTTTTTCACGTGCTGTTCTCCGGGTTGTGTTACACACAAACACCGGTAAAAGGCATGGTTTTGGAAACCGACAGCATCACCGCAATGCCTTTTGTTTTTATTATCAATAAAAGCAACGGTAACGGAACGGTAAGCGATAACGAGGGCCGTTTTTACATCTCGGTTTCTGAACAGGATACCTTGCTCTTTTCATTTGTTGGCTATGCCAAAACCAGCATTCCTGTTTCACAAATTAAAAAAGGGACTAATGGCATTCTTCGGGTTTACCTCAACCGCATGCCAATTAATTTGAATACCGTGAATGTTACTTCATTTAAAATAAAACCCTACGAGCGTGAATACATGAAAGACATCATCAACAGAAGTCAGATGAGCACCATTAGCGCATTCAACAGCCCTTTTTCTGCACTCTACATGCAATACAGCAAAGAAGGCCGCCAGGTGAGAAAATTAGCACAGATTTTTGAAGAATTAATGGTGGAAGAGCAGGTACAACAAAAATTGAGTCCTGAAATATTAAGACGACTAACAGGAGATAACGAGTTGGACTATGCCATGTTTAGAAAGTATTGTTTTCAACTTAGTAATGACTATATTCTTTCGCACGATGGCTTTGAACTCTACACAAAGGTGATGGATTGTTACCGACGCTGGAAGTCAGAGAGAAGATAATTATCAAGCGCTGTTCCAAATTTCCCAACTTTTTTCGGCTTGAAGTTTCAGCATGCTTAATCCATTCACAACGGATGCACCTTTTTCTGCTGCGTTTCTTAAAAAGACGGTCTCTGCGGGGTTATACACTAAATCATAAGCCAAATGTTCTGAACTGAAGTGTTCGTAAGGCAGGGGAGGAAAAGAGGCCTCATTTGGGAACATGCCCAAAGGTGTGCAGTTAACAATCAGTTTGTGTGATTGAAAAACATAGGCATTGAGCTCAGCATACATGAAAACGTTTTCTTTTTTCTTCTTAGCATCGGAAGTAACAAAACGTATTTCCACACCTATTTTTTTTAAGGCATAGGCCACCGCTTTAGCTGCTCCACCGGTACCTAAAATTAACGCCTGCTGATGATTAAAATCTAAAAAAGGTTTAATGCTTTGTGTGAATCCAAATACATCCGTGTTGTACCCTTTGGTTTCTCCATTGATTATTTTGATGCTGTTTACAGCACCAATTACTTTTGCTTCTTCACTCAACGCATCCAAATACGGAATAATGTCCTCTTTGTATGGCAGCGTAACACTCAGGCCTTTTAGCCTTGGGTTATTTTTAAGCAATTCGGGAAAATCACGCAAAGATGGTAATTCAAAATTTTCGAACCGGTAGTCTGTCAAATGCAATGCTTTGAATTTGTTTTCGAAATAGGGTTTAGAAAAAGAATGTTTGAGGCTTTTGCCAAGCAAACCAAATAGCTCCACCATTATTTTTTGAATTTGCTTTTTAAGGCAGCCAGGGCACTATTTATGTCGTTAGGGTCGTAGTTGGCTTCCTCTTTTTTTATTTTCGACATTTCACTTTTCACCTGAATACCTTCTCCTTTCATGCTCAAGGCAATGCGTTTGCGTTTGAGGTCCACTTCGGTGACGTTCACCCAAACCTTTTGTCCCACTTTTACAATTTT
>JALOMJ010000066.1 GCA_025455485.1 Bacteroidia bacterium | reverse complement strand
ACGTCTATTTGTGAGGCAATGTTTTCCCTGATTTTAGTGTTTACAATTTTTTCAATGCGCTTGATTTCCTCATCGGTTACCTTGCTGAAATGCGAAAAGTCAAATCGCAGATATTCGTCGTTAACCAAACTGCCTTTTTGTTCAACATGGGTTCCCAAAACCTGACGCAAGGCAGCGTGGAGCAGGTGAGTGGCCGAGTGGTTGTTGCTTGTGTTTACCCTTTTCTCTTTGTTCACCCTTGCATGAAACACCGCCGACAAGTTTGTAGGCAGTTTTTCGCAACTGTGAATGTGAACGCCGTTTTCTTTGAGGGTGTCTATTACTGCAATGGCTTCATTTATATTTTCAATCACACCAACATCACCCACTTGTCCGCCACTTTCGGCGTAGAAAGGGGTTTTATTCAACACCAGTTGAAACAATTCTTTGTTTTTGGCTTTTACCTTGCGGTAACGTAAAACACTGGCTTCACACTCCAGTTCATTATAACCAACAAACTCTGTTTCTTTTTCCTGACGTTCGCTAAGACCTTTATTTTCTTCTATGTAAATCCAATCGTCGGTATCCACTTGTGTGGCTGCGCGCGAGCGAGTTTTTTGTTCATCCAGTGCTTTTTCGAATTCTTTCTCATCAATACTCAACTCGTAAGAGCGCGCGATGAGTGAGGTAAGGTCGAGGGGAAAGCCAAAGGTGTCGTACAATTCAAACACTATGCGGCCATCGATTATCTTTTTTTCGGCAGCACGCGTTTCAATACACACCTGATCGATACGTTTTAATCCCAACTCAAGTGTTTTGTAAAACGAAATTTCTTCTTCCCGGATGACCTTTTCGATGAGCATTTTTTGTGTGTGTAATTCAGGGAAAGCGGCACCCATTTGATGAGCTAAGGTGGGCACAATGCGGTACATGAAGGGCTCTTTAAGGTTTAAACTCTGGTAACCATAGCGTATGGCCCTGCGCAATATCCTGCGAATCACATAACCGGCACCAACATTGCCCGGCAATTGCCCATCGGCTATGCTGAATGAAATTGTACGAATGTGATCGGCAATTACCCGCATGGCAATGTTGATGAGTTGCTGTTTTTTGTGTTTGTCTTCTTCGTTTACGATGTAACGCAAGCCGCTCAACTCTTCAATCTTTGTGATGAGAGGCATAAACACATCAGTATCGTAATTGCTTTGTTTGCCTTGCAGTACACGCACCAAACGTTCAAAACCCATGCCGGTATCTACGTGTTGTTTCGGCAATTTTACCAGGGAGCCATCGGCTTTGCGCTCGAATTCCATGAACACGTTGTTCCAGATTTCAATTACCTGGGGATTATCCTTGTTTACCAGTGAGGCGCCAGGCACTTTTGCCCGCTCTTCATCGCTTCTGCCATCGTAATGGATTTCGCTGCAGGGCCCGCAAGGCCCCATGTCGCCCATCTCCCAAAAATTGTCTTTTTTGTTTCCATTCAAAATGCGGTCTTCGTTTACAAAACCTTTCCAGGTATCGTAGGCTTCCTGATCAAAGGTCAGGCCTTCGGGTGCGTAACCTTCAAAAACGGTGACGTACAAACGGGATTTGTCGATTTTATATACTTCTGTTAGCAATTCCCAGGCCCAGGAAATGGCTTCTTTCTTAAAATAGTCGCCAAAACTCCAATTTCCCAACATTTCAAACATGGTGTGGTGGTATGTGTCAACACCCACTTCTTCAAGGTCGTTGTGTTTTCCGCTTACGCGCAAACATTTTTGTGTATCGGCGATGCGGGGAAATTTGATGGGTGCATTTCCAAGAAAAATTTCCTTGAAAGGGGCCATGCCACTGTTGTTAAACATCAAAGTAGGATCTCCCTTCACCACCATGGGTGCACTGGGCACAATGTGATGCCCTTTGCTTTTAAAAAAATCAAGGAAGGTCTGACGTACTTTGTTGGATTCCATAGGGTAAAAAAATGTTGCGCGAAGTTACGAAAAGCCTTGTTTTTAAGAAATCTTAATGACTTGGTTTTTGGCATTTTATCAAAAACTTGAGTAAATTTAGCCTGCTTTATGTCAAAGGTTAAATACCGTTTTAATACAAAATCACTTACTTATGAAAAAGTAAGGGTGACTTTTTTTGAAAGGCTGAAATATTTTATGGGGTATTTGGCCACTGGTATTGTTTTTGCTACGGTAACCATTGTTTTGGCGCAAAAATTTCTTCCCTCACCAAATGAAAAACGGAAAATCAGGGAGATTCAGGCCTTGCAGCTGCAATACGAAGTGTTACAAAATAAAATGGCCAAAGTTGAACAGGTCTTGTTTGATTTGCAGGACCGGGATGATAATATTTACAGAACCATCTTTGAAGCCGAGCCTTTGCCAAAATCTATACGTTACGGGGCTTTTGGGGGCAGTGGTAACGGTAATGAGTTTCAAACCTATGAAAACGGGCAACTCATCCAATCTGCAACAGAACGGCTTGATAAAATTACTAAGCAGTTGTATGTGCAATCCAAATCCTTTGACGAGGTGGTGAAACTTGCGAAAAATAAAGAAAAAATGATTGCTTCCATTCCTGCCATTATGCCCTTGAACCAAAGCGACCTGGCCCATGCCGTAACTTCAGGTTTTGGCTGGAGAACCCATCCAATTTATAAAACCCTTGAATTTCATCCGGGTATGGATTTTTCAGCAGAGCAGGGTACGCCCATTTACGCAACAGGCGATGGGTATGTTGAACGAGCGGATAATCTGGCTCAAGGCTATGGCAACCATGTGGTGATTAACCACGATTTTGGATACCGCACCTTGTATGCGCACATGAGCCGCATGGCTGTTAAGGTTGGCGCCAGCATTAAACGCGGACAACTCATTGGTTATGTTGGCAGCACGGGATTAAGCACAGCGCCGCACATACATTACGAAGTCATTAAAAACGGAGGTAAGGTAAACCCGATTAATTATTATTACAACGACCTCTCTCCGGAGCAATACCAATTTCTGGTGGAGCTGTCTAACAAGTCTTCTCAATCGTTCGACTAGTCAGGCAACCGTTCAACCCAATTTTACACTTGAAACTTTGATTATACAGTAACTTTACACTTTAAAACAATAAAAAAAAATGAAAAAAACGTGGATTATTCTTGGTAGCATTTTAGGTCTTGCTCTCTTGATCTTTTTGATGTACAGAAGCACTTATAACAGCGCTATCAGCCTACAGGAAAATGTGGATGAAAAATGGTCGAATGTTGGGGCAACTTACCAGCGCAGGGCCGATTTGGTGCCTCAATTGGTGGCTACGGTGAAAGGTGCTGCTGAAAATGAAAAGGGCATTTTAACGCAGGTTACAGAGGCCAGAGCCGGCATTGTGGCGGCTAAAACGCCTGAGGACATGGAAATGATGGGTAAAAAAATCAATACCGCCATTAACCTGGCGTTTGAAGCCTATCCGCAAATTCGTTCAACTGAAAACTTTAAAGATCTGCAGACACAGTTGGAAGGTACTGAAAACCGCATCTCGGTGGCGCGTCAGGAATACAATAAAGCCGTTAAGGATTATAACAAACACATCCGTGGGTTTTTTAACAGCATGTTCTTAAATAAAGAAACGTTTCCGAAAAAAGACGGCTTCAAAGAAAGTGCCGGCGCTGAGAATGCGCCTAAAGTGGAGTTTTAATTTTTATGCCATTCGCCAGGAATTTTTTCAGTAAGCAGGAGCAAGCTTTGGTTGAAGAAGCCATTCGCACAGCCGAAACTAAAACTTCAGCTGAAATTGTTGTACACCTTGACAATCTGTGCTTTGGCAACCCTATACGATCAGCTGAAAAAGTGTTTGTGCGTTTGGGTATGCATAAAACAGCTGAACGTAATGGGGTGTTAATTTACATTGCCGCGCTCAACAAAAAAATAGCGGTGCTTGGGGATGAGGGCATTTATTCTAAATTGGAACCCGACTACTGGAAAAAAATGGTAGAGCAATTGATTGCTGAATTCAAAGCCAATCATAAAGCGGAAGCCCTTTCGGCAAGTATCATGGATATCGGCAACCGACTGGCTGAGTTTTTTCCAAGGCAACACAACGACACCGACGAACTCAGTAATAAAATTTCATTCACATGAGGCCGATACTAAGTTTACTTCTGTTATTGAGTTCGTTGTGGATGAGTTCACAGTTGCCGCCAAGGCCTGTGCCGGCTAAACTTTACAATAACCTGTCAAAAAATTTTCCTGAATTTTTAAATGCCCAGGAAGCCGCACAACTTGAAGAAAAATTTTCCTGAATTTTTAAATGCCCAGGAAGCCGCACAACTTGAAGAAAAACTGGAAGTGTTCAGCAACGAAACCTCTAACCAGATTTGTGTGGTGATTGTAGACGAATTGGGCAATTATGAGCCCATGGAATTTGCAACGGGGATAATTAATGAATGGGGAGTAGGGCAGAAGGATAAAAACAACGGCATTGTTGTTTTGCTGCAGTTAAAACCTGAGGGCGGTGGAAGAGATTTTATTGCCATTGGTTACGGTTTAGAAGGGGCCATCCCTGATTTGGCAACCAAACGTGTGCGTGAGCAGGACTTATACCCGAACTTAAAAGCTGGAAACGCCATTACCATTGTGATTCTTGTTATTGCCTTTATTTTTTTATTGAGGGCCATATTTGGGAAGGGTGGAAAAACCATTGGACGTGATGTGAGTCGAGGTTTGTTTTGGGGCAGCATGATGGGTGGGTTCGGCAGAGGCTTTGGCGGTGGAGGAGGAGGATTTGGCGGCGGTGGTGGCTTTGGTGGATTTGGCGGTGGAAGAGGCGGCGGCGGCGGTTCTGGCGGGGGCTGGTAATTGCAGTGTTCCTTGTTTCGAGTTCTTTGTTCCGGATTTTTTGAATAATGTTTAAGTTATAGTTTTAGAAGATGAAAGTAACCCTTACTTCATTGGAATTAAAAGGCCCCATGAAATTTTTTGCGCTTTCGGCAGCGGCGTTTAAAATCATGAAACAGATGAAAACCACCGGGCATTTGGCTTTTAAAAAGCGAGGCATCTGGACCACCCACTACACCATGAGTTTATGGCCAAACGAAGAAAGTCTGAAGGCTTTTGCCCGCAGCGGCGCTCACCTCGAAGCCATGAAGCGCAGTAAAGACATCGCAAAAGAAATCCGAACCTTTACCTATGATGCGGATGAACTCCCCAATTGGAAAAAGGCCAAAGAATTATTGAAACAAGCCAAAGTGTTAAGGTATTAAGTACCTAAGCATTACCGGAAAGCTTTCTTAAAATACGTTTAATTACAAGCGTGTAAAACTTTTTTCAAATACTTAATTTCGGGTAAGTACAGGCTTTATGTTCGTTACAAGCTTGCCTAAATGAAATCACAATGATTACGATAAATAAAAAGAAAGAGCTGCTTGGGCATAAAGCCGGAATTTACGCCATGTGTGCAGAAATGGAAGGTATTATATATTCTGGAGGTGTAGACAAACATGTTATTCGGTGGGACATTCAGAACGATGAAAATTCTAAAATTGTTATAAAATCAACCGAGGCTATTTATAGTTTATACTATTACAAAGACAAAAATTTAATGTTTATTGGAACGTCTTCTGGTAAGATGCACATTCTGGATCTATTCGAGAAAAAAGAAATAAAACTGTTAAAGTCGCATACCGATAAAATTTTTGAGTTTAAAGTGTTTGCATCTTTCATTCTGAGCGTGAGTGCAGACGGCCATCTTGGTTTCACCGATTTAGAGACTTTAAAAACGGCATACATTTTAAAAGTATCCGATCAAAAAATCCGTTCTATCGATATAAAAGGCAACCTGGCTGTGATTGCATGTGGTGACTCTAGTATTAAGGTTATTGATTTAAGCAGCAGAAAGGAGCTCCATTCGTTTGTTGCTCATGAGAAGGCAACAAACGTGGTGAAATTTCACCCAACAGAAAACATACTGCTTAGCGGAGGCTGGGACGCCCATTTAAAATTATGGGATAGCAATTATGAGCTGATAAAATCCATTCCTGCTCATAATTACGCTATTTATTCATTAGAATTTTCTCCAGATAAAACACTGCTTGCAAGCGGCAGTCGGGATAAAAGCATTAAAATTTGGGATGTTTCTAGCATTGAGTTTCCAAAGAGCATTACTTATGAAAACCTCAAGGGACACCAGTTTTCTGTTAATCGGTTGTTTTGGGATGAGTTAAGCGGTGACTTAGTTTCGGCAGGTGATGATAAAAAAATTATGGTTTGGGAAATTAAAAACTCTAAAGCACCAAAAAGCCTGGGTGCTTTAGTTTCAGATTAACTTTAACAGTTTATTTCCCCCAACGGTAACTTTCGTTTTGCAAACCTATTAAATCAATCACCCGGTCAATTACCGTGGCCGCAATTTCCTCAGCTGTGTCTGGTTTGGAATAAAACGATGGTGTGGCCGGACAAATGATACCACCTGCTTCGGTTACCGTTTTCATGTTGTTGATGTGAATGAGGTTAAGAGGGGTTTCTCTGGTAACTAAAATGAGTTTTCTTCTTTCTTTTAACATCACATCGGCTGCACGGGTTACCAAATCATCGCTAATGCCGGCAGCAATTCGTCCGAGGGTGCCCATGCTGCATGGACAAACAATTACAGCAGAGTATTTTGCTGAGCCGGATGCGAAAGGGGCTGAAAAATCAAATTTTTCAAAGGTCCTGAAGGGGTAGTTTTTATAGGCATCGTTTCCCAATTCGTGTTTCCACACATCGAGTGCATTTTTACTGAATACCAAATCTACTGCCTGGGTTTGATCTTTTAACTGAAGTAATTTATCCAATAACACCTTAGCGTAGATACTGCCGCTGGCGCCGCTTACAGCCACTGCTAGTTTGTGTTTTGTGTTCACGATTTCTTTTTTAGTGTATAGCTAACAAATAAGGTAAGGATATTGTTGTAAAAACCTTCGTTAAACATTTGGGCGATGGGGTTTTGGTAATACACGTTGCTGCTGCCTACGCCATAATTATGCACCGGCAACAAGGAATTGGTTGTGCGAAGTTCAACCTCAAAGCCATTTTTTATTTTGGCACCCAATCCGGCGTTGATGGCCAATTCAAATTTTTCAAAATCATTACCCATCGGTGTGCCTGTAACTTCTGCGCCATCGTCCATTTCTTTGTAACTGATTAAATACGCTACAGAAGGGCCTAAGGTAATAAACCAGCGTTTGTTTAAGTTTAAACGATAGAGCAGGGGCATGTCGATATAATTCAGATTAAGGTAATACGAATCGTAATCGCCTTTGCTTGGGTTGGAGTTCTTGCGGGCCCCTTTTTGCGAAAAATAAAAACCCAGTTCAAAATTGTGCATCTGACTAATACCTGCATTCACACCAAGTCCCGCAAACAAACCACCTTTGTTGTATCCATCATAAGTATCGCCGTGCACTTGACAACCGTTGATGCCCAAAGAGCCTTTCAGTGAAAAGATGGAAGGGCTTGTTTGAGCTGACAAGAACTTGCCATTCACTATAAAGAGTATGAGAAAAAAAAATATAGTCAACTTAAAGTTCAAGGGTTCAAATGTTCAAAGTTCAAGGGTTCAAATGTTCAAAGTTCAAATGTTCAAAGTTCAAAGTTCAAAAGTGCAAGATTTCTGGCTTCAAGCTTCGTAATTCAAGATGACTTGAAACTTATTGAACCACTTGAAATTAGAATTTATAGCTGAGTCCAAACGCAAAGGTGTTCATCATTTGCAGGCGCGGACCATTAATATCTCCCGGATCATCAAACAATCCATTGTTGTTATTGTCTTTCAGAGTCACAATATCATTATCGTAAAGCATTTGAGACAAGATGGTGAAGGAGAAAAATTTGTTGAGTTTAATGTTGAGCAAGTTATTAAACACCACGTCGATGTTTTGCGGATTATTGACGTAATTGGAGAATAAATCCAGGTATGAGTCTAATGTGATATTTTTTACCAGTTCTTTTTTAAATTTCACGATAATTCTTCCCCCAAATTCATACCTCACTTTTTGTCCGGGTTTAGTAATTTCACCGGTTACAGCATCTGTTTCAGCCTTTTGCACGCCATATGCACCGGCATCGGCCAGGTATTGACGGTTAACAATGGTAATCTTTCCAGCCAAGGGCGCTATGTTACATGAAAAATAGGAGGTGGGTTTATAATCCATACCCAACGCCAACTGTATATAACCTGGGGAGTTAATGTCGGAAGTGGCTCGCCCCACAATGGAATCGCCGCTATACACATAACCCGGAGCAAATTGGGTTCTGTAGTCAGCCTGGGCTGAATAAAACCAGTATTTGGTTTTGGTGTCGTAGTTGTATTTGGTTAGAAACAACAATTGGTCGAGGTTCTTTTTAAATACGCTCGATTCACCGGTTCTGATTAAACCAAACTGAGCATCCAGTTTGGATTCCCAAAATTGTTTGCCTTTGTGGTAAATGGCCTGATAATTAATTAAACCATTGATGGCAATGTTGTTTTGGCCACCACCTGACCAATTTGTAAGTTGGGTTTGACTGAAATTTAAACCAAACAATCCGGATGTTTTCCATGAAGTGTCTTTTGCCACCGGAGCAATGGAATCCTGAGCGCTAATAGCGCCAACAAGCATTAAAAAGCAAAAGGAAAAGTAGATTTTTTTCATACTGAAGTTATTTCTTGTTTTGAATAATCGGTTACCACGTTGTAAAGTGTGTCGCGCTCAACAGGAGTTCTTCCGGCGCTTTTTATTAAGTCAATCAGCTCTTGGGTACTCATTTTTGGGTGCTGTTCTTCAGAACCCGCCATGCTGTATATTTTTGTGGTGTCATCAATTGTGCCATCCAAATCATCGGTGCCGAAATGTAAAGACAATTGAGCAGTGCTTCTTCCAATCATGGCCCAGTAAGCTTTGATGTGTGCAAAATTATCGAGATAAATTCTCGCAATAGCGTAATTTCTTAAATCTTCAATCACGCTCACCTCGGACACATGCGACATTTGATTGTCTTTGTTTCTAAACTTTAAGGGGATAAAGGCATTAAAACCACCTGTTTTGTCCTGCAATTTTCTGAGTCGCTCCATGTGGTCAACACGGTGTTCAAAGGTTTCGATGTGTCCGTACAACATGGTGGCGTTAGAATGTCCGCCCATGTTGTGCCATATCTCGTGCAAACGCAGCCATTCTTCGCTTGTGCATTTTCCTCCCGCAATTTGATCACGAATGGCTTCATCAAAAATTTCGGCTCCACCGCCGGGTAAGCTGTTTAAACCGGCATCCTTTAGAATTTTTAAACCTTCTTCGTAGGAAACTTTGGCCTTTTTAAAAATATAATGAAACTCAACAGGGGTGAGGGCTTTGATGTGTAAATCTGGACGGTGGGCTTTAATACGCTCAAACAACTCTTTGTAAAAATAAAGGTCTTGTTTTGGCACCACACCTCCAGTGATGTGCACCTCGGTTACAGGTTGATTGTCGTAACCCTTTATGGTACTCATGATTTGGTCGACCGACAATTCCCAGCCGTCTTCACGGTTTTTAATTAAACGTGAATACGAACAAAAGGCGCAGGAATACACACACACGTTAGTAGGCTCCACATGAAAATTGTGGTTAAAATACACCTTGTTGCCATTTTTTTGTTCTCGGATGTAATTGGCCAGGGTACCCAAAAAACCAAGTTCTCCCTCACGGTACAACAAAACGCCCTCTTCAAAACTAATTCTCTGTTTGTTTTCTATCTTGCCGACAATGGTTTTCATGGCTTCAGAAAGGGTGTCGGATTGGCGTAAAAGAGAAAGGGTATTGGTTTTGATGGGGTTCATTTTTACAAATTTAATGCTTGCATTTTACTTACAAAGTTTTGGCTGAAAAGTTTTCATGCGCTTACTTTATTCTACCCACAGCACCATGCCTTTGAGGTATTCTCCTTCCGGAAAAAATGGCGAAACAGGATGATCGGCAGGCTGCGACAAATAATGCAAAATGCGGATGTTTCTTCCTGCGTCAAAGGCAGCGGCAGCAATGGTATTGTAAAACAAATATTTATCAACAACACCGCTGCAACTAAAGGTGAACAAAATACCATCGGACTTAATGTTTTTAATGGCCAGACTGTTCAGGTTTTTGTAGCCTATCACGGCTTTGTGTTTGCTATCGCGGCTTTTTGCAAAGGCGGGAGGGTCCAACACAATTAAATCATAGGCATTTTTTTTCTCTTTCAAAAAATCAAAGGTGTCAACCGCAAAACTTTCCTGATTGCGAACACCGTTTAATTCAAGATTTTTATTGCAAAGCTCGATGGCAGATTGACTTGAATCGACAGAATGGAGGAGAGCTGCTCCAGCCTTGCCGGCATATACCGAAAAGCCCCCGGTGTAACAAAAGGTGTTCAACACCTGTTTCCCTTTGGCATAGTGAGCCAGTAAATTCCGGTTTTCACGCTGGTCGATAAAAAAGCCGGTTTTTTGCCCTTTTACAAAGTCCACATAAAATTGATGCCCGTGTTCTTTTACAATAATCTCAGATCCTTCGCCATACAAAAACCCATTTTGTACCTCCTGGCCGTGGTGTTTGGAAAGGCTTTCGGCGCTTTTGTTGTAAATGCTTTTAAGGGAGGCTCCAAGCACTTGCCTGAGTGCGTTTACGATGTTGTTGATTTCGCGATAAACTCCCCAGGAATGGGCCTGTATGACCACATGCCCATCGTAATAATCCATTACCAAACCCGGAACCCCATCGCCCTCGCCAAAAAATAAACGAAAGGCATTGGTACTTTCATTCAGCAAATTCAGTTTGATGCGGTAGTCGTAGGCTTTTTTAATGTGCTCTTCCCAAAACATCGCATCAATGGACCTTTGTTTAAACGACACCACACGCACCGCAATGCTACCCCCTGCGTAATAGCCTGTGGCCAGATACTCTTTTTTAAAAGAATACACTTCTACCAGGTCGCCATCCTGAAGATTGTCTTTTTGGGCAATGGCCCCTGAAAAAATCCATGGGTGGCGACGTTGAAGGGAGATCTCTTTGCCTTTGTGAAGGGTAATGCGGGGGTAATTGCTGTCCATAATCAAGGTTTGAAATTACAGTTTATGCCCGAATTCCCGGTAATAAAAGCAAAGGGCTTTACATTTTAGCACATTTTTTTGAAAATGCCGTTTTAGTGTTTACTTTAGTTCAGAATAAATCAGCCATATGATAGAAGTGAACCAGGTGTACACCCACGAATTTCAGTATTCACAAGAAGAAGTAAGTCGTTTTGCAGAAGTAACAGGCGACAGAAATCCTGTTCACACCGACGCGGATTATGCCGCCAAAACCATGTTTAAGCGACCAATTATGCATGGTATGCTTGGCGCATCATTGTTTAGTAAAGTGTTTGGTACTTTGTTCCCCGGAGAGGGAACAATTTATCTCAAACAATCCTTGAATTTTTTAAAACCCATGTACCCCGATATTCCTTATGAAGCGGTGTTTACGGTTAAGGAAATTATTTACGAAAAAAACCGCGCCATCGTTGAAACCGTAATTAAAGACAAGGAAGGAAAAATTTGCACCAGCGGCGAAGCGACTGTAATGAATGTAGACAAGATTAAAAAATAAACGTTTCACCAAACAATAAACCAAAACTTATGGACAAATTAAACAAACGCATTGTATTGGTTACCGGCGCTACAGGTGGCCTGGGCACAGCCATGTGTAAAGAACTTCACAAAGATGGCTATAGGGTAGTGGGCAATTACCACACCAAAGAAAAAGCCGAAAAATGGATGAGCGCCATGAAAGCCGAGGGATTTGACATACAGTTGTTTTACGGTGACGTGAGTGATTTTAACAGCACCGGGGAAATGATTAAAAAAATTGAGAGCGAAGTGGGTCCTATCGACACTCTGGTGAACAATGCCGGTATTACCCGCGATGGACGTTTGCTGAACATGAAACCCGAGGACTGGCACGCGGTAATCAATACCAATTTAAACTCGGTATTCAATTGTACCAAACACGTGTTGCAGGGTATGGTGGACCGTAAATTCGGACGTATTATTAATATTTCGTCGGTAAACGGGCAACGCGGGCAATTCGGACAAACCAATTACAGCGCGGCTAAAGCAGGCATGCATGGCTTTACCAAATCATTGGCCATGGAAGTCGCCAAATACGGCATTACAGTCAACACCATTTCACCGGGGTATATTGGAACGGATATGGTGATGGCGGTTCCACAAAAAGTATTGGATCAAATTGTGGCTCAGGTGCCCATGGGGCGTTTGGGAGGCACGCATGAGGTGGCGCATTTGGTAAGTTTTTTGGCCAGCGAAGCCACCAGTTTTGTTACCGGTGCCAATTACAGCATCAATGGTGGTCAACACGTGTATTAAGTTAATTATCAAACTACTGCAACTCTTTATAACCCTGCAATGGCAGGGTTTTTTTATAGCTTGTTTTCTCTGCAGCGAATTTGGTTCTTAGAACGTATTTTTTATTATGGCGCCTTTTCGGGCTGTCAGCTATAGTCCCACAGCACTTTGCAGTGTTTTAAAGGCTGCGGTGTCTTTTTGTAATCCAAAAAGCCTCCTCGCTCTTAAACACTATGCAAAGTGCCCGTGGGAGCTGCCGCTTCCATCCCGGGCGCAGCTCCTGGTATTTTAAATTAGGTGTTTTACACAGATGTATTAGCTCTGAGTAAATTGCACATCGAATGTCAGTGCAATAAAACCCAGGTATAACACCTATTTTTCGAATACCCGGGCCATTCGATAATAAATACATTCAGTTGGCATGAAGGTTGGCGAATTCCAATTAAGTTTATACTTTAGCCGTTCAAGTCAAAAAAAATTATGGAGCAAACAAAAGCAAAATCGGGTCATCCCAAGGGCCTATGGTACTTATTTGGTACGGAAATGTGGGAGCGTTTTGGGTATTATTTAATGCTGGGGATATTTTCCCTTTACATGCTCGACAACTGGAACAACGGGGGCATGGGTTTTGATGCCAAAAAGAAATCCGACATCTACGGTACGTATTTGGGTTTGGTGTATTTAACGCCGTTTATTGGAGGTTTATTGGCCGACCGTATACTGGGTTACAGGCGCTCCATTGTAATGGGGGGTTTGATGATGGCCTCGGGGTATTTTTTGCTTTCGGTACACAACAACACTTCATTTTACATCGCCTTGTTTTTAATCATTCTTGGAAACGGGTTCTTTAAGCCAAACATATCTACCATGGTGGGTAACCTTTATAGCGGCGACGATATGAAGGATAAAAAGGACGCCGGTTACAACATCTTTTACATGGGCATTAACATTGGGGCCTTCATTTGCAACTTTGTGGCCGCTTACATGCGCATTAATTACGGTTGGGGCTCAGCCTTTGCAGCTGCCGGTGTGGGCATGCTGGTAGGGGTGGTGATCTTTTTAATGGGCACCAAACACATTAAACATGTTGACGTGGTAAAACCATTGAAACAAGGAGACATGAGTACAGGCAGAATACTTGGTTTAACCGTATTGCCCATGTTTGTATTCGGTATTTTGGGGTATTTAATTCCCGGTAACTTTTTAGGATCTGACACCAACGATGCCTTTATTATTGGTTGTTTACCGGTGATTGGCTTTTTTGTGTTCCTGGCGTTTAAAGCCGAGGCCGCTGAAAGTCGCGCCATTAAAGCTTTATTGGCCGTGTTTACCTGTGTGATTTTGTTTTTTGCCATTTTCCACCAAAACGGAGATGCTTTAACTGTTTGGGCTGAAGACCATACCGACCGTAAAATGTCGGAAAGTGTGGCCGGTGTTGCTGATAAAATGGGTATGGCCCAGGTGGTGGTGAACAACGATTTGGTTTCGGCACCGGATTCTGTATTTAATGCAGAGATTGCCAAACTAAGGGAGCAGGAAGAGGCCATGCCGAAATCGAGCATCAAAGAGCTACAGGCCAAAGCCGATTTTGCCAATAAAGTTGGGCAATTGGAAAAATCGAGAAAGTACTTTGCCACTTTGCCGGGAGATCAGATTCCTGAAAAAGGCAAGGACTTAAAATTGTATTCTACTGAATTGTATCAATCCATCAATCCGTTTTGGGTGGTGGTGTTAACCCCTGTAGTGGTGGGTATTTTCGGATTTATGCGTCGCCGTAACCGCGAACCCAGCACACCTTCAAAAATTGCCATTGGTTTGGTGATTACTGCGCTTTCTGCTCTGGTAATGGTTGGGGCGGTGTTTGCTACCAATGATCTTACGCTGAAAGCAGGTTCTTTCTGGCTGTTTGCATCTTATATGGTGATAACGGTGGGAGAATTGTGTTTATCGCCCATGGGCTTATCGTTGGTTTCCAAATTATCACCGCCGCGCATTACGGCTTTGATGATGGGAGGCTTTTTCCTGGCGATTTCAGTGGGTAACAAACTTTCGGGCATGTTATCCGGTTTATGGGAAGACATTGAGCAAAAGCAAAATTTCTTTTACCTGAACTTTGGTTTGGTGTTGGCAGCGGCTATTGTTATGATAGCGATGTTAAAGTGGCTGAACACGGTGATGAGAGAAAACAATGTAAAATAAAAACCTTTTAAATTTAAAAAGCCTCTGAGTATTCAGGGGCTTTTTTATTGATAATCCTTAGTATATTTCCGTAAATTTTGCGTGAGGGACGGCAAACATCCAGTGGATATTTGAGCGAGCTTGTGCGGTAGGCTAGCCAGAATTTGCGTGAGGGACGGCAACAAGCCAGTGGCTTGTTGAGCGAGACTGCGTGAGGGATTGAAGCGAAAATCCTTTTGTGAGGTACGAACAAAAGATTGAAGCGTAAAGCCCGACCCCGACAAGCGAAAACAGAGAAGATAAAACGGGTTTTCGCTTCGTCGGGGGCACGCCCAAAAAAACAGAACAGATATGACCAACACCATCCAAAGCACGGAAGAGATTCAAAATTTTAAGGGCAAATACCCCAAGCAGTTGTGGTATTTATTTTTCAGTGAAATGTGGGAGCGTTTTAGCTTCTATGGCATGCGAGGCATGTTGATTTATTTTATGGTAACCGAGCTGATGCTCGACGAAACCTTGGCCAACCTGCAATACGGGGCCATACAGGCCTTTGTGTATGCTTTTACTTTTGTAGGTGGTTTGTTTGCCGATAAAATTTTAGGTTTCCGACGCTCTTTGTTTTGGGGCGGCATACTGATGATTATCGGAAGTATGGTAATGGCTGCCGACCCGCACAAATTCCTGTTTGCGGGCATTGGCTTTATTATAATTGGTACCGGATTTTTTAAACCCAACATTTCTACCATTGTTGGTAATTTGTACAAAGCCGGCGATCATCGCATTGACGCCGGATTTTCTTTGTTTTACGCCGGGGTGAATTTAGGGGCCTTGCTGGGTGGGTATTTGTGTGTGGCTATTGGTAAAGGAGAATTGTTTGCATCGTTTATACCCGAAGCCCTGCATTGGAATGTGGCCTTTGGTTTAGCCGCAGTGGTCATGATCATTAGTTTACTCACTTTTACACAAACCCAAAAAAGTTTGGGTAACATTGGCATCTCTCCTTTGTTGGATATTCCGAAGAAAAGGAGAAATCTGATGGAATACGCCACTTACCTGGGCTCTTTGCTGGCCATTCCCTTGGTGATTATGATGGTGTCAAAAACCGAGTACACCGATGTGTTTATGTATTGCATTGGTCCGGCTACTTTGGTTTACATTGTTTACGAAATGCGCAACTACAGCTGGGCCGAAAATAAAAAACTGATTGCGGCCATTATCTTTATGTTCCTATCCATTTTTTTCTGGGCCTTTTTTGAGCAGAGTGGGGGATCCCTGAGTTTGTTTGCGGCCTTTCACCTCGATAGCAATTTGGTTGGTATGCATTTAGACCCTAATGGTGTGAACAATTCGGCCAATTCCCTTTTTGTTATCAGCTTCGCTTCGGTATTGGGCATGCTGTGGTTATGGATGAGCAAGAAAAAAATAGAACCCAATACGGTGGTAAAATTCGGATTGGCCTTTTTTCGGGGAATTGTGTTTATCGCCTATAGGCATGAGTACCATGACCAAACTTTCGCCTACAAAATTACAAGCGGTGGTTATGGGCATGTGGTTTTTGGCCTCTGCCTACGGTCAGTATTTTGCAGGTTTGTTTGGGGCCGGCATTGCCAGTGCTTCGCAGGACATGCAGAGCTATGATAAAATGCTCACCTACACCGAAGGGTTTAAATTATTAGGCTTGTACTCACTGGTTATTGGTGTAGTTGTGGTGTTGGTTTCTCCTTTTATTCGCAAATTGATGGGGGCGGTGAAATAGTTTATGGTTTAAGATTATTGTTATTTTTTGGGCGCCTTAACGGGCCACTCCGGGCTCGCTGTCGCTCGGCTTTTTACCCCGAATCTCCTTTCGTCGCTCGGGGCAAAAGAGCCATGCCCTTCGTGTCCCTGGCGCAACATCAGGTTATTAAGAATAAAATAAATCCCGCTGTTTTCAGGAGCGGGATTTTAATACAAGTTTGTTTTTAGTCATGTTGAGCGGAGTCGAAACATGACATTGATTTTATTCAGGTTTACTGCACAACAATTTTTTTATTGACTCTTTTTCTCGGGTCTTTAGAGTTTAGGAAGTAAATGCCTTTTGCAAGCGATTTAATGTTTATGCTATTCGTATTTACTGAATCGATTTTTATTTCTTTTACGAGTTGGCCCAATTCATTTATAAGTAAAAGATCAATGCTTTCTTCTGAGCTGATGTTGAATTCTCCTGAAGAAGGGTTAGGATAAATTTGAATATTAAGCGTTTGAATTGAGTGTTCATCGATTCCAGGGCCACAACCAGAAACCTTAATTAAGATTGTCGAAGTTTTTGAACAAGCATTTTGGTCAGTACCTATTACCGTATAAGTTATTGTTGTCAAAGGAGTCACATTAATACTAAAGGTGTTAATGCCTTGGTTAATCCAGTTGTAGCTTAATCCTCCTGAAGCAATTAAAGTAGTAGTTTCAAACCTGCAAATTAATGTACGGTTGGCAACAGCGGAAGTGGTGATGATTGGCAAAGGATTCACCTGAATGTTTATTGAATTATTCATCACACAAGTTACATTGTTACTTGTACTGCTTGCGCCCAATAAATACGTGGTAGTTAAAGTTGGGCTAACACTTATGTTGGCTTGATTTGATAAAGTGTTGCTTATGGTTGACCAGGTATATGTAATTGCAGGCGCTGAGCTTAAGGTAATACTTGAGCCAATACACACTGCTGTTGGTCCGGTAATGCCAGAAGGTGGACTAAACACCTGCACCATGACTGTTTTGGTGGAGCTGCATCCACTATTCGTAAAAGTACCTGTTACAGTATAAATACTTGTCACTTGTGGTGTCACTAAGACTGTTTGCGTTAATGCACCGGTACTCCAGGAGTAGGTATCTGCATTGATTGCTGTGATTGTTGATGGACCGCCTGAACACACAAGTGTGCGATTTGGTATTGCATTCACTGTAGGTTTAGGAAAAACAATCACGGGTTGCTGAGCAGACCCTGTACATCCTAAACTGTTTTCTCCAATAACAGTAAAAGCCGTTGGAATGGTGGGTGTTACCACAACAGAGGCTCCTGTAAATCCACCGGGTTGCCAGGTGTAGCTATTGGCCCCAGAGGCAGTGAGTGTTGAACTTACCCCATTACAAATAGTAAAATGCGAGGCCGATACAGAAATGCTTGGCGCCGGATTTGTAAAAACAGTAACAGTGGAGGTGCCAACGCAGGTACCGATTGAGCCTGTTACCGTATAGGTGGTGTTTTGAGGCGGGCTTACTAATAATGTATTGCCAACAAAATTTACAGGTTGCCAGGTATAACTTAAGGCGCCTGTACTGGATAACGTGGTGGTGCTACCTGCACAAATAATAGAATTAGAAACAGCGGCTACTACCGGTAATGGAATAACACTGATGGTGCTAACCACAGAAGACGTTCCGCAACCATTTTGTCCAAGGATGGTATATGAAGTAGTTGCATTTGGAATAAAAGCGATTCCATTACTAATGCCACCTGAAAAAGTATAAGTTAAAGCCCCGCTGGCTGATATTGTAACCGTGTTGTTTGGACAAACAGAATTGGATGAATTGCTGACAGTTAAGCTAGGCAAAGCACTACTCACACTAATTGTAATTACAGCACTGTTCATACAATTGTAAAGGCTCATTGCACTTAAACTGTATGTTGTTGTTACACTTGGAGACACAATTAGAGAAGCGCTGTTTGAGCCTGTGCTCCAGATATAGCTGCTGATGGCATCGGTAGTTAAAGTAATAGCGCTTCCTTGGCAGATTAAATTGGTGCCGGTGTTAGTACCAAGGCTGATGTTGCATATTCTAGCGATAATTACACTTCCATCGCCTGAGTTTTGACCGGATTGATTCGTTTGATTTGTACCATTATTTATTGAACCTCCTCCTCCTCCCTCTGGATTTCCACTAGTCCAAAATGAACCCCCACCGCCACTGTAACCACCGCCTCCGCCGCATCTTCTGCTGTCGTAGGCGCTGGCACCACCACCGCCCCCAAAACCACCATGACCAAATAATGCGCCACCATTCCCTCCATTTACAAAGGCCAATCCACCGCTCGTTCCTGAACCGTTTCCGGAAATGCCACCACCACCATCCGCATTATTCCCGGCACCACCACCAGCTCCATTAACTCCACCGGCACCTACAACAGCGCCTGGCCCCGTTCCTGCATTACCGTTTATTGCTACGGTTCCATCTGCCAAACCTGTGTAAGCTAGTGCCCATGAGCCACCACCACCTCCGGCTACCAGCAAAGGAACATTATTGGTATAGGTCACAAATGAACCACCGCCTCCACCGTATTGATTGGTGCCGGGACTAATTGGTGCAGCGCCTTGCTGACCTACTAAAATCTTTAAAACTTGTCCTGCTGTTAATGTAAAGTCACCGGAGATGGATGCGCCACGTCCTCCGTTTGCACCAAAACCTTTTGCTCCAATGGCCTGAACTCGGTATGCAGCAGTTACTGGAACCATCCATAATTGAATGCCTGCATTTACAGTTACTAAGCCATTAAGGTTGGTTGAAAGGTAAGCTGCGTTAACTTGAACTTGTGTTGGTCCTGCCGAGCCTGTGGCGCTTGCAGTATTAAAGGAATAGGTAACCTGAGAAAAATATTGTACACTAAAAACAAGCAATGAAAAAATTGCGAGACAAGCGCGTAAATTTAAAAAGTACGCTTGTTTTTTAGAATTTAGAATCATTGCAATTGATTTTTAAAATGGGAAGTAGCAAATTAGTTTCAATATACAGAAAATTTCAGAATGTTTGGCTTGTTTACAATCCCTTTTAAGAGGGTTGACCATGAAGAATAGGTGAAATAAAAAAATCCCGCTGTTTTTAGGAGCGGGACGTTGATAAAAGTTTGATTAAGATCAGCACATGGTCATGTTGAGCGGAGTCGAAACATGACATTGATTTTATTCAAGTTTACTGCACAACAATCTTTTTGCCGAGTTTACCGTGGTTGGTTTTAGGCGTCACAAAATATATCCCTGCCTGAAGATTATTAATTTCCATTGTATAGTTGTTTTGGCTCTGCAATTGAATTTCCATTATAATTTGCCCAATTTCATTTACCAGTAACAGGTCAAAAGGTTCTGCGCTTTTAATCTTAAACGCTCCTGTGGATGGATTCGGGAAAATTTGAAAAAGGGAGTGGTCAAGAATATTCTCGTTTATAGCTACACCACAAGGTCCAGAATAAATACGTACAAGGATGGTGGCAGTGCCCACACAACCATTAATATCAGTGCCCTGAACTGAATACACTGTTTGAGCCGAGGGGGTTACCGTAACAATTGATCCAGTGCCTATCGAGACCCAGTTGTAGGAAATTGCTCCGAAAGCTGTAAACGTCACAGGACAGAATCTTTGAACAAAAGTTTGAGTTGCAGCTATTGTTATTGTTGGTAAAGGATTCGCCAACACTTGCACACTCGCCGAACTTGAGCAAGTGCCTGCGCCAACAGTACTGATGCCGGTAACAGTATAGGTGCTGCTTACAGTTGGCGAAACCACACTAATATTGCCAATTGCACCGTTGCTCCAACTGTAAGAGCCTGCACCCGAAGCTTGCAGCGTGGCTGAACTTCCAACACACACTGCAGTAGGTGCCGTAATGGCTAAGCTGGAAACAAACACGTTTACTTCAATGGTTTTACTTGAACTGCATTGGGAGTTGGTAAATGTGCCAACCACTGTATAAGTTGTGGTTGAAGCAGGACTCACGGAAATGGTATTGGTGTTGGCGCCGTTACTCCAACTGTAAGTGTTGGCTCCTGATGCGTTAAGCACAATGGATGCACCCGGGCAAATCGTTGGGTTTGGACTGCTAGTGTTAATGGTTGGTGTTGGATAAACAATCACGGGTTGCTGAGCAGACCCTGTACATCCTAAACTATTTTCTCCAATAACAGTAAAGGCCGTTGGAATGGTGGGTGTTACCACAACAGAGGCTCCTGTAAATCCACCGGGTTGCCAGGTGTAATTGAGTGCACCAATGGCTGTTAATGTAGCCGATTCACCTTCGCACAAAGTGAAATTTGACGTGGATGCCGTGATGGTTGGATTGGGGTTAACGGTCAATGCCACGGTGTTGGTACCCAAACAAGAACCACTTTCTCCAGTTACCGTGTAGGTTGTGTTTTGTTGTGGACTAATAATCACACTTGTGCCTACTATGCTGCCCGGCATCCAAGTGTACGTGTTAGCACCTCCTCCGGAAAGCGTGGCTGTGTTGCCGGCACAAACTATGGTTGGAGTAATTATACCAATCACAGGCAAAGGTGCTATACTTATTGTGGTGAGTGAAGTGCTGGTTCCGCAACCGTTTTGTCCAACAATGGTGTAAGTGCTTGTGGCGCTTGGGGTAAAGGGTACACCGTTGCTAATGCCGCCTGAGAACGTGTAGGTTAAAGCCCCGCTGGCCGAAATGGATACAGTATTGTTTAAACACACGGAGTTGGACGACGCGGTAATTGAAAGTATTGGAACCCCGTTGCTCACTGAAATTGTAATGGCAGCGCTGGTGATGCAATTGGATGGGCTCATGGCTGTTAAGCTGTATGTGCTTGTAACGGATGGCGACACCAGAATGGAAGCCGCGTTACTGCCGGTGCTCCAGGTATAGCTACTGATGGCATCGGTGGTTAAAGTTACTGCGGCTCCCTGACAGATAAGGTTGCTGCCGGTGTTAGTGCCAAGGGTAATGTTACATAAACGCGTGATGGTCACCAAACCGTGACCTGTGCTTGTTAATATGGTATTGAGTTGATTGGAACCATTGTTGTAGGAACCGCCGCCGCCGCCGCCCATTCTGCCGGTGCCTTGTGTTGAGTTGCGGTTACCACCGTTGCCCCCTGAAAATCCACCTCCCCCGCTGGAGGCGTATGTAGATGTAGCAGGACTGGCATTGCCGCCGCCGCCGCCAAAACCACCCCTTACATAAACATTGGATGTGGATGCACCTGCACCACCATTTACATATGCTTTTCCTCCATTGGCAACCGTGGCGTTACCCGCTCCATCAGTAAAAAATCCACCGCCACCCCCACCGGAATTGCCGGTAAATGAAATTCCTCCAACACCATTGCATTGGGCTGGGCCTGATTGTACATCAAAGGTGCCGCAGCTTGCCGTCACTGCGCTAAGTCCCGAAAAGTCGCCGCTGGGCGCACCTCCACCTCCGGCAATGACTAAAATAGAAGCCAGGGTATTGTGTGGTATTTTTGTAACAAAAGAACCACCGCCGCCACCGGCTGCAAAGCTGGGATGGTTTTCCCCCATTTGTCCAACCAATATTTGCAACACATCACCTGCTATAAGATTGAATTCGCCTTCAATTCTGGCCCCCAGACCGGGTAACATGTTGGCATTGCTGTTTTGGCCACTACTGGCGCCAAATGCAGTAATTCTGTACAAGCCGGAAGTTGGTACCGTCCACGTTTGGATGCCGGTTGCCGTTACGCCCACGTTTCCATTCAGGTTGGTGAGTGCATACGCCGCATTTACCTGGGCTTGAATTGGTCCAAGACTGCCGGTGGCGCCGCAGTTGGTAAAGGTATAGGTAACCTGAGAGAAGGAATAAAGGGAAATGAAAAAAAGCAAACTCAGAAAAGTGATTTCTTTTTTTCTTACTAGGATGTAATGTAGTTTCATGACACGGTTTTTTTAAAAATTTACCTTACAATTGAATACAATTTACTGAATACAATTTAATCTGAGGGTATAAATCTCGTTTTTAACATTGTGAGGGGATAGCGTATAAATACATTGGTGTTTCAACAATAAAAAAATCCCGCTGTTTTTAGGAGCGAGATTTTAATAGAAGGCAGGTTGAGATCATGTTTCGACTACGCTCAACATGACCTTAATTTTATTCAGCTTACTGCACCACAATCTTTTTATTGAATGGCAGGTTCGCGTCCTTAGAATTCACAAAGTAAATGCCTTTGGCCAAACCTTTCACTTCTGCGGTGTAATTATTCTCAGAAGTGAGTGTTAACTCAAGCACGAGCTGACCCAATTCATTAATCAGAATCAAGTTCATGCTTTCGTTGGCGCTGATGTTAAACTCACCGTTGGATGGGTTAGGGTAGATGTTTATCGCATCCGAAGCTGCCAGATTTTCATTCACACCAACACAGCTAAACACTCGGATA
>JALOMJ010000186.1 GCA_025455485.1 Bacteroidia bacterium | reverse complement strand
TCCACAGGCGTTGGCACCGGTAACCTGATACAAACTGGCTGTTGTGGGGGTAAATGGCACCCCATTGCTGATGCCGCCTGTCCAGGTGTAGGTGGTGGCGCCGCTGGCGGTAAGAGCAACCGTATTGCCCGGGCAAATGCCGCTTGCTGCTGAAGCTGTGTTAACCACAGTTAATGCGGGTACTGCCTGATCAACTGTGATTGTGATCACAGAAAGGGAAATGCAATTAGCGGTGTTGGTACCACTGGCAGTATAACTGGTTGTAACGCTTGGAGTAACCACAATGCTATTCGCATTTGAACCTGTGCTCCAGGTGTAAGAAACCATTCCGGAAGCCGTTAAGGTTGGACTAGCCCCGATACAAACTGAACTGGTTGAAGCTCCGGCATTAATGGCATTGCCAATTAGATTATAGGTGAACCTAACCTGACCATTTCCTGCCCTGTTGCCAGCTATGTTATTTTGATTGGTTCCTGCATTAAAAGATCCTCCTCCACCGCCGGCGTTATCATTAATACCAGAAGCGCCGCCACTGTATCCTCCGCCTCCGCCAGGGGTACCGCGAAAACACCAGGCACCGGCTCCTCCGCCTCCAAAACCCCCGAAGGAAGCTGTACCGGATGTGAAGGGAGAACATGTAGGAGCCTGAGCTCCACCATTAACAAATGCAAAACCGGGCGTTCCTCCATTTGTACCACTGGGCCCACCATTGGTAAAAAAACCTCCTCCGGGCCCACCGGTTCCCTGACCGCTAGGTTCACCAGACTGTCCTCCATTACCATTTATCCCTGCAGCCCCCGAACTTGTTGTTGCAAGCTGACCAGATGTGCCGGTAACACCCTGTGCATTCGCTGCAACACCTGACGTGATCCCCCTTCTTCCCCCGCCACCGCCGGCAACAAGCCATGGTACAGGGGTATTGGTTCCATTGATCAGCGCGACAAAAGATCCGCCACCGCCACCAGTAGCCGAACTACCAGCTGTGGTTTGTAAATCCCCACCCTGTCCGCCTACAAGTATTCTAAGAACCTGACCGGCAGTAACAGTAAAAACGCCTGACATATAAGCTCCTTGTCCGCCAGGAAAATTCAAAAGTGAGCCTCCTTGGGCTCCCCATGCCTCCATGGTAATGGTAGATACACAGGAAGGTACTGTGAATTGTTGAATGGTGCCGGTAAACGAATAGGTTAAAACCGTTGTTTGTGCTTTTACCTCAGCGTTTGAAATTAACAAGATGGCAACACAGCTTGCCAAAAGTAAATGGAACTTGTTGAAACAAGTCGTTAAAAACGTTTTCATTGCAATGTATAATTTATGCTCCAAGTTACGTTTTTTTATCTGATTTTTTGGTTCTTGCGACAAAAATTATGCGCCAAACCACGCTAATTTAATATTCTATCGCTCCACAAACCAGACACCTTAAGTGGAGTTAATAAATTAAAAACCCTAACTTTGCCTCCAGATATATTTTCACATTCTATTTAAGAAAATCCACACGTTTAAAAAAATGAGAGACATTTTCGAAAAAATTAAATCCAATCTTGGTCCAATCGGCGAACACGCTAAGGAATCCCACGGGTATTTTACCTTCCCAAAACTTGAAGGCGACATTGACCCTCACATGGAATTCAGAGGCAAAAAACGACTCAACTGGAGTTTAAACAATTACCTGGGCTTAGCGAATCATCCTGAAGTAAGAAAAGCTGATGCTGAAGCTGCCGCTAACTACGGTTTAGCCATGCCTATGGGTGCGCGCATGATGAGCGGCAACACCAATTACCACGAACAATTGGAAAAAGAACTTTCTGATTTTGTAAAAAAAGAAGATACCATTCTATGTAACTTTGGTTATCAGGCCATGGTAAGCGCTATCGACGCTTTGGTGGACCGCAGAGATGTAATTGTTTATGATGCAGAGAGTCATGCATGTATTCTTGATGGCGTGCGTTTACACATGGGCAAACGGTTTGTTTTTAAACACAACGAGGTTGATGATTGCGAAAAACAACTTGAACGCGCTGCAAAATTGGTTGAAAATACCGGCGGTGGCATTCTCGTCATTACCGAAGGGGTTTTTGGCATGCGCGGGGATCAGGGAAAACTAAAAGAAATCATTGAACTGAAGAAAAAATTTACCTTCCGTTTGTTTGTAGATGATGCACACGGTATTGGCACCATGGGACCAAATGGTGGTGGCACCGGTGAAGAGCAAGGTTGTCAGGATGGCGTGGATATTTATTTCGGCACCTTTGCAAAGTCCTTTGCTTTGATTGGAGGATTTATCAGTTCAACAAAAGACATCATCACTTACCTACGGTATAACATGCGCTCACAAATTTTCGCTAAAAGCTTACCTCTGCCTTTAGTTGTTGGTGCTTTGAAACGCCTGGATCTCATGCGCAAACACCCCGAGTACCGCAATAAACTTTGGGAAATAGCCAATGCACTACAAAAAGGTCTGGTGGATGCAGGATTTGATATCGGCGTTACCAATACTATGGTAACTCCGGTGTACATGCGCGGTTCCATACCTGAGGCCACCAACATGGTGATTGATTTGAGAGAAAACTATAACATTTTCTGTTCTATGGTAGTGTATCCGGTTGTACCCAAAGGCATGATTATTCTTCGCCTCATCCCTACGTCTGTTCATACTTTGGAAGATGTAAAATACACCATTGAATGTTTCAGTAAGATAAAAGACAAATTATACGGTGGGCAATACGCCGCCGATAAAATCAAAGAAGGCTTTTCTCAGGCACTTTAATTTTTTTACGTTTTTAGAATTTCCCCGCCCAAAAAGCGGGGATTTTTTATGCTATGTGTTCGATTGCATACCTTATGCCGTTCACTTCAAAATCTGCGCCGGCTTTAAGTCCTAACATCTTCATCACAAATGGAGATTTAACTGACACAACGTGTATGGATTGAAGACCCAATTCTAGTTTTCCGAATGCTGTGGCCACAAAAAATACCGCCTTATCAGTATATACAATGCTTCCGGCTGAAACGACATCCCGGTGTGAATTTCCCATCAGTTTTTTCAGTTCTTCTTCCTGTGTTTTGATATCGAACAGCAATTTTTGAAGCCGATCAACCTCCACCTGCATTCTGGCTCTGGCCGTTTCGTGTTTATCCCCGGCTGAACTTTTGGTTTCTGTATTTTGTGAATCTATACAATCCCGCAGATCGTGCTCTATATTTAATCGTCGCACATCCAAAGCTGATAAACAAGCTTTAATAAGCACTTCACGGGTTTTGCTAAAATCCTGCATGGTTTAGTTTTAAGTGACAAACAAATCTAAAGGCTCTTCGACTTTAAACGCGAGGCCGGCCGCAAGTTAATTAACAAATTCTCTCATTATGTTTAAAATTACTTGGCCAGAAAGCCTATGGAAGCATTATTTTAGGGCTGGCTTATGGCGAAAACAGAAGAGAAAGAAACCCCGTTAATGAAACAATACAATGCCATCAAGGTAAAATACCCTGATGCAATTTTGTTGTTCAGGGTGGGCGATTTTTATGAAACCTTTGGTGAAGATGCCATCAAAACCTCAGCTGTATTGGGCATTGTGCTTACCCGCCGTGCGAATGGTGCTGCTTCTCATATTGAATTAGCCGGGTTCCCGCATCACTCCATTGAATCGTATCTTCCAAAACTCGTGCGCGCCGGCTACCGTGTTGCTATATGCGACCAGTTGGAAGACCCTAAAATGGTGAAAGGTATTGTAAAAAGAGGCATTACAGAATTGGTAACACCGGGTGTTTGTTTCAATGATAAAATTCTAAACCATCAGCAAAACAATTTTCTGGCGTCTATTCATTTTGAAGGCGATTT
>JALOMJ010000185.1 GCA_025455485.1 Bacteroidia bacterium | reverse complement strand
AGTTTCCTGGAAAAAGGGATTCCCTCATTAGTGATTGGATGCAGTATGCAAAAGAAAATGGGGTTATTGATCATAAAGGGTATTATGATTTGCTTTTGGCGAAAAGCGTTAGTGGAAAACACTAAATTAAAACTATCGTACAATTTTCTTTTATAAAAGCGAATCAGATATCTAAGTGAAATGCATTGAACAAAACATTCGCAACTGAGTTACAAAACCGTATTTCACTGCGCAATTTTTTTGCTCATAGGCAACGAACTGTGTAATATATAAAACAAAAAACACAGTCACGTGAAAAACGCTTTCATTATTTTGTCGCTTATTTAGGTTCCTGTTCCAACGAACCTGCACCGGTAATATCCCCGGCTAAAAGCAGAGCTCGCTTCCGTTTGAATTCAGCTGTGCAAAAATCAAATGATGAAACTATATTTACAACTTGTCAAAAAAGACAGCCATTTACCAGTGGAAATCAATGGACTGTTCCACTTGGATGAGGTGCAGGCAAATTGGTTAAATTGGGTGGTAAACTACCAGTAAATCTGAATGCCGGCTATTTCTGTAATGTGGTTTCACCCGATTTTGGCCCGCAATGGCAAATCAGAATATTGGCTGTCGTGCATTTGCCGACCAGTATTTTTAAGTAAATTGGGCACAAGCAAATGTCCGCCTCAGAAACAAAATACTTATCCGATACCGATTTCTCCATCATCAATGGCGGCTTGTTTGACCGTTTTTTAAAACTAGCAGGCATTAGCAAACCGGGTGTAAATACAAGTTTGCGCAAAATTGTTTTTTATACAACTATTGGTTGGCTGCCATTGGCCATACTAACCGCTGTGCAGGGTTTGTTTTTGGGCAACAAAGTAGATTTGCCTTTTTTAAATGAATTTGCCATACACATCCGCTTATTGCCTGCCATTTGGCTCTTGGTGATGGCCGAGGGCATTGTAGATGCTCGCGTAAAACACACCATTCGCCAATTTAATAAGTCAGGCATTTTGTCGGAAGCCGGCAAACACACCTTTGAGCAAGCCAAAAAAAAAGCCGACCGCATGTGCGAATCTTATTGGGCAGAAGGTGTTATCTTGTTTCTCATAGCCTTCAATTTAATTTTGCGTGTTCGTACAAATGCCACAGTGTTAACAACCTGGGGATTCCCGGATGGCAACAACCCTTCAGCGCTCTCACTAGCCGGCTATTGGGCTGCGTTTGTTAGCTTGCCCCTCTTTCAGTTTGTTGTTATGCGATGGTTTTGGCGCTGGATAATCTGGTTCAGGCTACTTTTATTAATTGCCAAAGCCGATTTAAAACTGCTCGTCATTCATCCTGATAAATCCGGAGGTTTAGGTTTTCTGGGTGAGTCGCCACTTCCATTCAGTATGTTCACATTTGCGTTGAGCGTCATTTTTAGTGCTGTAATCGCCGAGCGCGTGGTGTTTCAAGGCTTCATTTTAGAGGATCATTATGCACTAATTGGGGCATTCGTGGTGCTCTGCGTGATTATCAATGTGGCCCCATTGCTTATGTTTGTTGGCCCCCTTCGCAAAGCGCGTATTAGAGGCCTTAGCAGCTATCATGCGCTAACAACACAACACCACCATGCATTTCAAGAGAAATGGATTGATGCCGATAAAAAGCAACAAAACGAGCTCTTGGGTCATCCTGATGCCTCTTCGGCAGCAGACCTTTCTACGGTATACCAATTGGCAGAAAGCATGACCGTTTTTCCGTTCAATATAAAAACCATGGGGATTACTGTGGTCATTTCTATTCTGCCTATTCTTGCAGTATTCGCATTGCAACTACCCTTTTCAGAATTACTGAAAATGTTAGCCGGTATTTTATTATAAAAGCAATTTCAAATAACGATTTAGCAGATATTGGAATAGATGAAGGCACTCCTGTAAGCGCTTATGCTAAGAGTTCAAAGTTCAATGGCAAAATTGCCAAGATAAAAGTGAACACCACTATTTATTACCTATTCATTTTTCTATATTCGCTCTTTTGATTACTATTTCATTATGAAAAAAATCACCTTAGCCCTGTTAGTGCTGTTCTCTATCCAATCCTGCAAAGAAACGGCCAATCCTAAAGAAAAAATACAAGCGCAAACGGCTGAGATAGACCGAACCGTGCTGCCCATTCTTGAACCAACTGAACAAGTGTTTACTGAGCTGGATGCCAGAAATGCAAAAGCACCAAAACGATTTGAAGTAAAAGCGCCTGAAAAAGCACCCAATGTGGTGGTGGTGTTGATTGATGACATTGGTTTTGGCCACTCCAGCGCATTTGGCGGTCCAATACAAATGCCCAACCTCGAACGTCTGGCCTCAAATGGCTTAAAATACAACCGTTTTCATACTACTTCACTTTGTTCTCCAACCCGCATGGCGCTTCTTTCGGGTTACAATCACCACAGCAACAATGCGGGTGCAATAATGGAAGTGGCTACGGCATTTCCTGGCAACAGTGCCATTCGCCCTCAAAACATCAGCACCATTGCTCAGGTACTAAAACTAAATGGATACAGCACAGCGGCTTTTGGCAAATACCACGAAACACCTCCCTGGGAGGGATCGGTTTCAGGTCCCTTCGATCGTTGGCCCACAGGTTCAGGCTTTGACAAATTTTACGGCTTCATTGGAGGAGAAACCAATCAATGGCATCCTATGGTGTATGATGGTACCACTCGCGTCTATCCAAATGTTGAGGATCCGAATTACCACTTCACCAACGACATGACTAACCAGGCCCTAGCCTGGATGAACACGCAACAATCGCTCACCCCAGACAAACCGTTTTACATGTATTTTGCAACAGGCGCCACACATGCCCCGCACCATGCACCAAAAGCGTATAGCGACAAGTACAAAGGAAAGTTTTCACAAGGTTGGGATAAACTAAGAGAACAAACGCTGGCCCGTCAAATTGAATTGGGCGTAGTACCTAAAGGAACAAAACTGGCCCCAAAACCAGAGGCCATTAAGGATTGGGATAAACTCAGCGCTGATGAAAAACGTTTATTCGAACGTCAGATGGAAATTTTTGCAGGCTTTGCTGAACACACCGATGCCGAGGTTGGACGCCTTATGGATGCATTGGAAGAAAGAGGAGAACTTGAAAACACACTTTTCTACTACATTGTTGGAGACAACGGGTCAAGTGCTGAAGGCGGCATGATAGGCATGTTTAATGAAAACACCTATTTCAATGGCGTTCAGGAAACACTGGACATGCAATTAAGTAAACTAGACAAGCTTGGTACTGAGGCTACCTATAATCACTTTGCCGCAGGTTGGGCAGTAGCCGGTAACACCCCCTTTACCTGGACAAAACAAGTTGCTTCCAATTTTGGTGGCACCAGAAACGGAATGGTAATGAGTTGGCCTGCTCGCATCAAATCCAAAGGCGAGGTGCGTTCACAATTCCACCACGTGATTGACGTTGCTCCTACCATTTACGAAGCAGCCGGCATTCCCATCCCCAAAATGGTATACGGCATTCAACAAAGACCCATGGAAGGTGTGAGCATGGTGTATAGCTTTGATAAGGCCACTGCCCCTGAGGCAAGAAAAACGCAGTATTTTGAAATGATCGGTAACAGAGGCATTTATCACGAGGGCTGGTTTGCAGGTACGATTCACAAAGCCCCTTGGGAAGCGAAGCCCAGAAAGCCACTAACCGAAGATGTTTGGGAACTTTACAATGTGAATCAAAACATCCTGAAAAATTGGAAGAACTGAAGAAAAAATTCATGGAAGAAGCGGTAAAATACAAGGTCCTTCCGATTGATGATCGCAGCATTGAACGCTTTGACCCTATTATTGCAGGGCGTCCTGATCTGATGAACGGGCGCACAAAACTTGAGTTGTACGAAGGCGCAAAAGGAATACCTGAAAACGCATTTATTAATGTTAAAAACCGCTCCTTAAGCATTACTGCCGAAATAGATGTGCCCGCAAATGCCAATGGGGTCATTCTTTGTCAGGGTGGTGATTTTGGAGGTTGGTCCCTTTATGTTTTAAATGGAAAAGCCTTCTATACGTATAATTGGGTTGGCTTAGAAGCCTATACCATAAGCAGCAACAAAGCTTTAAGTCCCGGCAAACACAGGCTTAAGTTTGATTTTAATTATGAAGGCGGCCGTGGTGGTGGTGGAATAGGGACGATATACCTTGATGAGGCCAAAGTTGGAGAAGGGAAAATAACACACACCAACAGCAACACCTTTGGCATTGATGAATCAGCAGATGTTGGAACCGATGAAAACACACCGGTTACTCTATGGTGGCAAGATCCGGGTACAGCCCTTTAAACGGGATTTTATCCGCTTCCGCAGCCTGACACCAGAGCGTCCGTTGCAATACCTGAGTATGGATATCAAGTACGTTCATATCCACGGTACCGG
>JALOMJ010000184.1 GCA_025455485.1 Bacteroidia bacterium | reverse complement strand
TTCAAAAACATGGGCAAATAAACTCAAATTTTGTTGAATAACAAAAACTTGAGTCGGGGAATTAATGCGAGAGGGTTTCTCCGTTAACGAGTTTTTTAACGTTTTCGTAGAGTTTTTCCTCATCCCCCTCTGTGTAAGAGTTATGGCTCCACACAATTTTTCCTTTTCCATCCACTAAAAAGGTGTGGGGAATATTATTCACGCTCATGGCGCGTTTAAAATCAGAGTTTTCGTCGAGGTACACTTCAAATTCCCAGCCTTTGGATTTTACGTCTGTTACCACCTTGCTCGAACTTCTCACATCGTCAATAGAAATAGCAATGAGTTTTACGCCGGTTTCCTTCACCCATTCCTCGTAATTTTCATGCACTGCATCCAGTTCTTTTTTGCAAGGTTTGCACCAGGTGGCCCAAAAGCTGATAATCATGGGTTTGCCGTTGTTGCTAAAGCTTGTGGTGCTTACTTTGCTGCCATCCAGTTTTTTAACGGTGGCAGGAGGGATGGTTCCGTAATCGCCTGAGGGCAATACAAATGAGAAAGAAACCAGAACGATAAGGGCTAAAATCAGACGTTTCATGCGAAATAATTTAGTATGCAAGTATACAACAAATCCCGGGCCTTTTTTGAAACAATTGCCCGCAATTAACGTTAAAAAATAAGCCCCAGCAGCCAATATTTCTCTAATTTTACGCTTCTTAATTTATGGACCACAGCCGCTCTAATGCCTTATTCGAAACTGCAAAACAACTTTTCCCCGGTGGGGTAAATTCTCCCGTTCGTGCCTTCAAAAGTGTGGGCGGTAATCCCCTTTTTATGGAACGTGGTAAAGGTTCAAAAGTATGGGATGCTGATGGCAACCAGTACATTGATTATTGCTGCAGTTGGGGGCCCTTGATTTTAGGCCACGCCAATGATAAGGTGCTAGATCTGGTGGATAAAACCATGCGCAAGGGCACTTCATTTGGCGCACCTACGGAATTGGAAAACCAATTGGCCGGTTTGATTCTTAAAAACAATCCCTATATCAAAAAACTGCGTTTTGTAAGCAGTGGCACTGAGGCGGTAATGAGCGCCATCCGTTTGGCCAGAGGGTTTACCAAACGCAATAAAATTTTAAAATTTGAAGGCTGTTACCACGGCCATGTGGATGCCCTTTTGGTAAAAGCTGGAAGCGGCTTGGTTACTTTTGGCAATTCCAGCAGCGCGGGTGTACCTGAAAGCGTAAGTGCCGAAACCATTACGGTGCCTCTGAACAACAAAGGCGCTGTGGTGGAGGCCTTTACCCATTTTGGGGATCAAATAGCCTGTGTGATTATAGAACCGGTTCCGGCCAACAATGGTTTGTTGTTGCAGTCAAAAGAATTTCTGGAATTTCTGCGTGCCATTTGCACACAACACAAATCCCTGCTCATTTTCGACGAAGTGATTTCAGGTTTCAGGCTCGGATTTACCGGCGCCGCAGGGCACTTTAACATATCTCCTGACATCATCACGTATGGTAAAATTATTGGTGGAGGATTTCCTGTAGGAGCTTACGGTGCTACTGAAGAAATCATGAATTGCGTTTCACCCATGGGTCCGGTGTATCAGGCGGGCACCCTCAGCGGAAACCCCGTGGCCATGGCTGCAGGTATTGCCCAGTTAAGTGAATGTTTGAAACCCGGGTTTTATGAGGGGCTTGAAAAAAACACGGCCTATCTCGTGCATGGCATTCAAAAGGTGAACACCTTTCCTTTGTTGAAGATTTTTAGTCTGGGTTCTATCTTCTGGCTGGCGTTTACGAACAAAGAAAACATCAGCAATTCAGAAGAAATCGATCCTAACAGCATGGGTTATTTTAAAACATTGTATCATGCTCTTCTGGAAGAAGGCATTTACATGGGGCCCAGCGGCTATGAGGTGGGATTTGTAAGTGAAGCGCACAGCCAAAACGACCTCGACCAAACGATTTCAGCATTTAAAAACGCTTTAAAAAAATTAGCTTAATTTTAAACAAAGATGAAAACCGTAGATTCAATAAATTTTGCAGGCAAACGCGCTGTTATTCGTGTTGATTTTAATGTTCCTCTCAACGAAAAGTTTGAAGTGACTGACGCTACCCGCATACGTGCCGCAATTCCTACCCTTAAGAAAATTTTAAATGACGGTGGAAGTATTGTGCTGATGAGCCATTTGGGTCGCCCGAAAGAAGGACCAAACAACAAGTATTCTTTAAAACACATTGTCAGCGAGGTTGTCAAACAGTTGGGTGCACCTGTAAAGTTTGCAGAGGATTGCATCAGTGAGTCTGCTTTTTCACAATCGGCTGCATTGAAACCGGGAGAAGTTTTGTTGCTTGAAAACCTTCGCTTTTATAAAGAGGAAGAAAAGGGGGATGAAAACTTCGCTGAAAAACTAAGCAAACACGGCAACGTATACGTGAACGATGCCTTTGGTACCGCCCACCGCTCCCATGCCTCAACGGCGGTAATCGCCAAACATTTTAAACCGGAGGCCAGATGTTTTGGTTATGTTATGGCCAACGAGGTGGCTAGCATTGATAAGGTACTCAACCAATCTCAAAAGCCCTTTACAGCCATTATTGGCGGAGCAAAAGTGAGCGATAAAATCCTCATCATAGAACAACTGATGGATAAGGCGGATAACATTTTAATTGGCGGGGGCATGGCTTTTACCTTCATTAAAGCTCTGGGTGGTCATATCGGAAAATCGCTCTGCGAAGAAGACCGTTTAGACATTGCCAAAGAACTTATTTCAAAAGCGAAAGTCAGAGGAGTAAACCTTTGTATACCGGTGGATGCTATTGCCGCAGATCAGTTTTCAAACGAGGCATCCAAAAAAGAAGTTGATATTGATAAAATACCGGAAGGCTGGATGGGGCTGGATATTGGCAGTAAAAGCATACAACTTTTTGGTGATATCATTAAGCGATCAAAAACCATTTTATGGAACGGTCCCATGGGTGTTTTCGAAATGTCGAGTTTTGAAAACGGCACCAAAGCCGCCGCTTATGATATTGTAGAAGCCACAAAAAACGGCGCGTTTACCTTGATTGGAGGAGGAGACAGTGTGGCCGCCATTAATAAATACAATTTATCTGATAAGGTCAGTTATGTGAGCACAGGCGGAGGGGCTTTGCTGGAGTACATTGAACAGGGCAGTTTGCCAGGGGTAAGAGCCGTTGAAGCATGAGGTATGTTTCTGCCATATTTGTTTTCCTGATCATGAGTTCGGTTTCATGCAAAAAAAATTACACTTGTGAATGCGTCAACTCTAACGGCACCTATATTGCCGGAGAAGTGGAGGGAACTAAATCCAAAGCAAAAAAGCACTGCGAGGGTTTGTCCAGCAGCAGCACCGATTGTGTGGCAAAATAGAAAACAAAAACATGAGTGGATTAAACATAAGGGTTGGATTTGGTTACGATGTACACCCATTGGGCAGCGGAAGAGAACTTTGGCTGGGTGGAGTAAAAATTGCTTTCGATAAGGGTTGTGTGGGCCATAGCGATGCCGATGTGTTATTGCACGCCATTTGCGATGCCCTTTTAGGTGCTGCTAACCTTAGGGACATAGGTTTTCATTTTCCCAATACTGACCCTAAGTATAAAAATGCCGACAGCAAACTGCTTTTAAAAGAAGTGGTAGCGCTTCTTGACAAAGAAGGGTTCGTGGTTGGTAACGTCGATGCTACCTTAAGTCTTGAAGCCCCAAAAATCAATCCACACATCCCTGCAATGCAGGAAATTTTGGCCCCGATTTTGGGCGTTAGCACGCGTGAAATTTCTATCAAGGCCACCACCAACGAGAAATTAGGATACGTAGGGCGTTCAGAAGGTGTAAACGCCT
>JALOMJ010000183.1 GCA_025455485.1 Bacteroidia bacterium | reverse complement strand
GAAATTGATGTATACAAAGGCATGAAACAAAGGTTGTACCACAAGGACAGCCGTTTGTTTAACGACATTAAACTTGTATTTGACAGCTTAATTAAATCATTTATAACGGAGGTCGCCGTAAACTCGGCCGATGTGCCTGTGATTTATACCAATACAAAAAAAGACTCCGTTATTGCCCTTGGTAAAATTGATTTAAAAGAAATAGAGACGCCAGAGAAATTAAAATTAAAACTTCAAAATCTTGCTTCTCAAAACACCCCTATTGAAATTGACCTTGGCGAAAACAGTAAGGACTATATTTTTTACGCCCAATCGGAATTGCTCACCCAACTAAAATACTACCCTTACTTTCAGTTTGGTGCCATAGCTTTGTTTTTGCTCATTGCTTATATTTTATTCAGTACTGCGCGCAAGGCTGAGCAAGACCAGGTGTGGGTGGGCATGAGCAAAGAAACCGCGCACCAACTCGGCACACCGCTTTCCTCGCTGATGGCCTGGAACGAACATTTGCTTTCGATTGGTGTTGACAAAAGCATTGTTGCTGAAATGCAGGAAGACGTGAAACGCCTGAATACCATCACCGAGAGATTCAGCAAAATTGGCTCTCAACCTACCCTTGTGCCTGAAAACATGAACCAGGTATTAAGCGAAAGCGTTGATTACTTAAAAAAACGCACTTCTAAAAATGTAGAATACAGTCTGGACATGCCTTCGGAGCAAATCATGGCCAACCTCAGCCGGCCTTTGTTTGAATGGGTGATTGAAAACCTTTGCAAAAATGCCGTGGATGCCATGGATGGAAAAGGCAAAATACAGCTGAGATTAAGCACTGTGCCTGAAGGATTACAAATTGACATTTCCGACACCGGCAAAGGCATTTCTAATTGGGCTTGAGCTTGTGTAAACGCATTATTGAAAGCTACCATCACGGGAAAATCTTTGTGCTGAGCAGTGAGGCAAATAAAGGAAGTACGTTTAGGATAGAGTTGAGGTAAACTTAATTCATATAGCTTTTTAGTCTTTTACCCACTTTAATGTACTGTCTAGATTTTGAAAACTAATTACATAAATCCCATTCGTCAAATAATTAAGATCTACATTGTTTTGCCCTTTTACTAGCTTAAGCTCTATAAGTTGCTGACCTAGGCTATTATATATTTTTATGTTACTCGCCTCGTTAACTTCAATAACAAAAACCCCATTATTTGGATTGGGGTAAAGCACTAAAAAAGAACTGCTTAGATTTTGGTTATTAATTCCCAAACAAGGATCAACATTTATAATCGCGACTGTTGAAGCTGAACAACCTTCTATATTTATACCTGTTAGGCTGTAGGTTGTGGTTAAAATTGGGTTAATAATCAAACTGCTTCCAGTAAATCCATTACTCCAGGAATAAGTGTTAGCACCAGTTACACTTAAAGTGACTTCTTCTCCTGCGCAAATAATTGTCGGAATTCCGAAAATACCCAAAACAGGGAGCGAATTAACCACAACCGTTGAAATTGCAGAACCTTGACAGCCTAGTGTACTCATTCCACTCACAGTGAAAATGCTAGTTACAACTGGATTAACTACCCAAATGCCTCCAGAAATAGAATAATTAAATGCTCCTGCCGGTTGAATAGTAAAACTTTCCCCTAGGCAAATTGAACCACTATTAACCGCAACATTAGGTAATGGATTTACTGTAACGTTTGAAATTGCAAACGAATTTGAAGTACAGCCTTCTGTACTTATACCCCATATAGAATAACTAGTATTGCTAATGGGACTCACGATACTTGAGCCTCCAGAAAAGGTATAAGTGAATGCCCCCCCAGGTGTTATGGTAAAATTTTGTCCACTACATATTACTCCACTGTTAACTGTAATTGTTGGTACTGCATTTACGGTAACATTTGAAATTGCTACTTGTGTTGAGGTGCATCCGGAAGAGCTAGTTCCTGAAACTGAATAGCTTGAATTTATTGTTGGGCTTATTATTGCGCCACCACCAGAGAAAGTATAGCTAGAAGCCCCTGAAGGTGTGATAGTAAATGATTGGCCTTCACAGATGCTTCCGCTATTAACAGAAATTGTGGGTGAAGGAAGCACTTGTAAATTTAATGTCCTTGCCAAACTTGCTCCACATGTATTTTGGGAGACAACAGACACAATTCCACTGCTTATTGGCATCACAGTTATGGAATTGGTGTTAGATGTCCCACTCCAAGTCCCTGAATAAGCCCAACTATAACTTATTGCAGCGGGATCATTAATTACAGAAAAGTTTAACGTTGAACCGGGGCAGGTGCTGGAGGTACCTGAAATTATTGAAGGTTGAGTGAGATTATCACATAATTTTGCCAAAAAAGCATCCTCACTGCCCCCTGATGAGTTTTGATGACCTGAGTTAGCAATATTCGCTGTAGAAGTTGTATATCCTCCCAAATAGAAGTTTCCCGATGGATGATATGCAATAGCTGTCCCCCAATCATCTCCAAGCCCTCCAAAATATGTCCCCCATTGCAAAACTCCTGAGCTATTAAATTTGGATAAAAACGCATCGTAAATACCACCCAAAGTATTTTGATACCCGTTTAGAGAAATACCATTACTTGATTGGGTTCTTCCTGCCAGAAAAATGTTACCAAACTGGTCCCCAATACAACTGAAACCATAATCATTTGCAGAACCACCAAAATATGTTCCCCAAAGACGAAGCCCGCTAGAATTAAACTTAACTAGAAAAGCATCTGGATTTCCTCCATACAAGTTTTGATGTCCTCCTGATGCAATGTTAGTTGAGGACTCTGTATATCCGGCTATGTAAACATCATTTGAACCATCTACATGACAAGAATATGCGCGCTCTTCCGCTGGTCCACCATAATATGTGCCCCACTGCAAAATCCCAAAACTATTGAACTTAGCCAAAAAAGCATCGAAAATGCCTCCGCCATAAATGTTTTGATGACCGGATGCAGCCATATTCGATGTTGAAGCCGTCATTCCTGTAAAATAAATATTGCCAAATGAATCAAAACTACAGCCATAACCATAATCATAATTTGTGCCTCCATAATAAGTACTCCAAAGTCTTGTACCAGAAGTATTAAACTTGACGATAAAAGCATCTATACTGCCTGAAAAGCTACTTTGGTGTACCCCATTAGTTGCTATGGCAACAGGGGAATCAGTAGCGCCAGTCATGAAAATATTTCCATTTATGTCAGTGGTGCAGAAAAGTCCGATATCTGTACCAAAGCCTCCATAATAAGTTGCCCAAAGACGAAGCCCAGCCGAATTAAATTTTACAAGAAATCCATCTCCATAAATCGGGCCACCACTATATGAATTCTGATGACCTCCAGAGGCAATATTGACTGTTGACGTTGTACTCCCTGTTAGATAAATATTTCCAATTCCGTCTGTAGAAATTGAATTGCCAAAATCAGTTCCAGAGCCTCCATAATAGGTTGCCCATTGGCGGGCTCCCGCACTATTAAATTTTACAAGGAATGCGTCGTAACTTCCACCACCATTAATGTTTTGATGCCCCCCTGAGGCAATTCCTGAGAATGAACTAGCGTGTCCTGCAAAATAAACATTGCCCGTAGCATCCGTCGAAGTTGAAAAACCATAATCTACTGTGGCACCACCATAATATGTTGACCATGCCAGCGCTGGATCAATTATCAATGTGTCTGATAAATTGTATTCATTTAATAAAAAGGAGAGTTTGTTCCCATCCAGTATGAACTTCGTTTTCACTTCCTTCTTTTTTTGAAAACTTTGAGGTCTATTTTCTATAATTGACCCCATCCTACAACTAAGTGTAATACCACCATCTTGATTAAGTGCAAGCCCTTCATGGTACTTGAATTCCATTTTTATGCTTTTCGCATTCGCGCCGGGTTTTACAATAAAATCATATTTAACTTTTCCCTTATTAATTGTAATTACCCAATCTATTCCAGGGTAGACATTATGAAATGTAACTTTATTGTATGTGTGAACTTCTAGCGCGTTATAATTGTAGTAATTTATAAAGTCATCGCTTTTGCCATCAACGCTAATACGTGGCTCAAGATTTGAACCAATCAACATCATGTCCATTCTGAAAGTTTCTATATTGACTTTCTTTTCCAATTCATTAATTAGAAATGAATTTTTGAAATTCGGCTTCAGGTCTATCAATTCCTTAAATTCTGAAGGGAAATTTAGTCTTGTGAACTGATATGAAATGCCTTTTTCCGTTAAAAAGATTAGTAAGCCATCTAGTTTTAAAAAGTATTTTACTGCCTTATTCCATTCACTATTCTGTCCTATAACCTGCCCCTTGTTTTCTTCAAACCCCAATCTTTGCGGTGAATCCGTTAAGGATTTTGATTTAAAAGATTCTATTCCATGAAATTTATTCTGCCAATTAGTTGTTTCGTAACCCAATATTGAATGGATAATAAGTGAATTAAATGCAACTAGGCAAAAAACTAAAATTGGTTTCAAATTTTCTTAATAATTGACTGTTTCAAATTACAAAAAAATTTGACACAAAAAATTAGGAGCATCCTTTAGATTGTTTGATAATAAAAAAAGCCACCCTTTCGGATGACTTCGTTCTAATATAGATATTCCCGATTCATGCGGGCGATGTTCTCAAGCGATATTTCCTTAGGGCATTCGGCCTCACAGGCCCCGGTGTTGGTGCAATTTCCGAAGCCTTCCTCATCCATTTGTTTTACCATGTTCAGTACGCGGTTTTTTGCTTCAATTTTACCTTGAGGCAACAAAGCCAGTTGCGATACTTTTGCCGAAACAAACAACATGGCACTGGCGTTCTTACAAGCGGCTACACAAGCCCCGCAACCAATGCAAGCAGCTGCATTAAAAGCAGCATCAGCATCGTCTTTAGGAATTAAAATATTGTTGGCATCCTTGGCGTTGCCGGTGTTTACTGAAACAAATCCTCCGGCTGCCATAATGCGGTCAAAAGATGTCCACAACAAGGTCCTTAATAACCGGAAATGCCGCACTCCTCCAGGGTTCTACAACAATGGTGTCTCCATCTTTAAAACTGCGCATGTGCAGTTGACAGGTGGTAATTCCTTCTTTAGGCCCGTGTGGGCGGCCATTGATGTACATGCTGCACATGCCACAAATGCCTTCCCGGCAATCGTGGTCAAATGCAATAGGCTCTTTGCCTTCGTTGATAAGGCTTTCGTTTACCACATCAAACATTTCGAGAAAAGACATGTCGGGCGAAATGCCCTTTGCCTGATAGGTCTCAAAACGTCCTCTCTCGTTTTTGTTTTTCTGTTTCCACACTTTTAAAGTGAGGTTCATGTTTCCGTGACTCATATTTTTTAGTGGTTAGCGTTAAACGACTACTTGTATGAACGAGCAGCAATCTTAATATTCTCGTACTTTAATTCTTCTTTATGCAGATTGAAATTTCCTTCACCGCTGTATTCCCAGGCGGCTACGTAGGCGTACTTTTCATCATCTCTCAATGCTTCGCCTTCTTCCGTCTGGTACTCTTCCCTGAAATGTCCTCCGCAGCTTTCATTTCTGTCCAAAGCGTCGATACACATCAATTCTCCCAGTTCGATAAAATCCGCCACGCGATGCGCTTTTTCCAATTCAGGATTTAATTCATTGGCTTCACCGGGCACGCGAACATCTTTCCAGAATTCCTCTTTCAATTTTCTGATCTCAGCAATGGCCCAGTTTAAGCCTTCCTTGTTACGCGCCATCCCACATTTATCCCACATGATTTTGCCCAAACGTTTGTGGAAATAATCTACAGATTTTGTGCCCTTAATGTTCATGAGTTTGCTGATCCTTTCTTGCACTTCGGCTTCAGCTTTAACAAACGCCTCGTTATCCGTTGGAATAGCTTTGGTGCGGATTTCCTCTGAGAGGTATTCGCCAATGGTATAAGGAATCACAAAATACCCGTCGGCCAAACCTTGCATCAAAGCAGAAGCCCCCAGTCGGTTGGCCCCATGATCACTAAAGTTGGCTTCACCCAGAGCGTATAATCCTTCAACGGTTGTCATCAGGTTATAATCTACCCATAATCCTCCCATAGTGTAATGCACCGCAGGATAAATGCGCATCGGTAATTCATAAGGGTCTTCGCCGGTAATTTGTTTGTACATGTCAAACAAGTTGCCGTATTTTTCCTTTACCACTTCTTTGCCAAGGCGCATGATTTCCTCTTTGCTTGGGTTATGCAAATTCAGTTTGGTAGCTTGAATTTTGCCATAGCGCTCTGTGTTTGCGGCAAAATCGAGGTACACCGCCATTTTACTGGCGCCCACACCATAACCTGCATCACAACGTTCTTTGGCAGCGCGGCTGGCCACATCCCGCGGCACCAGGTTACCAAAGGCCGGATACCTGCGTTCGAGATAATAATCGCGCTCGTCCTCAGGAATTTCAGTCGGCTTTCGTGTGTCTCCTTGTTTTTTAGGCACCCATATCCTTCCGTCATTGCGCAGGGATTCCGACATTAAGGTCAGTTTTGACTGATGATCGCCCGAAACCGGAATACAGGTTGGGTGAATTTGAGTATAACATGGGTTGCCAAAGAAGGCCCCTTTTTTGTGTGCTTTCCAGATGGCCGTGACATTGCTGCCCATGGCGTTGGTTGACAAATAAAACACGTTGCCGTATCCTCCGGTGCAAAGCAATACCGCATGGCCAAAGTGACGCTCCAATTTACCTGTCACTAAATCACGGGCGATGATGCCCCGGCACTTGCCATCAATTTTTACAATGTCCATCATTTCATGACGGGCAAGCAATTGAACCGCCCCCATGCCCACCTGACGTTGCAATGCGCTATAAGCTCCCAACAACAATTGTTGCCCGGTTTGGCCCGCGGCATAAAAGGTACGTTGTACCTGAGTACCACCAAAAGAGCGGTTGCTCAAGGTTCCGCCGTATTCGCGGGCGAAGGGCACGCCTTGCGCTACACACTGGTCGATAATGTTTCCTGATACTTCGGCAAGGCGGTGTACGTTAGCTTCCCGTGCACGGTAATCGCCTCCTTTAATGGTGTCGTAAAACAAACGGTAAATGCTGTCTCCGTCGTTTTGGTAATTTTTTGCGGCGTTTATCCCGCCTTGTGCGGCAATACTGTGCGCGCGACGAGGCGAATCCTGAAAACAAAGCACCTTTACTTTGTAACCCATTTCTGCCAGGGATGCAGCAGCTGAAGCGCCTGCCAAGCCTGAACCCACCACAATCACTTCAAGACTGCGTTTGTTCGCAGGGTTAACCAAATGCACGGTTGAGCGGTATTTGGTCCACTTGTTTTCGAGAGCACCTTCAGGTATTTTGGCATTAAGTTTCGGAGATGAAGCCATATCTTTTTCTAGTTTGAATGTGATGGTTGTTATACTTATTTAATCCAGCCGAAATGCATAGCAAGCGGCATAAGAGCAAAAATGAGAGGAATGAGAATGGAGAACCAGACACCGGTTTTTTTGATCAGGGGAGTGTATTTTTTATGGTTCAATCCCAGGGTTTGGAAAGCCGACTGAAAACCGTGCAATAAATGATAGGCCAATGAAACCATGGCCAGCACATACACTACAACCACCCAAAGTTGTTTAAACGTTTCCTGCATCACGGCATAAAGATCTTCATGCCCATTGGCATCCTCCCCTGAAATGCCGGTGAAACGCGATTTCACCCAGAAATGAGCGAGATGGATGATCAAAAACATCAACAAAAGCGTTCCCAATAATCCCATGGAGCGGCTGTACCAGGATGAACTTACATTGCCCCCTGCATTGGCATAAGCTACAGGACGGGCTTTTTGGTTTTCGCGGGTTAACACAGCGGCCTGCACAATGTGCAACACCAAACCAAAAAACAGCACCAGCTCCATGGTTCTGATCAGCCAGTTAGTGCCCATAAAATGCGCGCCAATGTTGAAGGTTAAACCCCCATCATTGAAAAAAATCAAAGCATTGATAAAACAATGCACTAACAGAAACGTGACCAAAAACAAACCCGTGGCACCCATGACCACCTTTTTGCCAATTGAAGAAAATAAAAACCCCGATGTATTGCTCATAGTGTTAAAAGATAATTTACGTCAAAACTTGAAAGGCAAATGTATTAAGCAGAACCCTCACTACCAAGTTTTGTTTAGGCCTTTACACTTTTTATACCTGTTCGGTTTTTCGTTTTGCTCTATAAAGACTGATGTTAAAGCCTATTTCCTTATTTGGAATTAATTTAAATATTAAAGTTGTGTAAAACCTCCCATTTCTCGTGGAGTTTAAGAAGACTGAACGTATGGCATTGAAAATTTTCGTCTATTGTTTCCTTTACAAACTGTTCCCTTAATTCGTAAAATAAGGGCTTTTTAAGATCTCTGAAGGCTATTGTAACGTGTGGATGAAAGCCACGCATATCTTCCGCTTCATTAAACAGCTTCAATTCTCTTTTTGCAAACCTCAGCAAATTGTTATATAGGATATTTAAACTGCCGTTTGGAACTACATCAGCATAAATCACCCTAGGTTCAAAAAATCCGAAGTTGTGTAACCGAAGGTCAAATGCCCCGCCCGGATTAAACCCCTTTAATGCATCGATTAAATTTTTCTCCTTTTCTTCCCGCCATTCGAAAGGCCTGTGTAAAGTAATGTGTGCGGGGCTTCTAAGGGCGCCTTTTAAACCGTGTTTCTGAAACAGCGTGTGTTTGATGTTCTCTATTTTGCCCTGTATTGGTTCGGGAAGAACAATGGCAATGAAGTACTTGG
>JALOMJ010000065.1 GCA_025455485.1 Bacteroidia bacterium | reverse complement strand
CTTTCTCGTGAAGTGCGAATTCGTTTTTAAACTTATCGGTAATCACCACCAGGTGTTGAACGTCCCTGAGCTTTTTTTCAAGCACAACTTTAGCCATTAAAACGAGTTTTATGTAGAGCGAATGTACGAATTAGCCTGAGCTTTCAAAACAAATTGCTTTTTGCCTAAAACCCATTATATTTGAGTGACCTACAAACGATGAACTACATTTTGGTTTTTATAGGAGGAGGTTTTGGAAGTGTGATTCGCTTTGCATTGAGTCAGCTCATCCCAAACACAAAACTGAACTTGCCCTTGGCAACATTGCTTTCTAATGTTTTGGCTTGCATGATTTTTGCGCTGATTGCGGGCATCAGTCCATCCAAATTACAGGTAAGTGAAGGGATGAAATTTATGATTTTGGCCGGTTTTTGCGGGGGATTAAGTACTTTTTCAGCATTTTCCAACGAAACATTTTTGATGTTGAAACAAGGATTGCACCTGTATGCTTTTGGAAACATTGTGCTCAACCTTGTAATGTGTTTGGGTGTTTTTTATTGGTTCAACAAATACCCGCTCTGAGCCAATGAATTTTTCCAACCGAAAAGATCTTGTTTTCCTTATCCTTGCAGGCTTTTTTGTTACCAATACCATTGTGGCTGAACTCATTGGGGGCAAACTGGTGCAGTTTTTCGGTCTCTTCACACAAAGTTTGGGTATTATTCTTTGGCCGGTGGTATTTATACTTACCGACCTCATCAATGAACATTATGGAAAACAAGGCGTACGTAAGCTGACGTATATTACAGTAGGTTTGATTATTTATACCTTTATTTTATTGTCTTTTGGAATGCACTTGCCGGCAGTAAATTTTAGTCCGGTAGACGACGACACTTTTAACAAAGTGTTTGGGCAAAGCCAGTGGATTATTGTTGGAAGTGTGATCGCTTTTTTATTGGCGCAATTAATAGACGTGTATGTGTTTTGGATGTTCAGGAAGCGCACCGGTGGTAAAATGATCTGGCTCCGGGCAACCGGAAGCACAGCGGTTAGTCAGTTAATCGACACCTTTGTGGTACAGTTTATTGCCTTTGTGGTACCCGGTAAGTGGGCCTTTAATGAATTTGTTCAAAATGCCAGCTACGGTTATCTGTTCAAATTACTTGTGGCTTTGGCCCTTATACCATTTATCTATCTGGGGCATTTTTTAATTAATAATTTTCTAAAAGAAAAGATAAGCAATGTATAAACTATTTGTAACCCTAAGTTTATTTCAGCTCAGTGTTCAGTTGGTGTATGCACAAGCCAAGGTATACACCTTTATACAGGAAAACAGTGTGGTGTATGAAAACAGTGAATTTTATATTCAAAAAATCATCGATGCACGCGGGAATAAAGAAACTTTAGGTCAGATTTACAGTACCGACAAGCGTAAAAAATACACAGCCGATTTTAATCGCACTCTGTCGAATGAATTTGCCGACTTTTTTAAACACACGTTTCCTCAGGGAAAACACAAACACAAAGTAATTCTGGTGGTTGATTCCTTCTCTATTGATCACCAGCTGGGTGAGGGCACCAAGGATATCGGAAGTGCTGAAATGAACGCCTCATTTTACCTTAACCGAAACGATACCTGTTTTTATCTGACGTCGAGTTCAAAACGTATTTCCGAAACCGCAAAGGATGTTCAAATTACGCACCCAAACCGTATTAAACGCTTATTGCTCTTATCTGCGGCACAAATGATTGACAGCCTAAAGAAATTTGCGTCAAATCCGCCTGTTGCCGGTATGCGTATGACCACACTTGATGAGCTGAAGAAAAGCAGCATTAGTAAGGATGTGCAGCGCCGAAGGGCCAAACAACACGAAAACACATTGCCGGAATTTTACATGTTTAATCTGGGCACTTACTATGGTTTTTCTAAACCGGTTGTGCAATTCGGTATTACGGGCAATTTGGTATTACAAGTTAAAAAAGCACCCAAATACTTAATTGGTATAAGTGGCAACTTAATGTTGTATGGAACACCATCCGACGACATTCAAGTGCCTTTGTTTACAAGCTTTGAAGTGTTTAATTACGACCTTGGCATTAAGCTTTTGAAACAAGTGAAAAACAACTTTTTTCTAAACTTTAATCCTCAGGTGAATTTGGGGTATATCAAGGAGGTGAATTCAAGTGAGCGAAAAAACATTTTGGGCTTTCAGATGGATGCCGGGGTATACCTCATTCCACCGGCAAACGAAGGTGTGTATTCCGGCTTAAATCTTTTTTACAGAACCACTAACACTGAATTTTTTGGAGCATCGTTTGGACTCAAACTGGATTTAGGCTATCGATTTTAATATGATTACTTATACTTTACTGGCAGTTATTGTGACATTTTCTCTGTATTGTTTTAACAATAAGGAGAGCATGCACAAATACCTTTTTCATCCCTATTCCATCCATCACAGCAATGAACACTACCGATTTTTAAGTCATGCTTTTATACACGGCGACCTGTTTCACCTCGCGTTCAATTGCCTTGCTTTGTATAGTTTTGGACTTACCCTGGAGGAGCAGTATTTTGGAAACCCCGATGTGTTTGATCCGAAAATGGGTAAACTCTTCTACCTCTTGCTTTTTACAGGGGGCATCTACGCCGCCTCCATTACCGAGTATTACAGAAACAGAAACAATCCCGACTATTCATCGCTCGGCGCCAGTGGAGCCATATCTTCCATCATGTTTTGTTTTATTATGATAAGTCCGTTAAGTAAAATTTCATTGTTCTTTTTTCCCATGCGGGGCTGGATAGCCGGGGTGCTGTTGTTGGGCGTAAGTTATTATTTGATACGCAGGAAAAAAACCGGCACTTATAGTGATAACATTAGCCACGAATCGCACTTTTGGGGCGCCTTGTTTGGTATCGGTTTTATTGTTGTTCTAAAACCTGAAATTATCCGTCAGTTTATTGCTCAGATACTGGCCAGCCTGTAATTACTCGTCAAGTATTTTTTTAATGTCGGGCCTAAAATATCCCGAAGATTTTAAAATTTTACCGTCTTCGCGAAAAATGGGCTCACCGTTTTCATCAAGTTTGCTCATGTTGCTACGGTGAATTTCATCATAAATAGCTTCAATTTTGTGTTCCAGGCCGTGTTTTAATATGGTACCAAATAAAATGTAGAGCTGATCTCCCAGTGCATCTGCAATCTCAACAATATCCCCTTGCTTGCAGGCCTGGAGGTATTCTTCATTTTCTTCTTTTATCAGATTGTACCTAAGGGTATACTCCCTTTCATCAATCAACTGTATGTTTTCGGCATTGCCAATTTTAAATGTGGTATGAAATTCTGCCACCGAATTTATTTTTTCCTTCAGTTTGCTCATTTTTTCTTGGTGGTTTTGCGTTGTTTGTATTCGTTATTTATTTCCCGAATCACCTCTTCAGTCACTTCAAGGGTAGAATTTCCAAGTAAAAGTGTTGGCACGGCTTCACTATAAGATAAAATATAATCGTAGCGACCATCATTCCAGCGCAGCAACAATTCCCTCACGGTTCTTTGAAAACTTTCGTTTTTGCGGTTCATGTCCAGGGTTAGCTGATCCATTTGCAATTGTTTGTTTTGGGCTTCCTGTTCAATACCCTGAATTTCTCTAGCCTTTGCTTCCATCTCGCTTTTAGGAGCAATACCACCCTTTTGTAGCAATTGAAATTCCTCAACCTTATTCTGGTATTTCATGTTTAATCCTTCCATACTGGCTTCAATGCTCTCCTTGCGGCGCTTAGATTCTGCTACAAGATCTGAAATTTCTAAACTTTCTTCATTTAAACGGTCAATGTTTACGTAAGCAATTTTACCTGTGGGTACATTACCGACTTGTTTTACTGTAACTTCAGCCTCTGGTTTTGCAACTTTCGGCACCGCCTCCATTACTTCCGGCGAAGCACTATCGCGATCTTTGGTGGAATACACCTTGTAAAATAGAAAAGCCACCGCCAGCACCAGCCCTACGTTAATTGAAATAAGAATTCTGTTCATGAAAGTAAATTTTCGACAAATATAGAGATTTACCTTTGCCCGCGCTGTAAACCGTAAACGGGTTTTATGCCGAAAAATGTTAAGCGCAGGCCCTTTGGTTTTACCCTTAAAACTTGGTCGGCTTATTACAAAAAGCGACAGGGATTAAAAAAGCAAACGGCTGCGTGGAAGCACCACCATGTTTACTTCATCAGCAGCACGACCGGTTTTTTTAAGTATGAACTCATTCATTTCACGAAACACCCTTCGGTGCGGAAAACACTCAACTTGCATCTCGTGTTCACTCCACTTCACATAATCTATGGTGTAACTAAAATTTTCGTGAAGACAAAACCCTTTAATGTTATCCGGTAAGGCCGTATATGCTGATTCGCTGATGATTAATTTAACAGAGAGGTTATTTCCGCTTTTAATGTTTGCTGACAAATAATCAGGCCAAAATCCGCTTCGGTTAAAAAAAGGAAACACCAGAAAAATGAGCAACACAGGATAAAATGCGGGCCGTTGCAGCAAAGCAAGGGGAGAAAAATACCTTTGCTTAATTTTGCCTGAAAACAAAATAAACAGCATGCAAATCAAACTTAGATTGGAAATCCACATCGCAAAACTTTGACCTCCAAGCCCGGGAAACATCAAAATAAATAAAACCAAATGAATCACCGTCATCATGGAAATAGCTAAAAACCTTATGGATTCAATGGAAAGAATCAATCCGGATAACATAAACAGATAGGGAACCCAATTTCCGGTGCTTACAATAAACGAAAACTGTCTATCGCTGAGGACACTTTTCAGGGGAAGCAAAATCTCTCTGTAAGGCCCCTGAGCAAAATCAGGGTTCAGCATATTAAATCCGTTAAAAAAGTACACCGAGGCCAATACAAATTGCAAAACCACAAAAAACGAGGTGTACGTGTTAGGATTATCCACCCTGCCATTGTAGAACAGCAGCACCAAAAGCATTGCCGAGTACAAATAAAACCAGGGCTGCAATCGATTCACATCCATACCCACAAGCACGGCAGAAAACAAAAGGGAAAGAAAAAGAAACAATCTGGGAAATTTAGACAGCAAGGCTGCAATCCAAAAAAACACCAGTAAAAAAAACAAGATCCAATGCATAAACAGTGGTGCAACGGCCCACTCCCAAACCGGCACCAATGGAAAATCTCTGCTTCCTGTCCATAATTTGAGGCTGAACATGGAGGTCAGTAATAAAAACACAATCAAAATAGTTTTTAATAAAGCAAGTCGCTGGGGTATATTTAATTTTAAACCTTCTATCATTTAGCGTAATCTTCCGGCACCGTAAAAATATTTTTTGTAATAGGCTTCATTCAAACTGCTTACAATTACCCCTTTGCTGGTGCTGGCGTGAACAAAATGATCCCCGCGCAACAACACCCCAACATGAGAAACATAGGGCACGTTAATTTTAAAAAAAACTAAATCGCCTTCCTTTGCTTTGTTAAGTCCGATTTTTTCTGCCGTTTTGTAAAGTTCAGCTGCATTGCCTATCAATTGCTGATGGTACACTTCCTCATACAAAATGTTAATAAAACAGGAACAATCCACGCCGGATTTTTTACAACCCCCGTATTTATACGGTACTCCATACCAATCCTGAATAAAGGAGTACAGTTCACTTTTTTTAATTTCTTTTGATGAAACCCCCAAAGCGCTCTCAAATTGAGAAGTTTTACGTTTGTTCTTTACTTCGTGAGGTTTATGCTTCTGTGTGTAGGTTGGTTTTTTTTGCACTACCGGTTGCGTTGTTCTTTGTTTTGACTTGCAGAACGTCAAAAAGAAAACAATCATAAACACAATAAAACCAGATATGGCACGAAAAAACATTGCAATGAAGGTAATAGCACTCAGCTTTCGATTCAACAATTTAAAAACCAATTATATACACTCCTTTGTTAATTACCATCCAATTAAGCTGACATAGGCGGTTTGCAGCGAAATTTAAAAAAATAGGAATTTGAGCGAAGAAAAAATTCCTACATTTAAGGGGTGTAGTCTAAAACATGGAAGATATATCCCTTAAAGCCAATCCATTGAAAACTAAAATTCCCTCTGAACTGCTTATAAAAGCGTACGAATTGATGTTCACGGCAAAAAGCATGAGCGATTTGTTCGAGTCCAACAAGGAGGTTACAGCCAAATACGTGCACGCCACCAGCCGTGGGCACGAGGCCATTCAACTGGCCCTTGCATTGCAATTGCTGCCGCAAGACTTTTTGAGCGCTTACTACCGTGATGACAGCATGCTGCTTGGCATTGGTTTAAGGCCATTTGAACTGATGCTGCAATTGCTTGCCAAACGCAACGATCCTTTTTCGGGTGGAAGAACCTATTATTCACACCCAAGTTTGCGCAGAGAAGATATGCCAAAAATACCTCACCAATCGAGCGCTACAGGCATGCAGGCCATTCCCACTACCGGTATCGCGATGGGCTTGCAATATTTGGAAAAAAACGGCATGAGCCTTCACACAAACTCCGGCAATCCGGTGGCAGTGTGTTCTTTGGGCGATGCCAGTTGCACCGAGGGCGAAGTAGCTGAAGCGTTTCAAATGGCTACCTTAAAACAGTTGCCCATCCTATATCTTGTTCAGGACAATGAATGGGATATTTCCGCCCACGCCTCTGAATTTCGTGCGCAAGACATCAGCGACTATGCCAAAGGCTTTAAAGGCTTGGAGGTGCATACCATTGACGGTACTGATTTTATTATGTCGTACAATGTGGTGAAGGAGTGTTTGAACAAAATAAGAACACAGCGAAAACCTATTTTAATTCACGCAAAAGTACCCCTGCTGAACCACCACACTTCAGGTGTGCGAAAAGAATGGTATCGGGACGACCTGGAAGAGGCTTCTAAACGCGATCCGCTTCCAAGATTAAGAAATCAATTGATCATTGCAGGTATAGAAGCCGATGAGATAAAACACATTGAAGAACGGGCTAAAAAATTGGTGGAAAACGACTACCAACTGGCTTTAGCAGAAGAAGACCCTCAACCGGAAGATCTTTACACGCACGAATTTGCACCTACGCCGGTAACTGAAGAAAAAGGAATAAGAACTCCAAAAGGAAAACAAGCCACCGTGATGGTAGACAGTGCTTTATTTGCCATTCGCGAACTCATGAGCAAACACCCCGAGTGCCTGTTATACGGACAAGACGTAGGCGCCAGATTGGGTGGCGTATTCAGGGAAGCAGCCACATTGGCGCAACAATTTGGTAATCACCGTGTCTTTAACACTCCCATTCAGGAAGCGTTTATTATAGGTTCTACTGTTGGTATGAGTGCCGTAGGCCTAAAACCAATAGTTGAAGTGCAATTTGCCGATTACATTTGGCCGGGATTAAACCAATTATTTACAGAAGTAAGCAGAAGTTGTTATTTAACCAACGGCAAATGGCCGGTGAGTATGATTTTGCGTGTACCCATCGGAGCCTATGGAAGCGGTGGGCCTTACCATTCGAGCTCAGTTGAAAGCGTGTTAACCAATATCAAAGGCATTAAAATAGCTTATCCAAGCACGGGTGCCGATTTAAAAGGTTTGATGAAAGCGGCATACTACGACCCTAACCCGGTAGTGATGTTAGAGCACAAAGGTTTATACTGGAGTAAAATCAAAGGTACAGAAGACGCCAAAACCATTGAACCCGATGAGGATTATATCATTCCTTTCGGAAAATCGAGATTGGTTATACAAGCGGCAGATAAAAATATCCATTCAGGAAATAGTCTGACCATTATCACCTATGGCATGGGCGTGTATTGGGCTAAAGCGGCTGCAAAAGCCTTTGAAGGAAAGGTAGAAATTCTTGATTTAAGAACCCTCAACCCTCTGGATGAAGAGGGAATATTCAACAGTGCCCGCCGGCATGGCAAGGTGATGGTATTAACCGAAGAGCCGGTGCACAATGGATTTGCACAAAGCATCGCAGCGCGCATTAGTGAAAATTGTTTTCATAAACTGGATGCTCCGGTAAAAGTAATCGGCGCCGAAAATTTGCCTGCAATTCCACTCAATTCCATATTAGAATCGACCATGCTGCCCAATGCAGATAAAGTAAAAACAGCCATCGATGAACTTATGAAATATTAAGCTCATGTTAAAAGCACTTACTTTTAGTTTCTCTCTTCTTTTTTTCATTAGCTCCTTTATAGGTGTTCAGAATAAACAAACAAATCCAAAAACTAAACCTTGTGGTACAACTCCTACTTTGAATAAAAAAATTCTGAACTACGTATACGCCAACATGGGCAAAAAAATTGGAAGAGGAGAATGCTGGGATGTGGTTGCCGATGCCCTTAACTCAAGCGGAGCCAAATGGGATAAAAAATTTGGTTTTGGAAAAGAGATCAATTACAAAACAGATTGTGTATTTCCTGGAGATATAATTCAATTGAATGATGCCTTGGTATTGGATGTATCGCAGAAAGGACTTAAGGTATACGATGAATTCCCGCAGCATTCGGCCATTATTGTTGAAGTTAAAAACAAAATGGAATACGTGTTAGCTGATCAGAATTTTGGATTCCAGAAAAAAAACCTGAGCAAACACACGCTAAATTTAAAAAATCTCACAAGAGGAACGGTAAAGGTTTACCGGCCGGTAAATTGATATATTTGTAATTTGAACCCATAGATAAAAAAAAGGTATTGTATACTTGCCTTCTTTTTCAATATACATATTTGAAGATATTATCTGGAGAAGTTCGTGTCAAATCAATTCAGGATTACATTGACAGATTCTGATTTTATCTTCTCTTCCTTATTGGCTTTAATTTTTGTAATTTCTAAAACATGCTTATTCGGAATTAAAAGCGTAAAAACAGTACCCTTGTTCTCATCACTTTCCAGCAAAATTGTGCCATTAATTTTTTGTAAAGAATTTTGAACGATGTAAAGACCAAGACCTGTGCCTTCAAGTTTATTCACTGTTCGGTAAAACATTTCAAAAATATGAGCCTGATCTTCTTTTTTAATGCCTATTCCATTGTCAGAAACAACAATTTTTACCATGTATTTGTCTTGACTTTCAACTTTTACCTTCAAATAACTATGTCCATTCCTCTTTTTTGAATATTTTATGCTATTCTCAAAAAGGAAATAAAAAATGTAACCCATGAGTTCTTTAGAAGAATAAAATTCTTGTTTTAAAGAATACGTAACTGAAAAAACAATTTGCTCAAATTGAGGAAGATCTTTATGCTCGTAAAACTTAGATTTAATAAGGGCTAACAAATCAATCTGTTCAATCAAAATTTCTTCAGTCTTTATATCCTTTACGGTACTAAGCTGCTCAATAATTGTTAAAACTTTATTCCATGATTTATCCAGTTGTAGTTTAGTTTTCTCGTCAAATTCTATAGAAGTTAATTCTTGTGCTTCATCATAAATACTTCTGATAAGTATAAGCGGTCGTTGAATGTCCACCGAAGCTCTACCGATAAGAATAGCTAACTCCTTGTTAGTTGATCTAAGGGCGTTCATTTGATTGAGAATGTGTTGTTCCATTAAACTAAAATTATTAGCCAAGGAGTCAACTTCATAGCGTGCATTTTTTATGGTAAGCACATTTCGTTTACTGAAATTGCCAGCGACGAATTCTGATATTTTTTCCTTTAGATCAACAATTGATTCAGTAAACTTTTTAGAGACATAGACAGTGGCCAATGTGCATACAAAAACTATAAACAAGAGCGTTAGTAAAAAAATTAATTTTAATTCGGCTTGAGCCTGATTTTGCATGGTATTGGCCTTCTCTATTGAACTTTGGAGAATACGCCCTAACTCATCTACTTGATAATCAATTGCTGCCTTTAAACCAATCGAAGTTTTTATTCCAATCCTTCTATCATGTTCAATTAAACTATTAAAAAGAGTTTGATAATCACTCAGAAGTTGAATTATATCGGATTTCCTGTGTCTTTCAATCAAAGTATTTTGTCTTATTTCTGACTGAAGTTTGTTTATAAGATTCTGATGTTTTTCTATATATTCATTTTCTTGACGAATAATAAAATCTTTTTCATGTCTTCGAAGTTGCAAAATATTTATCAAGTTAAGTTCCTTTTGATAATCTTCTAATTTATGAGCACGAAGCCTCATTTCACCTTCTAAAGCCTCGTCTTTGTACCCTCTTTTAAGAATAGCACTCACAATTTGGTTAATTAACACATTATACCTTGTGTAGCTTAATTTTAGACTATCCAGGTCCAACTTCATGCTATATGAGTTAATCCTTTGCATAGAGTCTAATGAATTAATTAAAGCGGTAATCTGAACACTCAAGTTTTGATGCAAATCCAAAAGCGAACTTTTCTTTGTACGAAAAAAAGTTGTATTTATGGTTTCATTTTCGAAGAAATCTCTTAAAACAGTAACATCTTTAAGGATAATAGTATAGGTACTTTCTATTGTTTGCTTAAAATGTGAATACTGCTTCTCCTTTTTTTGAATAAAAAAATACAGAAGTAAAATTAAAAGTATGGTTATTGAAATAAAGGTTAATTGAATAAGTGTAAATCTTTGTTTAATTGTATAAATCATAACCTTTTAAATGTAAAGTTCAACACAAGTCTTCATTTTAATTTTACGTGAAAATGAACCAAATGTTATTTAAGATAAAGAGACACTATTCTTCGATAATGAGTACCTTATGAACCACGAACAGAAAACATTTGGGATTATATTTCTTTTTTATCTGGCAGGAGTTTGTTCAGGAGGTATTCAAACATAGGAATTGTCCACATAAAAAGTAAAACGCCTGCAAAATTAAACACAACGTGGGCATTCGCCACGGCGCGCTCAATCGGTGCTTTTCCGCTCAATTCATTGATAAAAAAAAGAAATGGCTGAAAAAATACAAGTCCTAGTGAAATGGACAAAATGTTAAATACCAAGTGAAAAAGACCGGTTTTTATGGCTTGTCTGCTTCCTTTAATGGTGGCCATGAGTGTATCGCTGCAAGTACCCAATTCAGCCCCTAACATAACAGCAATTCCTCCTGAAAGTCCGATTAAGCCTTTTTTTGAAAGAATAATGGCCATGCCTACCGTTGCAGAAGAAGATTGAATAACCAAAGTCACCAATGCGCCAATGAGGGATCCTGTAACCGGATCTTCCGTTTTTCTCAACCATTCTAAAAAATAGGGTTCATCTCTGAGTGGCTCAACAGCGTTTTCCATGGTAAATAAACCAAAGAACAAAACACCAAAATAGAGAATTACCTTACCGGCATTATTGATTTTATCTGACTTCGATACCACCAACAATACAAAACCTACCAGCAAGAGCACTGGCGCGTACTTCCCAACATCCATGGCAATAATCTGACTGCTGATGGTGGTTCCAATGTTTGCCCCAAGCACTATACCCATAGCTTGCCTAAACGTGAGCAACTTTGCATTCACGAAAATAATGGTAATGATTATCACTGCCGAAGAAGAATCTAATAAGGTGGTGACAACAATTCCTGTTAAAATTCCCGTAAACGTATTTTTAGTAAATTTTAGAATCCACTTTTTCGAATTTTCACCAACAGCTTTTTGAATCGTATCGGATAAACTGCTTACTGCATATAAAAAGAGGACTAGACCTGCCAGGATAGAAAGAAGTATTTCAGTCAT
>JALOMJ010000182.1 GCA_025455485.1 Bacteroidia bacterium | reverse complement strand
ACAGATGACTTTTGTGATGAACCCTGAACAAAATAACCCTTACGATAAACACGTTTTTGCACTGTGCATGAAAAAGTAAACAAGGTTATTGTGAGGATTAAACAATGTGTTAAGTGAAATCGCATACTTTTGATAAATTTACATGGAAATTCAATTAATCTGCTTTTAATCAAAAAATTAAATCAAGCGTGTAATTAGTATAATGTAAATGAAAAAATTTCTCTCCTATTTTTTACAAGGTCTTTTGTTTTTTGTGCCTCTGGTAATTACAATGATCATCTTTCTGAAACTCTACGATTATTTTGCCGGGTTGTTTTCATTTTTTGGTTTCAGCAGCAACACCATACTAAACACCATTATGGGTTTGGCCGGAACCGTTGTTTTTGTTACCCTGCTTGGCTTGTTGGCTTCATCCTACCTGTTCAATAAATTGTTTTCATTGCTTGAGGAAAGGTTAGAGCAAATTCCCCTCATCAAACACATCTATTCTCCAATAAAAGATTTTACATCTGCTTTCGTTGGCAGTAAAAAACGATTTAATAAGCCGGTTATTGTGTTAACCAGTCCTGATGCCAACATCGAAGAAATGGGGTTTATCACCCAGGAAGACCTCAAAGATTTTGGCATACCGGGTAAGGTGGCAGTTTACATGCCTTATGCGTATTCCTTAATGGGCAGGTTAATTATTGTGCCAAAAGAACAGGTAAAACCTTTACAAAAAACCGCCTCTGAAGTGATGAAGTTTGTGGTGAGTGGGGGTGTTTCAGACGCGGATTAAACCGTTCGTGTAATTTTTGCCCCACTCCATCTTCTTTATCTATTTTTGCCCTGATTTGATTTTAAACTATGTCGTCTATTCTGCAAGTAAAGGATGTAACTAAACGCTACAGCAATCATCTGGCACTTAATAATGTGTCGCTTGAGGTGGCCGGTCAATCCGTATTTGGATTGTTGGGTCCCAATGGTGCCGGTAAAACCTCCCTCATTCGTATCATCAACCAAATTACCGGACCCGACAGTGGAGAAGTGTTTTTTATGGGCGAAAAACTGCAGGAAAAACACATCGAACGCATTGGGTATTTGCCGGAAGAAAGAGGTCTTTATAAAAAAATGACGGTGGCCGAACAGGTGATGTACCTGGCCAGACTGAAGGGCTTAAGCAGGGTGGAAGCCAAAAAACGCATGAGCTTGTGGTTTGAAAAATTTGAGATGCAGGGCTGGATGAAAAAGAAAATTGAAGAACTCAGCAAGGGCATGCAGCAAAAGGTGCAGTTTATTGTTACTGTGATTCATCAGCCGGATTTGTTGATTTTGGATGAGCCGTTTAGTGGTTTCGATCCGATCAATGCCCAAATGATTCGCAACGAAATTTTGGAATTAAGAAACAAGGGCGCAACGGTTATTTTTTCTACCCACAACATGGGCAGTGTGGAAGAAATGTGCGATCACATCGCGCTATTAAACAAATCAGAAAAAATTCTGGATGGTACGGTGAAACACATCCGTAAAACTTACCGTTCAAATACCTATAGAATCAGTTTTAGAGGAAACGCCATGGGCTTTACGCATGCCATGTGGACAGGCGCTGAGCTTATTGAAAAGCATCAGGAGGACGATGTGCACACCTTTACGCTTAAACTTTTAAATAATTTCAAACCTAACCATCTGCTGGAGGTTGTGTTACCCCACAGCGAGATATTATCCTTTAACGAGTTAATTCCAAGCATGAACGATATTTTTATAATGAAGGTGAATGAAGGAAACAGTGTGGTGGGCACTAAAAGCAATTTTACTGAATAAGGGTTTCAAACTTTAACACATGAACAAGATATTACTCATCATTGGCAGAGAAATAAAATCAAAACTCTACAACCGCACGTTTATTATTATGACCCTCCTTGCTCCGCTTTTGATTACGGGCTTTATGGGCTTTTTGATTTTAATGTCGCAATCGGATAAAAAGGACCAAAAAGTGTTGGTTATTGATGAATCGGGCTTATTTAAAAATACCCTGCCGGGTAATGAATACATTAGCTTAACGTTTAGCGATGAGCCTTTGGAAGCGGCTGTTAGCACCTTTGTTAACCGTAACTTTACCTGTGTATTGTGGGTGGCGCCTACCATTGTGGAAGGTGGGGCAGGAGCCAGCACCTTATTCTATCAAAAATCTCCGGGCTTTGCTTTTCAAACTTACATTAAAAGTCAAATGGAAAAAATTGTGTACGAGCACAAACTAAAGGCCAATAACATTGATCCGAATGTGATTCACAATTCAAAAATGAGTGTAAAACTGATGCTTGAAAAAGTAAATGAAAAGGGCGGCACAGAGGAGCAAAGCAACTTTGGTTTTTTTGGGTTCATCACAGGGGCCCTGATGTTTATGTTTATTCTGATGTATGGCATGATGGTGTTTCGCAGCGTAATGGAAGAAAAAACTAACCGCATTGTTGAGGTAATTGTATCGTCGGTAAAACCTTTCCAATTGATGTTGGGAAAAATTATTGGTGTGGCGGTGTTGGGTGTAATTCAGTTTGTCATAATGGGTTTGATTACCACGGTGCTCACCACGCTATTATCCACCTTGTTTTTAAAAGAAATTAAAACCCAGTTAAAGTCGTTTGAAGCACAGCAGGAATTGGTAAAAAAGCACGGTACCAACATTAATTTACAGGCCTTGGAAAAATACGATGATAAACTTAAGGTGTTTGAAGTGCTTCAAAAGTTTGAAAAAATAAACTTCACGCAGGTGTTTATTTGTTTTGTGTTGTATTTTATCGGCGGCTACCTGTTTTACAGTTCCATCATGGCGGCCATTGGTTCGGCGGTGGATTCGGAGTCGGATTCACAGCAATTTATTACCCCGGTGATGATTCCCTTGATGATAGGGTATTTTATCTCAACAAAAACCATGATTGACCCCGATTCTTCCATTGTGTTTTGGGGCTCTGTTATTCCATTTACGTCGCCCATTGTGATGATGTCGCGTATAACATCCGGTGTTCCTTTATGGGAAATCGTGTTATCGCTTTCTTTATTATTTGCTTCTTTTATTGTAACCACCTGGCTGGCAGGAAAAATTTACCGAACCGGCATACTGATGTACGGTAAAAAAACCTCTTGGAGAGAAATTGGCAAGTGGTTGTTTTATAAATGAGACTATGATTTTGTAAGTCCGGAGGACGAAGCAAAATCATCAAGTCGAATTCCTGTCCGCCACGACACATACCATACTTTGACAGGCGGGGATCCCGAACACGCAGTGCTTCGGGATATTGAGTTAATTCTCCGAAGCCCTGTTTTGTTTCTTTACTCTTTTTTACATTACCTTGTAAGTTTGCTTTGAGGTTAATTTATAAATGATAAAAGTGAAAGAGTGAACCGGTATCGCTAAAATTTCGGACAAGAAATCAGCACCCTCTTTTTATTTTTTGGTTTTTTGAGATTACAAAACTGATACGATAAACTGATTTCATGAGTGCCTTTGCTTACCACGTTGGATAATTTTGAAATGGTTAAATCGTAAGAGTAGCCGATTTTCAGCTTTTCTACATTAAAGCCCATGAGAAAAATAACGGCGTCGTTGCTGCTGTAATTGGGCACAGGTTTAAATGCAGGGATGCCACGGTACCAAATTCCCAAATTAAGTATGTTTCTGGAATAGTACAGACCCAAATCCAATTGATTAAATTTATTTTGGTGCTTAAAATTGAATGTGGCTGTTAAAAAATTATTTTTTGGAATAAATTTATTGCGTGTGCCTACGCCTTTAAAATCGAAACGATACCCCCCGTGAAATTTAAACTCCATGGGCAAATTACTTTCTGCAAATTGTAAGGATTGGTTTGGTTTGTTTAGGTGTGCTACTGAAAAACCGCCCCAAACATCTTCAG
>JALOMJ010000181.1 GCA_025455485.1 Bacteroidia bacterium | reverse complement strand
AGCCACCATAAGTATCTGGACAACGCAAGCTGAAATGCTCGATTATGCCTATAAAAACCAAAAACACAAAGAGGTAGTTTTGTTAACCAGAAAGCTAAACTGGTACAAAGAGGAATTATTTGCACGTTTTGTCCCTTATAAATTTGAGGGTGTCTGGAATGGCAAAAATGTTGAGAAACTACTCGGTTAAGTGATATTATTGAAATGCTATATCTTCATGGAAGCAATGTAGACGATTACCTGGTTTCACTACTCATCAGCATGAATAGTTTTGAAATTGCATGGAATGCGCAAAACTGCTTTCCAGTGATCCGAAGAGCTTTATTGTAATAGAAGAAATACAACACTTTGTCTGCTTGCCCGAATTAAAAAGTTTTTTTTAAGAGCGATTGTCTTGCACAAAGGGGCGGAACCTTTGAAGTGAAAAGCTAGTTTTAAGTCACAGCAGAGGGAATCATTTTCGTCTTTAATGGATTTTGCCACTTAAGATGTTACAAAACCAGGAGCGTCTTTACATACTGTGAACTTCTAAACGCTAGCACGGTCACTTGTTAACTACTGCTTATTCATAAAACGCAATGGATTTTCTTTATTTTTTTTGAAGGGGAAAATTTTTAACCTACTTTCATAATATCGAATTTTTTCAAAACAGTGTCATCCCATCCTATACTTAATTTTTTTGCTTTTCTAATCTTTTCGGCACCCATTTTACATGCTCAAACCGGTCCTAATTCTCCGGCCACCACCAGCAACAACGCTTCAGTTGGCAGTCTGGCCTGGACTAATCCAGGCAATGCTATCAGCAACAACAATACTTATGCTACGGTAACGAACAAAGGACTAACCAATTATATTGCGGCAACAGGTTTTGGTTTTAGTATTTCCATTCCTTCTTCTATTTCCGGCATACAGCTGGAGGTAGAACGAAGCACAAATAGTCCTACTGCTGTTGCGGTATTAAATAACTGGACCAATGGTCTTACCAAGGCAATTTCAGCAGGTTTAGCCCGCTGTTTAATTGTAGGGGTTTTTATGGAGAATGGGGTAGGGGCCCGGGATGTTACTGCCATTACGTATGGCGGCCAGTCAATGACGCAAATCACTGAAATTACAGTAGGCACGGCAGCCGGATTTACCGGTAAAATTGAATGGTGGCGATTGATGGAAACGGGTATTGCTTCCGCAACCAGCACCGCATTTTCACTAACATTCAACGCAGCTACTCTCGATCAAAACTGGGAGGCCGTTTCCAGTGCAGTGTTTCAATACGTGGATCAGGTGATTCCTGTATCTGCTTTCACGGGCATAGCTTCAAACAATGCCACAAACCCAATAACGCTTAGTCCGGCACTTGCTACTTTTCAGGGTGGTATGAGTATTTCAGGGGTGTATTGTGGAAATAATACCACGCCGGCTTCAGCTGTCAATGGTACTAACACCTACCTTATCAATTCCGGTTTTACAGAAGTTATTGATACCTATAGTGCGAATTCAGGATTTACCGGATCTGGAGGATCCTTTCAAATTGCCAATAAGGCCACAGCTACATCCGGTACTGAGGCTCCAACCTATACCTTTGCAGGCACGGCAAATCGGCAATTGGCCAGCTGCATACATTTACAAAGGTTGAGAGAATGCGATCAATCTGTACGTTTGCTCAAAGGCGGTGTAATAACAGGCAACAATTACGCGCAAACAACGTCTGCCTGGACCACAACAGACACCTATACTACGTATGGAGGCGCTGCCGATTTGTGGGGTACCACCTGGACAGAGGCAGAAGTGAATGCAAACAATTTTGGCGCGGTGTTTAGTGCCAGTGTGCAAAATGGTACCGCAAGAGTGGATCACCTCAGGATGACGATTTATTCCTTCAGTACCTTGCCAATTGATCTGCTTGAATTTTTTGGTGAATGCAACAATGGGCAGAACCGCCTCTATTGGCGCACTGCCTCTGAAAAAAACAATAAACGGTTTGAAATCGAAAAGAGCACTGATGGTATCACGTTTACAATCATTGGTAGCAGAGAGGGTAAGAAGAATTCGCAGATAATTATTGAATACGAGTTTTTAGATACCACTTCTTCCGAAGGGCTTAGTTATTACCGTTTAAAACAAATTGATTTGGATGACACCTTCAGGTACCAACGCTTGATTTCAGTCTCCTGTTTGCCAGGTGCCGAAGAGCCGCTTGTGTTTCCGAATCCGTCCTGTGATGGTGTTTTTAGTATGTCACCAGTCCACAGTCTTAAAGAAGGTGTGGCCATTTACAGCAATGACCTCAAACTCATAAAAACCTTGAAGGTTGATTCAAATGAATTGCAGGTATCGCTTCAGGAATTGGCCGAAGGCATTTATTACCTTATTTATACGCACGAAGGCAAACAAAAAATAAAGCGTCTGCATAAGCAATGTGGCACCAAATAAGAAGATTTTTTTTACACCATTGCCTTGCTTGAGGCAAGCGCATTAATTACAAGCTGATGTTTTGAAGGCTAGTCAACAGAATCAGTACACTTTTTAAAAGTATATTTACTCCCAAATGTTAAAACAATTTATTTTACAACATCCTTACCGACTACTTTTTGGTTTAGCTACCCTGGTCTATCTAATCGGCTTGTTTTTTGTACCCCTTATGGATGTGGATGCAACACAATACGCCTCCATCAGTCTTGAAATGATAAACAGCGGTGATTACCTACACGTGATGCATCACCAAAAAGATTACCTCGATAAACCACCCCTTATTTTTTGGTTGGGTGCTCTTTTTTTTAAACTATTTGGTGTGAACGTTTGGGTGTACCGTTTGCCGTCTTTTTTATTCACACTGCTGGGTGTTTATTCAACCTATGCTTTGGCAAAATTGTTTTATGATAAAAAAACCGGTATAAACGCTGCCTTGATTATTTATACCTCGCAGGCCTTTTTTTTGATGAACCATGATGTAAGAACAGACACCATCCTTACTGCTTGCATTATTTTTTCATCCTGGCAACTCGCAGCGTTTTTACAAAACGGTAAATTTCTATATGTGCTGGGAGGTTTTACAGGAATAGCACTGGGCATGCTTGAGAAAGGGCCATTGGGACTGGTGGTTCCGGTGATGGCCATTGGAACTCATCTACTCGTGAGAAGAGATTGGAAAAGTATTTTTAAATGGCAATGGCTGGCCGGTATCCTCATTACAGCAATTTGGCTAATTCCCATGTGCATAGGCTTGTATGAACAGTTTGATTTACATCCTGAGAAAGTAGTCAATGGTAGGCAAGGCGTTTCCGGATTAAGGTTCTTTTTTTGGGAACAAAGTTTCGGGCGCATTACCGGAGAAAATGTGTGGAAAGACGATTCCACCGTGTTGTTTTTTACGCACACCTTTATCTGGAGTTTTATTCCCTGGTTTTTACCGGCCATTATCGCTTTTTTTAACCGAATCGGAGAACTCATCCGTTCGGGCTTTCACTCACAAACGACCGAATTTATGAGCTTGGGTGGATTTATTTTGCCCTTTATGGCCCTATCGCTTTCGCAGTATAAATTACCGCATTATGTTTTTGTGTTGTATCCCTTCGCGGCCATTTTTACTGCAGCATGGCTCTCTCAGCTTGAAACGGCTTCCGCTGAAAAATATCAGAAATTAAATAACGTACAATTTATCCTCTGTATGGTTATGCTGGCACTTGTAGTGCTTATGAATCTGTGGTTTTTTCCAATTTTTAAATTACCACTCGCCTTGTTAAGTGCTCTACTTTTACTGATTTTAATGGTTTACAGCAGCAGGCTCTTGCGTACCCGGACTAACTTAACATTGTATTTTATTTCTGCCTTTACGGGCATATTTATAAATTTTCTGATGAACAGCAGTTTTTACCCTCAGCTGTTGAATTATCAGGGTGGCACCGTTGCTTCCAACTACCTCAAGGGA
>JALOMJ010000180.1 GCA_025455485.1 Bacteroidia bacterium | reverse complement strand
CCGCGGGGCATTTGCTCAACTATCCGAAACCGTTGAACCCATCCGTGAGTTAAACAACCGTTATTTTGTGTATGTGGTGGATCAATATTTCAAAGGCAAGCCCCTAAGCAATCAACTGCAAAACAAAGCGGAAGATTTGGTATATTTTATTGATGTAGATCCCCACGAGCCCACAACCGAACAAATTGATACACGGCATTGGCGGCGGAAGCATCATGGATATTGCCAAAGCTCTGTCATTAATGTTAACCAACGAAGGCTCTTCTACCCTATATCAAGGTTTAAACCTGGTGAAAAAACCGGGCGTGTACCATTTGGGTGTGCCCACCATCAGCGGAACCGGGGCCGAAGTATCTATGACGGCGGTATTGACCGGGCCTGAAAAAAAACTGGGATTAAAATGCGACTGGACCGTTTTTAATCAGGTAATTCTTGATCCGGAATTGATTGCCAGCGTACCCACCGATTGGTGGTTTTACACCGGTATGGACACTTACATCCATTGCATTGAATCGCACAACGGCATACGTAACAACGCCTTTAGTTTGGCCTATGGCGATCAGGCCCTTCACCTTTGCAGAGAAGTGTATTTAAACGATGGGGCCGGACAAACCGAAGAAAACAACGATAAATTGATGGTGGCTTCCTTAATGGGAGGCTTAAGTTTAACTTACAGTGAAGTGGGGGTTTGTCATGCCCTGAGTTACGGACTTTCTAAAATACACGGCACACGCCATTGTTACGCTAATTGTGTGATTTTTCAGCACCTTGAGGATATTTATCCTGAAGGGGTGGGAGAGTTTAAACGCATGCTGAAAAAGCACCAACTGGAATTGCCTCAGCATTTAAGCAAAGAGTGGGACGAGGATACCTTGACTAAAATGGCCACCGTGAGTTACAATTTACCCTTTATGTGGCATCATGCCTTTGGCGACAATTACAAAGAAATTGCGACACTGGATTACATCAAAGATTTATTCAAGCGCCTGTGAGGTGGCTATACATACTTGCCCTTCTGCCTTTTGGGGCCTTCTCTCAAACCCAGAGCATCATTTCCTCTGTGGCCGGCGTTAGAACCTGTTTAAACAACACCGAGTGTTCCTCTTCCAGAAGCGCCTCCTACCTGTTTTACGACGAAGCCAAAAACGCGTTCTATTTAAAATTAGATTTCACCGCCTTAAGAACCGGAGTGGACAGTATGGATACCTGGCTCGATGACCTGAAAGGGAAATACCTTTACTTGAAGGCTATCTTGCGTAAAGAGGAATTTCCCATGCTTAGCAACAGCAATGCTAAAACCTATGCCTTAAATGCTCAGGTATACATGAATGAAGTCTGGGAAGCTCAACCCATTGAACTCTCTATTTTCACCACCGAGAACAGTCATTTGAACTACGGCCAAACCGTAAGCAATTACAACAACTACAAGGTCAGTTTTGGTTTTTCTCTCGACCCAAAAACGTTTAAACTCGATACCATGCCACACAAACTCACCGAAACCATTTTTATATCCATTGGTTTGGGTTTTATCAATGAATTAGAACCCGGCATGGAAAAGTTTGTGAAAGAGGCCTATGATCATTGATAGGCTGAAAGTTTAAAGACAAAAAATTAGGCTTAAGAAACCTATTAACGCTTAGAACTTAAACACCTCAGCCACCAGTCCCGGAACCAAGCCAAGTGCAAGGGTAAGTACAACACTTACCGCAATCACCAATTTGTGTGAGCCCTCCACCTGCATTTCTTCTTTGCTTGAAGCAGTAGAGAAATACATGGCAATAATCACCTTCAGGTAGTAGTAAGCGCCAATGGCTGAAGTGATCACGGCAAGAATTAACAACCATTTGTAAGAAGTGCCGATCATGGTGGTGAACACAAAGTATTTTGCAAAAAAGCCGGCTGTTATAGGAATGCCCGCCAAAGAAAGCATGGCCACAGCCATACAAAAAGCCAGAAATGGGCTGCGTTTACCAAGGCCATTAAACACATCAAAGCTTTCACTTCCGCTTTTCCCAACTTGATAAAGGATAGCAAAAGCACCTATGCTGCCAACCGAATAAGCAAGCGAATAATAAAGAAGTGCGTCGATGGAAATGTTGCTACGTTGGTTCGCCAGCACCACCATCAACATAAAACCGGCATGAGAAATGCTGGAATACGCCAACATACGTTTTACCGAACTTTGCATGGCCGCACTGAGGTTGGCTATGATTAAAGAAAGCGCAATGATAATGGAAAGCAGAACGGCCCAGAATTGAGAAATTTCGGCAAAGCCCATCAAATACAAACGCATAAAGGCTGCAAAAGCTGCTGTTTTTACAACAGTGCTCATTAAAGCAGTAATCAAAGTTGGTGAACCTTCATAAACATCGGGAGCCCAAAAATGAAAAGGGGCAGCAGAAACTTTAAAACTCATGGCCACCAAAATAAAAAGGATGCCCAAGTAAAAAAACAGAGGAAGATCGTTAATGTTGTTGTGAATGTAAGTGCTGATGCCGGCCAAATCAAAGGTGCCGCTGGCTCCATAAATCAGTGCGATACCAAATAATAAAAAGCCTGAAGCAAATGAGCCCATAATTAAATACTTAAAGCCGGCCTCGTTGCTTCGCACATCCTGCTTTTTGCTGGCTGCCAGAACGTACATGGGGATACTCAAAATTTCAACTCCCAAAAACAAAGTCGTCATGTTTTTAAACGAACACAACATAAGCGCACCAACCAATGCAAAAAGAACCAATACATAATGGTCAACCATGTGCGTACCTGTTTTAAAATAGTCGTGAGCAACAATAAACCAAAGAAAGGCTGTGAGCAGAATCACCCCTGAAAAAGCCAAAGCCGGTTTATCAAAACTGATCATGTTATCAAAGTACTCAAAGCTGAAGGGGTGTTGCCATTCCATGGCATTGCTCACAAACGCAGCGACAATTCCCAGCAACACCATTGGCAGAAGCAGTTTTTTAAGCTGGAAAATCTGGGCCAACATGGCCAGCATTCCCAGTGCACTCAGTATCAGTAATCCTTTCATAATTCCTTCTTAAACAAATTAATTCAGCAGCATTAAAATTTCTTTGGTGGCCTGTTCTGCAATCGCATTCAGTGGACCCGGATAAACACCGAATACAATCACCACCAAAGCAATGATCATCAGTGCCACTTTATCCGATTTATGAAGCGAACCAAAAGCAATATTGGAATCCCTTCTCTCCCCCAACATCATGGTTTGGTAGGCCCTTAACATGTAAACGGCTCCTAAAATAACTGTTAAACCAGCAAAGGTGGCGATCAAAGCGCTGTATTGGTAGACGCCGTTGATCAATAAAAATTCCCCAACAAAACCATTCGTAAGAGGAAGGGCTACCGAGCCAAGCAAAACAATTAAAAATAAAACCGAGAAGTTGCCGTTCATGCTGCGAATACCACCCAATTTGCTCATTTCACGGGTGCCGGTATGACGGAAAATAATGTCGGCGATTAAAAACAAACCCACCACATTTACGCCATGCGCCAGCATTTGCATGATGGCCCCTTGTATGCCTTGCTGGTTAGCACTTAAAATGCCTGCCGAAATCAAACCCACGTGAGCAATAGAAGAATACGCAATCAAACGTTTGAAGTCCTTTTGCGCCATCGCTATCAGAGAAGCGTAAACAATTCCGATTACGGAAAGGACCATGGCTGTATTGCCCCACTCTTGAACGCCAAGCGGAACCAAAGGCAATAACCATTTGATGGCTCCAAATGTGGCCATTTTCAGCATAATGCCCGAAAGCAGCATGGTGCCCTGTGTCGGCGCGTTAACGTAGGTATCCGGCTGCCAGGTGTGAAAAGGAAACACCGGCATTTTGATGGCAAAAGCAATAAAAATTAACCAGAACACCGCACTCTGTTGTGTGTCGGTTAAACTTCTTCCGGCATCGTAAAGGTCATTGATGTACCATGATTTAAGGCCTTCAACGTTGGTGTGGTTGTACAGATAAATCAATCCGATCAACATAAACAAAGAACCGAATAAGGTGTACACAAAAAACTTAAAGGTGATTTTGCCCCTGGGTGATTTTGCCCCTGTTTTCTCCACCCCACAAGAGACAGATAAAATAAATGGGGATAAGTGCCAGCTCCCAGAACACGTAAAACAAAAACCCGTCGTTTGCCATAAACACACCAACCAAGGCCATTTGCATCATTAAAATGAGTGCGTAAAAGGAATTGGCGCTTTCGTATTCGGATTGAAATGAACTTAGAATAATTAGCGGAACTAAAAAACAACTCAGCAAAACCATTAATAAGGAGAGTGCGGAAATAGAGAGATTCACGTGAATATTCAGCGATTCTACCCAGGTAAGGTCCACCTGCAAAAGTGAAGAACCGGGATTGGTACTAAAAACATACCAGGCCCCCAAAGCAATGACAAATTCAGCCAATGAAAAAATCATGGCCAGATTTCGCGCAGCCGGTGTTTTGGTTGCAAACAACAACAACGAAGCCAGTAATGGGAGTCCTATCAATAATAACGTC
>JALOMJ010000179.1 GCA_025455485.1 Bacteroidia bacterium | reverse complement strand
GTTTTTTTCTGATCAGACGGTGAAATGCCCTTTTGCATTTGATTCAGAATCTCCTCAGGATCTTCACTTCTTGGATTATCCGACGTAAGAATAACTTTATTGCTAAGCTCACAGGCAATTGCAGCCATAACCGGCCGTTTAGCTGAATCGCGATCTCCCCCACACCCAATTAAAGTAATAACCTGTTCATTTCCTGTACGAATTTCTTTAATGGTTTCCAGCACATTTTTTAATGCATCCGGGGTGTGTGCATAATCCACAATGCCAATTACACCCGATGGAGATTTGATATACTGAAAGCGCCCTTCTACTGAATTTAAATTACTCAGTGAGGTAAGTATGCTTGTGCTATCCTGCTTTAAAAGATGAGCGGTGGCAAATACCGCCAAAACATTGTATGCATTAAATGTGCCAATAAGCTTCACCCAAACCTCCAGATTATTGATTTGAAGCAGCAATCCATTCAAGTGATTTTCTACAATTTTACATTTGTAATCCGCTACCGTTTTTAAACCATACGTGTACTTTTTGGCTTTAGTATTTTGCAACATCACCATGCCGTTTTTGTCATCTTTGTTCACAAGAGCAAAGGCATCGCCGGGTAATTGATCAAAGAATTTCTTTTTGGCCTTGATGTACTCATCAAAGGTTTTATGATAATCAAGATGATCGTGTGTAATGTTGGTAAAGACCGCACCTGAAAATTGAAGTCCGGCAATTCTATTTTGTACAACAGCATGCGAACTCACCTCCATAAACGCATACTCGCAGCCTTGTTGAACCATGGTGTTCAGTAATTCATTTAAGGATAAAGCATCCGGCGTGGTATGAGTAGAAGGAATTACGGTTTGATTGATTTTGTTTTGAACAGTTGAAAGCAACCCAACGGAATAGCCCAACAATTTAAACAGACTGTAAAGCAAAGATACCGTAGTGGTTTTTCCATTGGTGCCGGTAACGCCAATTAAAAATAATTTTTCAGAAGGGTTGTCATAAAAATTGCAAGCAATAAAACCTAAAGCCTGACTCGAATCGCTCACTTTAATGTACGTCACATTTTCATTTCTATGCTCAGGCAAACGTTCACATAAGATGGCAACAGCGCCGGCGTCTATGGCATTTTGAATAAAATCGTGTCCATCGTTTTGTGTTCCGGTAGTAGCAGCAAACAAGGTGTCCTTTTTCACCCTACGCGAATCAAAGGCCACTGAAGAAATGGCCATGTGCGTAGAGCCAATAACTTCCTCCAACCTAACCTTATATAACAAATCGCTCAGGAGCTTCATATTTATTGTTTTATCCTAATGTGAGTGTGATGCTGTTTCCTTTTTCAAACTTTTGTCCGGCCTGTATGCTTTGTTTTTTTACTATGCCCATACCCGTCAGTTTAACCTCAACACCATTATTTTCCAATATGTAAAGGGCATCTTTAGCTGATAATCCCATGAGGTCCGGCATCAATCCTCTTTTCAATTGTGCTGTTATCCTATCTGTATCTTGCAGAAATGGGCTTTCATTTATTGCATTTTCACCATCCGTGGATTTTTGCTGAAGCGCAGAAGGAACAATTCCAAAATAAGAACTCACGTATTGCAATTCTTCTTTTTGAACACGACCAATTAAGGGAAACTGCGTAATTATTGATTTTTTAGTGTTTACAGGCTCAATGCAATTTAAACTGCCGCTGTAAACTTTCTCAGCTATTTCTTTAAATACCGGACCGGCAACCGCAGCGCCGTAATACACCCCGTTGCTAGGAGAATTAATTACCACAATGCATGAATAAAGCGGATGGTCTGCGGGAAAATACCCAACAAAGGAAGCCTGATAAATTCTATTCCCTGCTTCGCCATAAGCCGTTTTACCTTTTCCAAAACGGCCCTGTTTCGCAATTACCGCTGTGCCTGTTTTTCCTCCTACCTTAAAAGCACTTATGTTAAGATTTTTTCCTGAACCGTTTTCTACAACACCCTCTAACAGCAATTTTGCTTTTACTATGGTTTGATCTTTCACAATTTTTTCAGATAAAACTTCCGTGCCATAGGTTTTGATAACTCTCCCATTTCTGGAAATGGCTTTTACAAACCTTGGCTTTACCATTTTACCATTGTTCGCCACGGCATTATACAGCGTTAAGGTTTGTAGCGGTGTTATCAAGCTTTCGTATCCATAACTTAATTGTGGCAGGGTTACCCCCGACCAATACTTAGTTCGTGTTTGAGGAATGCGTGGTATGCCTTCTCCAGGAATGGCAAGACCAAGCTGTTGATTAAGACGAAAAGAATTTAACTTATCAACGAATTGCTGAGGATTTTTAGAATAATATTTTGTTATGAGTTTGCTTACGCCAACATTCGAGGATGTTTCAAAAATTCGTTGAACACTCAACACGGATGTTTCCGGAGCGTGTGCATCACGCACCACCTTATCAAAATACCTGCATTCACCATTGCCCACATCCACTTTCTCATCTAAACTAACCCCATATTCATCAATCAGAGCAAGCATGGAAGCAAGTTTAAATGTTGATCCGGGTTCTGAGGGATAACCAATGGCGTAATTAAAACTTTCAGTGTATACAGATGAATCTTGTCTTGATAAATTGGCAATGGCTTTTATTTCACCTGTTTTAACTTCCATTAAAATGGCGCAACCATGCGATGCATTATTTTGCACCAGGGTTCTAAGCAGGGCACTCGATGCCACATCCTGAAGATTGATGTCGATGGTAGTGTACAAATCACTGCCATCTTTTGGTTCAACCTCATTCTCATCATTAATGGGTCGCCAAACATCGCCGGCTATTTTTTGCATCAAACGCCTTCCGCTAACACCACTGAGTACTGAATCGAAGGCTCCTTCCAAGCCAACCGGCTTAATGCCCTTACGAGCCATACCGATAGTTCTTCCTGCCAGTCCTTGAAACGGGCGTTCCCGGCGATTCGTTTGAAGTGTTACCAAACCTCCGCGTTTTCCTTTTCTTAAAATCGGAAATGTTTTTAAGGTTTGCAGTTCCTTATAACTTACATTGCGTTTTAAAACCACATACCGGTCTTTGGTTTTTCTGGCTTTGTTGAGCAGTGAAAGGTATTCGCGTTCCGACTTGTCTTCAAACAACCTGCTCAATAGATATGCCAGGGAATCGCGATTGCTTTTAAACACTTTATCTGTAATGCCCGGTGTATTGATATCAATCGCCACTTCATAATACGGGAGAGAGGTAGCCAGTAACGCCCCATTGGCATCAAAAATATTGCCTCTCAGCGCATCCATCTCCACCAGCTTTATTGTAGAAGCCTGGGCTTTTGCCCTCCACACATCGCCCTCATAAAATTGAATAATAACAATACGGTATACTATGGAAAGCGCAAATACACAAAGCAACATATAAGCAAAATAGGTGCGGGCCAATATGTTTTTTTTATTCTCCATGGTTTTATCTGCCTCCGTAGAGTTCAGCGCTATCCGTTTCAATAATAATGGGTGGGGTTACCGGTTCTTTTAATCCTAATTTTTCTGCCGATTTGGCTACTTCACTTTGTTTACTGGCAAACATGAGTTCGCTTTTGGTAAAAATGTATTCTGTCCTCAGTTCCTTTAAATGGTTGGTTAATTTGTTCACCTCTCTGATTTTATCATCAGCATAATACCCGTTGGCGATATACATCAAAGCAATCCAGGCCAGAAACATTAAAAAAGGCATGTTTCTCAGGGTTTTTTGATTGGTAAGAAATGTGCCGCTGAATACAGAAGAAAGACCTTTTGCAAGAACCCCTTTGTGCTTTATCTTTTGTTTTTGTCCTTGTTTAGCGGTGATGGTTTCCCCGACAAGCGGTTTAGCTTGCCCTAATGTTTCTGTTTTTGTTGGTATATCTCTGAACTTATTCGCCAAATTTCCGGTGACTAGTAGTTTGTTTTGTTTCTATTTTAAATTTTTTCTGCTGCTCTTAATTTTGCACTTCTTGCGCGTGTATTGATTTT
>JALOMJ010000064.1 GCA_025455485.1 Bacteroidia bacterium | reverse complement strand
TACTTATAAACACACCGACTATCACCTAAAACAATTTGGAGTTTAATGTAAAATGAATACCTGTGATTTTGCCTATTGAAACAGAATTTTTTCCCTTGCAATAAGAAAAATTGCATTAGGTTTTTGATTACTTTCCCTTCATGTGCTTCAGATTCATGTAATACATCACAATAAACACCAAATCAATAAGAATTGAGAAAATTAAACTGCCGTATTGAGGACCTTCCTCACCGGTAGCAATATTTAAACTGAAAAAATTGATGGTTAATTCAGCGAGGAGGTATATGTAAAATCCCATTTTCTCCAGACGCCACATCATAATTACACCCACCAATGAAAACACATTTGCAATCAGGCTATACACACTCATCATGCCCACTTGATTAAAAAACTCTACACCATCCACTGTTTCAAACTGGGGATAAGATGCCGTCATTTGTGGCCAAAGTTCTTCGATAGTTTCCTGACTTAGCCCTAGCACCATGGCGCCCAAACTGTAAACCAAAAGCATTAAGCCTGAAGCAATGAAGGACAGAATGCAAATAATCTTTAAAAACTCGGGGCGTTCAGGTGTTGCCTGATCGGTTGTTTGAAACGCTAAATTGGTGTTTTCCATAGTTGTTGCCAAAGGGCTTTTAAAAGTAAAAAAAATTCAGAATCTGTTTCATAAAAAAACAAGAGCGGTGTTTTGCTCTTGTTTTCGGTAATATAACCCTATAAATTACTTACCGGAAAAAGACGGGTATTTATCGGTAAGGAACAACATGTACAATCCCACCCGGGTTGACCAACGCAGGGTATCGACAATAAACTCGTGCATGCCTTTTGGATACTTTCCGGTGAATAAAACAATCCACCAGCCGAAAAACATATAAATATAAACCAGAAACATTCTAAAAAACAATATGAATCCATGAGGAATCAAAACATAAAAAATACCCAAAAAAGTACGGAGCAATAGTATTCCTCGGCTAAGGGTTTGGGGGTAGACCAAGGTTAAGGTGACATTAGGATCCTCGGCATTTAATCCGAAGGCTGGATAATTATCAATTAAATTAAATAAACTTGCGTTAACCCTTGCCCCCCATCGTTGAATAGCCATTTGAAAATCAAAAAACGATTTGGGGTATTGCGCAGTAAACAATACAATCCACCAGGCCAAAAATTGCAAGATACCGGCAGCGATTTGCATAAAAAAAAGCACAAAAGCGTGCGGAATGGCAATATAAAGCCAACCGAAAAAGCTGCGTAATAATAATTGTCCTCTGGAATACTGCTCCTGGTGTTGTATTTCAAAGACAAAATCAGGAGTCTGGCTTGTTTCTTCCATAATGTTTGGTTTTTAGGGGTTATTAATTTGATTAAAATACACCCTCATTCCAGTTTGTCAAGCCAAAGTTAATCTGGAGTTTTAAACAGGTAATTGCCTGTAAGGTTTACCCTTGTTTCCAAAACCCAAAAGACGCGTTGCCTTTTGAAGGCGATTTTGAGAGTTTTGGGGCAAAAAAATAGGTATTTCCCTTTTTATCCTTGCTTAATGTAAGGTTTTTGATTGTTTCTCCTGAGTTTACAAGAAGATCAAATTCTTCTTTGTCGGAAAAATAGTTCAACCAATTGTTGAGGTTATTTTTTAAAACCATGCCATTCACGGCCATCACCTCATCACCGGCAAACAAACCTGCTTTCCATGCCGGAGAATAGGGTGCTACAAGAGTCACTTTGCTGAAAAAACCGTTGTCGCTTGTTTTGAAACCATACAGATTTTCTGACGCTAAAAGGGAATCACTTTTCACTAACTCCAGGCCCAAATAATCAAAACACTCCTGTAAAGGCGATTCAAAGTCACTTGTCCCGTAAACGTAATCTCTAAAAAATACGGTGAAATCTTGCCCCGACACCTCCTTCACTAAATCAGGAATGTTTTGTTCGGTGTAGCCGATGTTTTTTTTCGCAAATCGCTCATAAAGCAAAACACACACGTCGCGTAAGCTTTTTTTGTTTCCGGTGGCTTGCAAAATTTTTACATCAAGCATAAAGGCAATTAAACAGCCTTCGTCGTAAATGTTTGTCTTTCGGTATGGCGCACCGGGCACATAACCATCCAGCCAGGTCTCCCAGCTGCTGTGCGCAACACTTAAATTGTAACGACCATAATTGTGAAAATGTTTTATCAGGCGCTCTTCGAGTGTTTTAAAGTATTGTTCATCAGTAAATACCCCACTACTCAATAACAATTTATCGCCATAGTATGTTGTAAATCCCTCGTAAACGTATCCGGTGCGGGCATAATTCTCTTTTGTAAAATCATACGGCAGCATTTCTTTTGGACGAATGGTTTTGATGTTCCAAACATGAAACAATTCATGACAACTCACGCCTAATACATCTTCGTATGTTGCGCCAGAATTTAGTTCGTATCCCGGGCCAATGGCAATTACCGTGTTGCGTTTATGCTCAACGCCATGATAATACTTGTAAGGTGTTATCTGAAAAATAAAATGATAGTCAGGATAAGGAAAATCTCCCCAAAACGCTATTGAGGTTTTAATAAATGCCGAAAAATCGTTTTTAATTTTATCAAAACCGGGTTTGCACACACCGTTGAAGTGCAAATAAAATGTGATGTTGTTAACGATGAACGAATCGGATTGAATCTGCGTTCCGGCGATGAAAGGAGAATCGGCCAACTCATCAAAAGACGTGGCGATGAGCATGTTGTTTTCCTTCGGGAGTGAACTAACCATTTTATACTGTTCGGGCACGATGATGTGAACGCGGTGTTCTTCCTGCATCCTCTCAGGAACATACAAACAACAGTGAACAGGGTTTATGTAAATTTGATTGGTATCGGCAAAGCACGACCCTGCTGTAAGCTCAGCTGCATAATAGCTGTAAGTAACTTTTAACTGTTTGCAGTTATTCGTCTCAATTCGCCACAGGTCTTTACTCAGTTTAGAGTAAGAGAGTATTTCCTCTTTCTCGTTAAAAGCATCCAACCGTTTTATGTTTTTAGCAAAATTACCCAGCTCATATCGGCCGGGTCGCCATGCCGGCAATTGTAAATCGATAAAATCGTTATTAATCCCGTCAATAAGTAAATCGATATAAACATAATGCGAAGCAGGATTTTTTTGGTAAAAATTGTAGGTAATCATACAAATGGATTTGGTATAAATGTAAAGAATTGTGAGATTGCCTGAACGATTTTGCGCTGCGTTTTGCAGATTTCTCCGGTATCCCTTTATGCTGTGTTCTATTTTAAATGTAAGGTGCTCTTTCAAGAGCACGTTCTTTTCACTAATTTTGAAAAGCACTGTGCTTAATCATTCATGTGCACATGCCTCAAAAACAATGAGCACCAAAAAAAATAAACGTGTAGATGTTGTGTATTCTACAAATCCTGATTTCAACTACAAGGAAGAGCCGGACGAAACGCAAATCACCCCGGAAAACAAATTGCAAAACTTAAAAGTTTACCTCGATCGTCTTGGGGGTGGAAAGCTTTTGAGTCGGATTACAGGTTTTATTGGCAAAACAGAAGATCTGGAAGCCTTAGCCAAACTGCTAAAACAAAAGTGTGGTGTAGGGGGAAATACCAAAGATGGGAACATCCTCATTCAGGGAGATAAACGCGATAAGGTAGTTGAGCTGCTGCTTAAAGAAGGCTACAAGGCTAAAAAAGCAGGGGGTTAATCCGCTTTGGCAAATTCAAACCCACTGTAATACACGTTTCCGTTCTCAAGAAGTTTTACAGTTTCTCCTGTGTTCCTGCCGATTCCGCCGGTAACACACACCTTTTCGCTAAGCACCTCAAGATAACTTGAGCCTTTAAGATCATCCGATTTGGCCTGCAGTACCAATACAACAAATCCGTTTTTTTCTTTCAAAGTCATGCTTAAACCATCGGTATTGGCATACGGGCAATTGGTGCATCCATATACCTTGCTCACAGGTTTGTACTTGCCGTAAGATTTTTTCCATGTTTCGGGGATGGGCTTTGGTAAGGCATTGATACCAATAAAATCCTCCCTGCCTGTTTCGGTAAAGACAACTTTAGCATACACTCTGCTTTCTTTTTTTTCGAAAGTAAATTCCTGATTTTTAATTTTGATTGGGATACATCCGAGCAGTATAGCCTTCACCTTGTATTTGGTGGCATCATCTTTTCGTTGATTTAACACCACTTTTGCAGGTCCCTGTTTAAACTTTATCTTCTTGGTGTTTTTTACGGGAATTAAAAAAGACGTGAAATTGTACACGCCTTTAATGTCTTCAGGCTTACAGGCCGGTTTCTCTGTAAGGTGTTTTATGCTGTCTTTTGGTGGAACAAATCCGGTGTTGAGTAGTATGTTCCTGCTTTGCTTGAGATACGTTTTTAAGAGTTTAGAGGCACTGCGAATCCTTACCCCCTTGTCGGAATTGGTGAGCACAACCACTCCGAGATTTAATTCAGGAATAAAAGCAAAGTCGGCATGAAAAGCATAGGTGTCGCCGGCATGTTGTACAATATTCACCACCGAACTATCTTTTTCCTTTTTTATTAATGCAGCTGATGAATACAAACCATAGCCCCAGGCATCACTTTCGGGCAAAGTAATTCCGGAAATCTGATTTTTTATCATGTCGTCAATACCATCCGGACTTAAAAGGTATTTATGGTTGAACTCTCCTTTGTTTAAAAACATGAGCATGTAGTTTGCCATATCCAACACATTGCTGTGGATTAGCCCTGCTGCCTGATCGCGAATGAGGGGCTCTTTGATGAGTTTATTGTTAACATAGGCCCGCGCGAACTGTTTGGAAAGACTGCTGTCTTCATCAATGTAACTTGAGGTCATGTGCAAGGGTGTAAAAATGTTTTGCTTTATGTATTGGCTGTAGCTGCTTTGGCTTAAACGGGCTATCACCTCGCCCAGCAAGCCGTAAGCTACATTAGAATAAGCGTGTTTGTAGCGTCGTGGCGAAATTGTTGTTTGTTTGTTGAGTTCATTAATAACCCAGTTCATATCCGGTGGCGCATCACAGAAAAAACCGTTACTAATGTCACAAGGCAATCCTGATACATGACACATCATGTCTTTAATAAAAATTTGATTGTCGTCCCCGAATCGACTCTCTATTTTCAACTCAGGTAAATACCTTTTTACAGAATGTTCAATGCTCAACTTTTGTTTCTCTTGCAACTGCAAAATGGCGAGTGAAGTGAAAGATTTTGTGCAAGAGCCAATGCGGTAAATGGTTTTATCGCTGGCTTTAATTTTATTTCCCCTGTCTTCAAACCCAAAACCCTGACTGTAAACAATTTTCCCGCTGTCAACAATGGCCAGACTTAAGCCCACCGCCTTGTATTTTTTAATCAGAGCGGTATAGGTGCTGTCTAAAATCTTTTTGGTGCGGGCAGATACCTGGTTATAAGTTTGAGCATTCGCAAACACTACCATCCAGGAAAAGAAACAAAAAGACAATAGTTTGGCCATGTTTTTCATAGGTGGAATTAGGTTTTAAAAATTAATGTTCAAATATATTACGATTAATACAGCGAAAAAACCACACCAAGGTGTTATTTTTTGATTTTAGGGCATAAAAAAAGGGAAAGCTGAGCCTTCCCTTTCTAGTGTAATCATAGCTGTGCTTAGTGTTTACTCAAATATTCTGCAACACCAGCGTGTGTGTCTTTTAATCCTTCGCTGCCTTTGGTCCAGTTGGCAGGACAAACCTCGCCGTTTTCTTCAAAAAACTGAAGGGCATCCACCATTCGAAGCGTTTCTTCAACGTTTCGGCCCAGGGGAAGATCGTTAATTAACTGGTGACGAACAATGCCGTTTTTATCAATTAGGTACAAGCCGCGGAAAGCAATCATGGGGCCGGTAGCGATTAAATCGCCGGCTTCATTCACATCATAATCGCCAAACAAGGTGCCGTAAGCCAAAGAAATGGTTTTGGTGGTGTCGGCAACAATGGGATAAGTAACTCCTTTTATGCCCCCGTCTTTTTTAGACATTTGCAGCCAGCCCCAGTGGCTTTCTTCGGTATCGGTGCTGCAGGCCACAACGGCCACATTGCGACTTTCAAAGTCCTTTAATTTTTCCTGAAAAGCGTGTAACTCGGTAGGACAAACAAAGGTGAAATCTTTTGGGTAAAAGAAAAACACCACATATTTTTTACCAATGTATTGATCGAGGGAGAAATTTTCAGCAATCTCTCCTCCGTTAACTACTGCGCCGGCCTTGAATGAAGGGGCTTTTTTTCCAACTAAACTTGACATATGAATTAATTTTAGATTTAATATTTTGTGTAAAAGTATACATTCCCTTCAAAACCATTTCATCCTATTATTGTTCTGAAATCAACTTAACAATAATTAATATGAGTTTGAACCTGAACCAAACAGCCCCCGATTTTACCTTACACAACACGGCCAAAGCCGAAATCAGCCTCAGTGCCCAAAAGGGTAAGCACGTAGTGCTATTATTTTTTCCACTGGCCTTTACCAGCACCTGTACGGCCGAATTGTGTGCTGTTAGAGACACTTTGAGCACTTACAATGCTTTGAATGCCACGGTATTTGGCATTTCGGTTGACTCCTTGTTTACTCTCGGTAAATTTAAGGAAGAGCAGAAGTTAAATTTTGACTTGTTGAGCGACTTTAACAAAACCGTGTCCGAGGCCTATGGCTGCCTCTATCCTGAATTTGTGCTGGGTATGAAAGGCGTAAGTAAACGCGCGGCCTTTGTGATTGACAAGGAAGGCGTGCTGCGTTATGCCGAAGTGTTGGAAAAGGCCAGCGATTTGCCTAACTTTAATGCAATAAATGCATGCCTTGAAGGTTTAAACTAAATTGTTAAGCCCCTATTACAATAAAAAGTTAACAGAAGCCGGTTGCGATGAGGCCGGTAGGGGTTGTTTGGCCGGACCGGTATTTGCCGCAGCGGTGATTTTACCAAAAAATTACCGTAATAAGTGGCTGAACGACAGCAAAAAACTCAGTGATAAAGACCGTAATGAACTGCGCCCTGAAATTGAAAGTAAGGCCCTGGCTTACGCTGTAGCTCAGGTATCGCACACCGAAATTGATGAAATCAACATTTTGAACGCCTCTTTTTTGGCCATGCACCGGGCAGTAGAACAACTTCGTCCACAACCGGAATTTTTGCTCATCGACGGTAACCGATTTAAACCCTATCACGGCATCCCCCACCAATGCATCATAAAAGGGGATGGTAAGTTTTTAAGTATAGCCGCGGCCAGCATTTTGGCCAAAACCTATCGAGATGCTTACATGAAAACTCTGGATTTAGCGTTTCCTCAGTATAGCTGGGCTCAAAACATGGGCTATCCTACCCTTTCGCATCGGGCTGCCATTCGCGAATTTGGCGCTAGTCCCCACCACCGCATGAGTTTCAGGCTATTACCGGAGCAATTGGAAATTGAGTTCTAAAAGGTTTTTCAATACCCCGATTTTTGAAAACTCTTCTATTTACAAAACATTCAAGGCTGAATATTGCCTAGTTTCGCTTGGTATGCCGTCCTTAAAAAATGTGCTTTTCACCCTCTTTGTTGTTTTGGCTTTGGCCGGAGGGGTGTGGGCGTATTTTAAATTAAAAGAAATTAAAAAACCCTCTGAAGGTGCCCTTCAACGCTTACCGGCAGGTTGTTCGGTGTATTTATACACACACAATGTGTTTGAACTAAATAACCGTTTAAACACCAGAAGTTTGATTGTTGACAAATTTTCGGATTTACCCCCTTTATCTGACATTCTAAGAACACTAAGTGTGTTTTGTGCCAAGGCCACAGAAAATGATGTGTTGGAAGAAACCTTCAACGACAATGGTATACATTTTGCAATGTATCCTGATAAAAAGTTCTGGCTGATTAGTTTTAACTTGAAAGAGCTGGGGCAAGAACATCTGTTTCAAACATCATTTTCTGAAACTTTCATTACAAAAAAGCTGGATACTGAGCAGTATAGTTTTGAACTTGAATCGCTGGGGCATTGCTTTATTCGTTTTCACGAAGGCGGCGTGTGCATTTCAAATTCCAGGCAAGGCATAGTGGCGGCCTATGATTCTGAAATGGCCAAACTGAATCAAGATGCTGCATTTAAAACCAGCGCCTCTGAATTTGAAGAAAGTGAAACTTTAAACATTTACATTGCTCATCAGAACACAAAGCAAAGCGATGCTGCCTTCGGTTTTAATGCCTTACAAAATTCAGGGTTTACTTCGGGGCAAATAGAACTTCTGCCATCTCAATTGGTACTCAATGGCTCTCTGTATCCCGAAAAAAATCCGCTTTTTGAAATCCTGCTGAGTCAAAAACCGGCTCAGCCTGAGCTTCAAAACATGCTTCCGGCCAATTGCACATCCTTTAAAGCCTTTGGTTTTCAGACCTTCACTACGTTTTCAAAAAATGATTGGCAATCTCCATCCACAAAAAAGTTCTGGGAAACAATTAACGATTCTGCCTTATACGATGTGCAATCCTCTTTTTATGATAACCTCGTTACTTCTGTTTGTGAATTTACCACTGCCTGGAATTTGAACCCCCATGTGGTTTGTATTGTATCCGATACCTTAAAAGCGAATGAACACCTGCTGCTTATGAGCGACAGTATACTATCAATTGGTAATGAAAAATTATACCGTATTAAGAATTCTGTTCAGGCTATTCAACTGCTTGAGCCTTTTAGTCATGCAAATTGTGCTTATGCTTTCGTTTTTGACGGTTATTTGTATTTCTGTGAAAGCCGCGAAAGTGCTGTGCTGCTTTCACAAACCCTTAACACCGGTAATACCCTGGAAAAAAATCCAGAATTAATGGCCTATGCCGCAGAGCAATTTCCTGAAGCGTTTAACCTTTTGATATACACCCGTCCTTTTTCCTCTCCACAAACCATAACCGGTATTTATCCTGCCGCCAAAAACAGTGCTCCGGCAACTTTTAAGAATCTGAAACACGCCTGCGTTTCTCTGGTTTCAATCGACACACATTTCAAATTTCGCTGGCAATGTGCCTCTGAAAATGAGGCTGAAGATGGTGGTGAAAAATTACTTTGGACCCTAAAACTAGATACCGTATGCAGCATGAGTCCTCAGGAATTCGTAAATCACCTGAGTGGTGAACAGGAGCTGGTTGTTCAGGACGATGCCAATACGCTTTACTTGATTAACAGCAAGGGGAAAATACTTTGGAAAAAAGCACTTAAAGAAAAAATTCGCTCAAAGATTTACAGAGTGGATATGTTTAAAAACAATAAATTTCAGATGCTTTTCAGCACCGACAACTACATTCATTTAATTGACCGTAATTCAAATTATGTAGAAGCCTACCCATTTAAAACACCGACGAAAATAAGCTCTGCATTGCGTGTGTTTGATTATGATGAAAGTCGGGATTACCGTTTGATGTTTGCCTGCGTGAATAAGAAAATTTACAACTATACGATTTATGGTCTTCGCAATGAAAAATTTATTCCGGTTAAAACTGAACATGAGGTGGAGTTACCCATTCAGTATGTTAAAATAGGGCCCAGTGATTACCTTTTGGCCATTGACCGTGAAGGGAAAATATACGCCATCAGTCGTAAAGGCGAATTACGCCTGCAACTCAGTAACCGAACCCTGGTGCCATGCAGAGAAGTGTATGTAGATATTTCTAAAAATTTACAAACCAGTAAACTTATTTACGTTGATGAAAAAGAAGGAACTCTTCACAAAATTTCCCTGAGCGATAAAAAAGAAATATTGAGTTTAAATGCGCAAGATGCGGTGCGTTTTTATACATTTGGTTTGATTGATGAAAACAGAAACATGGATCTTGTAATTGCCGAACCGGAGGAATTGATTGCATACAACCTCAATGGTAACCGTTTGTTCGATACCAAATTACCTTTTGAGCTTTCGGAAGTGAATTTTTATTCAGATCAAAACCACGCCGTGTATTATGGCTGGAACAGAAACAACAGCGAGTTGTATTTGTATGAAAGCAGAAAAAACGAAAGCTTAAGTTTGAAAGCAGGAGCCATGCCCTTGTTCAGCAACTTATTTAAAAACAATAAAATTTATTTGGTGTATCCGGAGAATGATGGACTAAATTGTTTGGCCTATTGATATGCAAATTCACCGAATGGTGAACGAATAGTCACTTTTTTATCAGCAGAAGCTTCTACCCTGCCAATAACTTTGGCATCAATGTTAAAGGATTTGCTTATGGCAATTACATTGTCTGCAATGGTTTCATCGCAATAGATTTCCATTCGATGACCCATATTAAAGACCTTATACATTTCCTTAAAATCAGTTTGACTTTGTTCCTGAATCATTTTAAACAAAGGCGGAAGTTCAAATAAATTGTCCTTAATTACGTGAAGTTTATCATTTAGAAAATGTAAGACTTTGGTTTGAGCCCCACCACTGCAATGTACAATGCCATCAATACCTGAGTGAATTTCCATAAGGATTTTTTGAATCACCGGCGCGTAAGTGCGGGTAGGAGAAAGTACTAGTTTGCCGGCTGTAATGGTCTCGTTCTTAACTTCCCCATTAGACAGAGTATAGCTTACTCCTAATTTATCGGTTAACTTCATGTTGCCGCAATAAACTAAAGCCTCTGGCACACCCTGATCATAACTTTCTGGAAATTTAGCAGCAAGAGATGTATGAAACACATCGTGGCGCGCTGAAGTTAGGCCGTTACTGCCCATGCCGCCATTGTATTCAGATTCATAAGTGGCTTTTCCGCTACTGGCCAGGCCTACTATAACGTTACCGGCTTTTATAGCATCATTTGAGATTACCTTTTTTCGCTCCATGCGGCAGATTACGGTACTGTCCACGATTATTGTTCTCACCAAATCCCCTACATCGGCAGTTTCTCCTCCTGTGGAATAAATGCCTATTCCATTTTCTCTTAAACTAGCAAGTACCTCTTCGGTGCCATTAATAATGGCGGTAATGACCTCACCGGGAACCAGGCGCTTATTACGTCCAATGGTTGAAGAAAGTAAAATGTTTTGAGTGGCCCCAACGCATATAAGATCGTCTACATTCATAATCACCGCATCTTGTGCTATTCCCTTCCAAACGCTAAGATCGCCGGTTTCTTTCCAATACATGTATGCCAAAGAAGATTTTGTGCCTGCCCCGTCGGCGTGCATCACTAAACAGTGGTCTTCGCTTCCACTCAAGTGGTCGGGTACTATCTTACAGAATGCTTTTGGAAATAAACCTTTGCTTAATCCTGCGATGGCTGCATGAACATCTTCCTTTCCGGCGGAAACACCCCGCAATTGGTATTTGTTATCACTCATAAACAGGTCAAAGATAATGAATTGGTTTGAGCGTTATTGCTTAATTTTACGTTCTGTGAATCAAGAAAAAATCAGCGTTTCAATCGTTAATTACACCAACACCCTGCCATTCAAATGGGCACTAAAACGCAGCGCCTTACTCAATAAAATCGACCTTCAGGAGGATATTCCAAGCATTTGTGCCCAGAAATTAAAATTCGGGCAGGTAGATTTGGCCTTGGTGCCGGTGGCGCTGTTGCCTGAACTTAAAAACTACAAAATAGTCAGTCAGTTTTGCATAGGCACCAAAGGAAAAGTGGATACGGTAAAACTCTATTCTCAGGTGCCGTTTGATGAAATTCAGGAAGTAAGTTTGGATTACCAATCCAAAAGTTCAAATGCTTTGGTGCGGGTGTTGTTTCAATTTTTCTGGAAAAAAACGGTGCGTTACAAAGAAGCGCTTCCCGGATTTGAAACTACTGTTCACGGAACCCATGCAATTGTTGTGATTGGCGACAGAACGTTTAGCCTGAATGGTCAATTTCGATACGAATATGATCTGGCTGAAGAATGGCAAAAACTAACCGGTCTCCCTTTTGTGTTTGCATGTTGGGTGAGTACCAAAACATTAGACGCCGCCTTTGTGCAGCAGTTTGATGATTGCCTGGCTTATGGTGTTGAAAATATTGCTTCTGCCATTGAAGAAAAAGCAGATGAAAGTCC
>JALOMJ010000063.1 GCA_025455485.1 Bacteroidia bacterium | reverse complement strand
CTTGTTGATGTTGCCTCCCGAACCAATGCCACTCAAAGGATGAATGCCGGTGGTGTTGAGTTTGAGCCACACTTTTAATTCGTCCCATTCTTCCTTGCTCACCTTGTCGAGCAACATCCTTACCGTACCGATGTTGAACGAACGGGAAGCAATCACTTTGTTGTTAAAATACAAGGTGAGTTCGGTGCTTCCGCCGCCCACATCAATGTACAAATACGCATGTTTGGGATTGAGCAACTCTTCAATTCTTTTTTAATACGTTCGATAATTTCTGCACCGTTTACAGCATCGCGCATGGCGCTGGTAGCCACTGCCTTATAGGCTTCCACGCCGTAAGCTTTAATCAGTTCCGAAAACCCCCTCATGGCGCTCACCAAACGTTCAATTTTTGGTTCGGGTATTTTTCCTTGCAAAAACACATCTTCCCCCAAACGAATGGGCATACGAATCAATTCTTCTTTGTTAAAGTGGGGCTTTCCATCTACCATGTAAACCCTACAAAACAAAAGCCGTATGGCATTACTTCCTATATCTATTGCTGCGAATACCATTACGATTGCAAGGTTTGTTTTTGTTTATTTGGTTTTAGTTTAGCCTCTTTTTCTTTCTTAAGATAATTGTACACTTCGTCCTGCACCCTTACCTTCTTCTCCCCGGGTTTTTGTTTTTTGTATTGGTTTTCAAGCTTGGCATCAAGAATGCGGGTTTTGGTATTACCGGAAAGGTGTATGGCAATAATGTCTTTGAGTTGTTTGCGAATTTCAGGACTGTAAATCGGCACGGCTACTTCGCTGCGATTATCCAAGTTGCGACTCATCCAATCGGCTGAAGAAATAAAGATTTTTTCTTCGCCGCCATTATGGAAAATAAATACCCGGGCGTGCTCCAGGTATTTGTCAACGATACTATACGCTTCAATGTTTTCACTCCAACCTTCCATGCCGGTAACCAATGAGCAGGCTCCGCGGATTAAGAGTTTTATTTTTACGCCGGCGTTATTGGCTTCATAAAGTTTTTCAATCATGCCCTTGTCAACCAAACTATTCATTTTTAAAATGATGCCGGATGGTACGCCGCTTTTGGCATTTTTGATTTCTTTATTTACCAGCTGCGTGAATTGTTCGCGCATAAAAAAGGGTGCCACTACCAGATGTTTAAAGGCTTGTACTTTAAAATTGTTTTCGTAGAATTCAAATATTTTAGCCAAATCAGCGGTGATTTCTTTGTTGGCGGTGAGTAAAGAAAAATCGGTATAGATGCGGGATGTTTTTTCGTTGAAGTTACCGGTGCCTATGTGCCCGTAATGAAATTCTTTTCCGCTTTCAGTGGTTGTAATCAAACACAATTTGGAATGCACTTTTAAACCGGGAACACCAAAGATGACCCGTGCGCCTTCTTCCTGTAATTTGTTGGCCCAATAAATGTTGTTCTCCTCATCAAAGCGGGCCTGAAGTTCTACCAGCACGGTAACTTTTTTACCATTTTTAATGGCGTTTATAAGGGAATTGGCAATTTTTGACGAATTGGCTAAACGGTACAAAGTAATTTTTATGCTGGTTACCACCGGATCAATGGAGGCTTCACGTAACAAATCAATAATGTGATTATAACTATGATAAGGATAATGCAAGAGAATGTCTTTGTTTTTAATTGCTTTTAAGGTGGTAGAGGCACGCCCATCTAAATCTTTGTGAAGTAATGGCATGGGGTGGTGAAACAACAGATTGCTGTCTTTTAATTCAGGAAAGCGGATAAAATCTTTAAAGTTGTGGTAACGCCCCCCTGGTATCGCATTGTCCTTTTTCGACATGCCCAGTTTTCTCATGATGTATTTTAGCATGTCGTCGGGCATGGCAGCATCGTAAACAAAACGTACCGGCAAGCCTTGTTTACGGGCTTTTACACTTTTAGAAATTTTTTCAATCATGCTTTTGCTCAGGTCATTGTCAATTTCCAGCTCCGCATCACGTGTAAGTTTAACATTGTAGGCTTCCACTGTTTTGTAACCAAATACTTCAAAAATCTGATCGGTATTGTAACGTATAACATCGTCGGCTAGAATGATGTAGTTTTTATTACCGTGTTTTGGCAAAACCACAAAACGTGAAACTGAGCCGGTAGGGATTTCAATTAGTGCGTATCTGAATTTTTGCGTTTTTTGAGGGGATTGCAGTTTAAGATAAAGGTAGCTGGCTTCATCCTTCATGTAAGGAAAGGCCTTGCTTTCATCAATCATGATAGGAAATAAGTTGGGCACGAGTTCATTGTTAAAATATTCTGAAACATACATGCGCTGGGTGGACGTGAGTTGTTTTTCGTTCACAATAAACACATCATTTTGTGCCAACTCTAAAAGTAGCTCCTGATATATGCTTTCAAATAAATTCTGCTGCTCGATCACTTTTCGTTGAAGTTTAATGAGCAAATCGTAAGGATCATCACCGTACATGTGTATGGCTTTTCTACCCAGTTTTGAAAGGCGTTTAATGGTAGCCACACGCACACGGTAAAACTCATCGCGGTTGTTGCTGAAGATGCCCAGAAATTTTAAGCGTTCTATTAAAGGGGTGGTTTTATCCGCCGCTTCTTGCAATACCCTTTCGTTAAATGAGAGCCAGCTGATCTCACGGTTAATGAATGGCGCTTGTTTTTTTTTCATAGTACCAGTTTATCTGTATTAATTCTTAAATTCCTTTGGGAAAACATGTTCTTTCATTTTTCCACTGTTTGTTTTCAGGTCTTTCCACTTGTTACAATCACATTGAAAAAAAACCATGCCACAGGTTGGTAAATTGTCTAAGTAAAACTCTGAACCCAATGCGTTGCACAAATCAGTTAAACCCGGATTGTGGCCAAATATCATAAGTGAATGAATAGCCTCGTTCTGCTGCCTGATCAGATTTAAAAGAACGTCTGTGTCGGCTTCATAAATTGATGGTTCGAGAATCAGCTTAGAAATGGGCAAATGCATGGCTCTGACAAAAATAAACGCTGTGCTTAAGGCCCTGGTGGCAGAGCTCGTGAGGATAAGATCCGGAAGTTTTTTTCTTTGCGAAAACCAATTGGCCAAACGGTAGGCGTCGGAATAACCTCTTTCATTGAGGCAGCGGTCAATGTCCTGTATGCCCTCAGTGCCCCAATCACTCTTGGCATGCCTTACCACGATAATTTCCTTCATGTGCCGTTTGGTTTAAAAAAGTATTCAAATAAAAGCACTTTAAGTCATAAATTTACACAAAACCTGCTTTCTTATGAGTAATAATTCAACAATAAAATGTCCGAATTGCAAACACGAATTTCCTATAGGGCATGCACTCGCTGCAGAAATAGAAAACGATATAAAAGCGCGTTACCTGAAACGTTTTAATGACGATAAACAAACTTTGGAGGCCGAAAGGGCTAAAATGGCAAAAGAACGGGAGGACCTGCTGCTTCAGGCGGAAAATCAGGAAAAATTAATCAGTGATAAGGTGCGTTTAGCCAAAGAACAACTTCTTGAAGAAGCCCGTAAAAAAGCTGCTGAAGAAATGAACCAACGTTTAGAATCGCTTAACATTGAATTGACTGAAAAATCTAAGAAGTTAAGAGATAGTGAAGTCAAAGAGCTTGAGCTGATGCGAAAACAAAGAGAAATTGAAGAACGGGAAGGCCGTTTAAAATTAGAGCTTGAAAAACAAATGCTTGAACGTCAGAGAGAAATTGAAGAAAAAGCAAAAAAAACGGAAGGCGAGCGGTTTGAACTAAAAATAAAGGAACTTGAAAAAAAGCTTGAAGATCAGGTGCAATTGGCCGAAACCATGCGCCGAAAAATGGAACAGGGCAGCATGCAATTGCAGGGTGAGGTTCAGGAATTGGCACTTGAGGAACTGCTGAGAGGCAGTTTTCCTTTTGATCGGGTGGAAGAGGTATCTAAAGGTGTAAAAGGTGCGGATTGCATGCAAATTGTGCTTAACGCGCAAGCGGTTGAATGCGGAAAAATTATTTATGAGAGTAAACGTACCAAAGCCTTTACTAACGAATGGATTGAAAAATTGAAGTTGGATATGCGCAACCAAAAGGCCGATGTGGCGGTAATAGTTACCGAGGCCTTACCCCGCGACATGAGCAGTTTTGGTATGAAAGACGGTGTTTACATTTGCCGTTTCAATGAAGTACGCGCGCTGGCCTTTCTATTGAGAGAGCGTTTGATTCAAATTTCGCAGGCCCTGGCCAGTCAGGAAAATAAAGGGGATAAAATGCACATGCTTTACGATTACCTTACTGGAAATGAATTCCGACAACACATTGAGGCTGTGGTAGAAGGTTTTGTGAGCATGAAAGAAACCATTGGTCGCGAAAAGTTGCAAATGGAAAAGCTTTGGAAAGAAAGGGAAAAACAACTTGAAAAAGTGCTGTTGAACACCACTCAGTTTTATGGTTCTATCAAAGGCATAGCCGGAAATGCTGTGGGGGATATTAAATTGTTGGAAGAATAAGGCCGGGGGCCTATTTTTATTATTTCTAGATGGCACTCTAAAACAATTTTGTAAATTTAAGGTTCCTATGTTTTGGCGAACGTGAAACGTCTCATTCTATACTTGCTGTTTATCACACCGGCTCTAATTAAGGCTCAATTCAATTATGGGCACCAAATGGATTTTGGTAAAAACCGCGTTCAGTACCAGGATTTTGTTTGGACATACATGGACTTTGAACGCCTTCGGGTATACAATTACCAGGGAGGTGCCGAAATTAGCCGTTATGTGGCGGCCACAGCAGCTAAACAATTGCAGGCCCTTGAAAAACGCCTGGATTACCAAATGGATGAGAAAATCAATGTGCTGGTTTACAATAACCAGGTTGATTTTAAGCAAAGCAATCTTGGACTTTCCAATGATGAGCAAACGAATACCGGCGGGGTTACCCGCATTATTGGTGATAAGGTATCCATCTTTTTTAACGGCTCTCATGCCGACCTCGATCGTCAAATCAGAGCGGTATTCGCCGAGTTACTCGTCAATAAAATACTCTACGGCGGAAGCGCCCGTGAAATGTTTCGTAATTCCACATTCTTAAATTTACCTACCTGGTACACCGAGGGCTTGGTAAGGTTTATGTCGGAAGGCTGGACAACACAACACGATAACATGTTGTATGATCAGTTCAAAAACGACAACTTTAGTCGGTTTAACCGATTAACCGGAGAGCAAGCAGCCCATGCAGGGCATGCCTTATGGTATTACATTGTTTCAAGTTACGGAGAAGCTGTGGTGCCGAATTTACTTTACATGACCCGCTTACAACGTACGCCCGACAATGCGTTTATAACCACTTTAGGGGTAACCCAATACAACCTAATTTTTGATTTTACAGATTCCTATAATCGACGATTGTACCTTTACCGTGATTCTTTGAGGCGTTCACCCATTCGCAACAATTCCATTCTTAAAAAATACAAACCCACCCTGCATTATTCTCAATTAAGGGTCAGTCCCGATGCTTCTAAACTGGTGTATGCCACCAATGAATTAAATCAGGTAAAGGTATATCTGATGAACGTGGAGGATAAATCCAAAAAGCGGGTTTTAAAACTCGGTGCAAAACTTGATCAGGTCCCCGATCACAATTACCCGCTTCTCGCCTGGCACCCCAATGGGAACATGATGGCCATGATTTATCCTAAAAAAAATGAGCTGGTATTACACACCATAGATTTAGAAGAAGGCGTTACTGTAAAGCGTCCGTTATCTTCTTTTTCAAAAGTGAACAGCTTTTCTTACAGCCCGGATGGAAAACGCATTGTGTTGAGTGCAGTAAAAAGAAATAAAGGACAAAGCGATATTTTTGTGTTTACAGTAAATTCAGGAGCCCTTGAGCAAATCACCAACGATATTTGGGACGATTTAAATCCCAGTTTTGCAGCAGTTAATAAACAAATTGTATTTGAGAGCAACAGAACCAACGATACCCTGAAGACAAATGATGATGCTAATTATTTTGTAAGGCTAAACAGAAACATGGATTTGTTTATGGCTACCTATCCTTTCAAAGGCAAAGTTCTGGTGAGAGTAACTTCCAGTCCCGATATTAATGAACGACTTCCGCAGGCCTATGGGGAGAAACAAATCGTTTTTATAAGCGACAAAAACGGCATCCATAACCGTTATCTTGCTGAATACGACAGTGTGATATCGTTTGTTGACACCACTGAGCATTACCGATATTTTTTTAATGCACGGGCGGTAAGCAATTACGACAGAAACATCCTTGATCAAAATATCAGTTTGGATAAGAGCCATGTGGCTGAGATTATTTATGCCAACAACAACCACATGCTATTGTTGAACCCACTGCCAAAGCTGGAGGATGTGAAGCTGAAGGAGCCTGAAAAAACGTGGTACCGAACCACGGTTAATCCTTGGATTAACGATCCCTCTGTTTTTCTTGTACCCAAATTACCTGAAACCACGGCACAGCAAAAATCGCAAGGAAAACCTGAACTCGGCATTGACTTTGATAACTATAAAATTACCGGCGATAATGGCGAGAAAACAGTGCCAGAGGCTCTCAAAGCAGCAAAAGATTCGATAGCGAAAAAACAGAAGCAATCTGTATTCAGGTTCCCTGTTTTTAATAATTATTATACCAGTTTTTATCTGGATCAAATTGTGACTCAAATTGACAATTCGTTTATGGGTCAGAGTTATCAGGTGTTTACCGGTGGTAGTTCTCCTGTTTATTTAAACCCCGGATTTAATTTTCTTACCAAAGTTTCCATAACCGATTTGTTTGAAGACATAAAAATTACCGGTGCGTTTCGTATCAATTTTAATCTTGATAATGAATTTATGTTGGTCTTTGATCAACGAAAAAACAGAATGGATCACCAATTGGTACTCGATCGCCAAACCTTTGTAAAAACCCAATCGGTTTCAGCCGACGATGTAAGCTATTTGTCTAACATTCACACGCACATTGCAAAGTATGCAGTGCGTTACCCGTTTAATCCGGTAGCTGCAGTGCGTGTTTCTCTTATTTACCGGAACGACCGGGTGGTACCACTCTCTGTTAATGACAATGCTTTGATAAGAAAACCTGCCTATGAAAATTTGGGAGCGGTTCGATTGGAATACATTTTTGATGATACCAGAAAAGTGATGCTTAATGTTTTTAATGGCTGGCGTTTAAAAGTATGGACAGAATACTGGGCCTACATACAAAATGGCAGTCGCAGTTTATTTACATCCGGATTTGATGTCCGACATTACAAAAAAATCCACCGTCAAATTACATGGTGCAACCGTTTAGCAGGCGGCAATTCTTTGGGTTCCGACCGACTGTTGTTTTACATGGGGGGTGTGGATAATCAGTGGGGTCCAAGTTTTAATTCCAACGTTAACATTGTTAATCCTGAACAGTATGGCTTTCAAACACTGGCTACCAACATGAGGGGGTTTAATCAAAACATCAGAAACGGAAATAATTTTGTGTTGTTCAATTCCGAACTTCGCATTCCTATAGTAAGGTATTTCTTAAGCAATGCTGCCCGTTCCGATTTTTTCAATAACCTTCAGGTAATCGGTTTTGGTGATATAGGCATGGCCTGGAACGGCTCGAACCCATTAAGCGAGGAAAATACCCAAAACATTAATGCTTATCCCGAAACCGGAACCGGCGTTATTGTTACTGTAAATAGTCCTAAAAGTCCGGCTGTTGGGGCTATCGGTTTTGGTTTGCGTTCGCGTTTGCTGGGGTATTTTATGCGTCTCGACTGGGGCTGGGGTATTGATGATGGAGTGGTTCAAAAGCGGGTCATACAATTTTCACTGGCAACAGATTTCTAAGCATGAACACAATTTATATTCTCTTATTAATAGGATTAATTGCCGGGTTTTTTAGCGGTTTAATTGGCATTGGCGGCGGAGTTATTATTGTTCCAATACTGGTGTATGTGCTGCACATGAATCAAATCTCCGCACAAGGTACCACCATTTTTATGTTTTTACTTCCCATTGGTGTGCTTAGCGTTTACAATTATTACAAGGCCGGGCAAGTGGATTTTAAATATGCTTCAATTATGGCCATCACGTTTATTATAGGCAGTTATTTCGGCAGTAAAACGGCCATTAGTGTGGATGCAAAAGTAATTAAGCAAGTTTTTGGTGTGTTTATGATTTTAATTGGGATAAAAATGTTCCTTAACAAATGATGGAACTTCAGGAGAGAATTAAATCATTGAGTGCTTCTCTTTTCGAAAGACTCCAAACCATCAGGCGGCATCTGCACCAGTACCCTGAACTTTCATTTGAGGAAGTAAACACATCACAGTTTATACAAGAACAGCTGAAATCAGCAGGTATTTCATTTACTGCCGGGCATGTTAAAACCGGAATTATTGCGAGCATTCAGGGAAAAAATCCAATAAAAAAAACACTGTTAATTAGGGCCGATATGGATGCACTTCCTATCGAAGAAAAAAATAATGTGGCTTACAAATCAAAAAATAAAGGGGTGATGCATGCCTGTGGTCACGATGTGCATTCAACAGTAGCACTCGGGGCTGCTTTTATTTTGAATGAACTTAAAAATGAATTTGAAGGTACTGTAAAAATTATGTTTCAGCCGGGCGAAGAGCTTTTACCGGGTGGTGCACAACTGATGATAAAAGCGGGTGTGCTTGAGCAACCTAAGGTAGATAAGGCTCTGGCACTTCATGTCTACCCAGAACTGGAAGCCGGTAGCGTCGGGTTTAAACAGGGCATGTACATGGCCAGCACAGATGAATTGTACATTACTGTTCAGGGGAAAGGAGGACATGCTGCCATGCCGGAGCGTTACACAAATCCTTTAATCGCGGCATCGGCTATCTTACTGGAAATACAAAACACCTTTATGAACAAGGATGCGCTAAATGGTACTTTGGGTGAAACCACACCAACGGTTGTGGCGTTTGGTAAAATTGAAGGGCGGGGTGCAACCAATGTTATTCCTGACACTGTTGACATGGCCGGCACCTTCAGAACCATGAATGAAGCCTGGAGATATGAAGTTCATCAAAAATTAAACCGCCTGGTGGAAAAAACTGCAAATGACTATTCCTGCAGGGCAGAACTTAGAATTGAACGAGGCTATCCCTTTTTGGTCAACGACGCTGAATTTACTCAACACTGTAGCGCTGCCGCCATAGAGTTTTTGGGTAGCACAAAGGTTCAGGATTTACCCCTTCGTATGACCGCGGAAGATTTTGCGTTTATTTCTCAGGCTGTGCCCAGTTGTTTTTTCCGTCTGGGTACCGGTAATTCCAAAAAAGGTATTACCGCCGGCGTGCACACCGCTAATTTTGATATTGATGAATCGGCACTTCAAACCGGCAGTGGTGTAATGGCCTGGTTGGCTATACAGGAACTGAATTCCTAGTCATAGATCAGGCTTCGTTATCTTCAAACCCTCTCAAATTCAGTCCCTTTATTACAATTTACTACCTTTAAATGCGTTAATGTATGGTGAATATGAAGGGATGTGTCTGCCTGCTATTACTGCTTTTTCTGCACTTTGAAGGCAAGGCACAGATTTTTCAGTCCAGGCAAAGCAAAACTTTTGTTGCGCCCAAAGACACCCTTGTTTTAGATTCTTTGAGTCTTTTACCCGGCACGGTAAATTTTCAAATGTATCCGAGCGATTCTTTTTTGATTGCTCCAGAAATAAATTACCAAAAACACGCGCTTATTTTTAAAGGAAAAAAGCCGGATAGTATTTTTGTTTCTTACACGCGTTTGCCTTACAATCTTGAGAACACCTATTATCACAAAGACCCCAAGGTGTTGTATGCCGATTATTCCCGGGCAAAAAATCCTTACACGATTCAATTTAATACACCCGATCCTAATGCAGCACTCTTTTTGAATGATGGCTTAACCAAGAATGGAAACATCAGCAGGGGAATCAGTTTTGGCAACAATCAGGATATGGTGGTGAATTCTAATCTCAACTTACAGGTAAACGGGAGGTTAAGTGAAGATGTTGAGATTATGATGGCGGCAACCGACAACAACATTCCTTTTCAGGCTGATGGTACCACGGCCCAACTGCAGGAGTTTGATAAGGTGTTCATTCAATTAAATAACCGCAATACCAAATTGGTGGTAGGCGATTACCAATTATCCCGGCCACAAAACTCCTATTTTATGAATTTTTACAAACGGGCACAAGGCGCCTACCTTGAAAACCGTTATGTGGATTCGACTGTTAAAAAGCCCTTGATTTTCACTTCGAGGGTGGCGGGCGCCGTATCCAAAGGAAAATTTTCCCGACAGGTATTTTTTGGTACAGAAAACAACCAGGGACCCTACCGTTTGCGTGGCGCCGAAAACGAACCCTTTATCATAGTGCTCAGCGGCACTGAAAAGATTTACATTGATGGAAGACTATTGCAACGAGGACAGGAGAACGATTATATCATAGATTACAATACGGGAGAATTAACGTTTACGGCCAAACAATTAATTACAAAAGATAAGCGTATAGTAGCCGAGTTTCAGTATGCTGAAAGAAACTATGCGCGATCGTTGTTTTTTTTCGGCGAAGAAATACAGGGCGAAAAGACCAAAGTGTATTTTAATGCTTACTCTGAGCAAGATAATAAAAACCGTTCGCTGCAACAAACGCTTACACAGGATCAAAAAAATGTGCTTATAGCAGCCGGTGATTCTTTAGATGAGGCGGTGTATTCCGGGGCAACCGAAGTGCCTTATAACACCACAGATATTTTGTACCGCCTAACCGATACCTTGGTAGGCAGTTTTTATTACCCCGAAGTTTACGTTTATAGTCGCGATCCTGACAGCGCAAAATACCTTTTAAGATTTTCTTATTTAGGGCCAAACAAAGGCAATTACAATCTGTCAAGCAACAGCGCAAACGGCAGGGTATATCAATGGGTGGCGCCCCTTGATGGCCAGTTACAGGGTAGTTATGAGCCGGTAATACCGTTGGTTTCACCAAAGCAAAATCAGATGCTAACCGCTGGCGTGAACCATTCTTTCACCCCCACTAATTTATTGAGTGTGGAAGGCGTTTATACCAAAAACGACATTAATCGTTTCAGTGAAAAGGACAAGGGTAACGATGAGGCCGGTGGTGTAAAAATTAACTCCGCAAACAAAACAATAATACGTGAAGACAGCAGTGGACAATTACATGCAATGTATAACCTAAACTATGAATTTATACAGCAGCAATTTAAAGAAGTTGAGCGGTTTCGGGGTGTTGAATTTGATCGGGATTGGAACCGTTCGCTCACAGGAACAATTAGTGGCGACCAAAACATTGCTTCCGCCGAATTGGGATTACAAAATCTAAAAGGGAATGAACTGATATACGGATTCGGTTATTTTAATGAAGGCACACTTTACAGGGGTTTAAAAAACAGTTTGCGTGCCCAGGCCCAATATAAAAACACAGGCTTTCTCTATCAGGGGTCTTACTTGAATACTGAGGACCAAAGTTTATTACAAAACACCGGATTCTACCGGCATAAATCACAAGTGGCGCAGGTGTTTGGGAAATTTAGACTGGCTTACAGCGATGATCTGGAGCACAATTTGTTTAAAGATGCAGTCACACAAGTTTTATTGCCAAAAGCTTACAATTTTTGGGATTGGGAGGGAAGTCTTAGTAATGCCGATTCAAGTAAAACCAAATACAAATTATTTTACAGAGAGCGAATCGACCAGCTGGCTTATGGTTCAGAATTAAAAGATAGTACCAAAGCAAGAAGTTATGGTGCGCAACTCACTTCTTATGCCATTAAAAACAACCCATTTACGGTGCTAATCACCTACCGCGAATTAAGCTTAAGTGAAAATATTCGGGGTGATTTTTTACGGCCTGATAACTCATTGTTAAACCGTATAGAGTATAATCCGCGCTACTGGAAAGGATTTATAAGCGCCAACCTGTTTTACGAAACGGGGTATGGTTTGGAAAACAGAAGAGAGTATTATTATCTTGAGGTTCCACCGGGGCAGGGACAATATACCTGGAGAGATTACAACGGAAACACCATCAAAGAACTTAATGAATTTGAAACGGCTCAATTTTCTGATCAGGCCAATTACATTCGTATCTATACACCTACCAACGAATACGTGAAAGTTTTGCAAAATCAGTTTAGCGTATCGTTTAATATTCGTCCTACGTTGCTTCTCAAAAACAATGAAAAAAGCCTTGCCAAATTCGCAAAACTTTGGGCCTTTCAAACTACCCTGAGGTTGGACAATAAAATTGGAGAC
>JALOMJ010000178.1 GCA_025455485.1 Bacteroidia bacterium | reverse complement strand
GCATCTGCGCGTTTCTTTTTTAGCTTCTCTGAAACATCGTCCTTAAGTTTAAAGGCGTGGGTGTTTTCTTCGTGTGAATAAGTGAATATTCCCAATCGCTCAAAGCGGCTTTCTTCCACCCATTTTAGCATTTCTTCGTGATCTTGCTCTGTTTCGCCCGGATAGCCTGCTATTAAGGTGGTTCGAAGTGCAATGCCGGGAACTTTATCGCGAATTTTATTCACCAGGTCGATGGTTTTTTGCTTGGTAATGCCCCGGCGCATGCTGCTCAACATGTTATCGCTGATGTGTTGCAAAGGCATATCAAGGTAGTTGCAAACGGTGGGTTTGTTCTTCATCACCTCCAGCACTTCCATAGGGAAGCCGCTTGGAAAGGCGTAGTGGAGGCGAATCCAGTCGATGCCGTTGACGTCACTGAGGGCGTCGACCAATTTGGCCAGCTCCCGTTTTTTATAAATATCAAGGCCATAATAGGTCAGGTCCTGAGCAATCAACAAAAGTTCTTTGGTGCCCTTGGCGGCCAATTGTTTTGCCCGGCTCACCAGATCTTCAATTGGAACACTTACATGTCCTCCACGCATCAATGGAATGGCACAAAAGCTACAAGGACGGTCGCAACCCTCGCTGATTTTAAAATAGGCATAATGCTGGGGTGTGGTGAGCAATCGCTCCCCCACCAATTCGTGTTTGTAATCAGCCTTAAGGGTTTTTAGGATTTTTGGTAGTTCGCGGGTACCAAAGTAGGCGTCCACTTCCGGAATTTCCTTTTCAAGGTCCTTTTTATAGCGTTCGCTTAAACAACCCGTGACGTATACTTTTTCAACAGCGCCTTCTCTTTTGGCTTCTACATACCTGAGTATGGTATCAATACTTTCCTGCTTTGCGTTCTCTACAAAACCACAGGTGTTTATGATTACAATTTGATGGTCATCGTCCTTTCCTTCATGCTCTACCTCAAATTTGTTGGCTTTGAGTTGCCCCATCAATACTTCACTGTCCACCAGATTTTTGCTGCAACCCAGAGTCACTACATTTACTTTGTTCTTTTTGAGGCTTTTGGTTTTCATAAAACTGGGCAAAGATACAAATTAAGGTGGAATATGCTTTTGTAAACCGTATAAGGCTCCTGTGATAACCAAGGAATGCATAGGGTTAGGCGAATTCTGCTATTTTTGTCATCCAACTTAATGCTGTAATTTTTACACCCATGTTCAGGGATTATTTCAAGTTTATAGTGCCCGTTCTAATCCTTATAGGTTTGCTTGTGATAGGCACGCTGGGGTATATGATCATTGATAATTACAGCCTTATGAATGCCTTTTACATGACTGTGATTACCATGGGAACCGTGGGCTATCTTGAAGTTGAGCCCTTATCGGATGCCGGCAGAATGTTTACAGCTTTTTTAATCATCACAAGTATTGGTACATTTGCGTATGCAGTTACCCGCATCACTAAATTTGTAATTGACGGGGAACTCAATGAGTTTTTTAGAAAAAGTAAATTGAACGAATCCATCAATAAACTCGAAAATCACGTGATTATTTGCGGCTATGGAAGAAACGGGCGACAAGCTGCACACGTTCTAAAAAAACAGAACAAACGTTTTGTGGTTATTGAATCCAACCCAACTGTAACATCCACTCTGAACCATAAATTTTCTGAGTTGATCATCACCGGTGATGCAACCCAGGATCATATTTTAATGGAAGCGGGAATTTTAAAAGCCAAAGCTCTCATTACTACCTTACCTGAAGATTCAGCCAATGTTTTTATTGTTTTGAGCGCAAGGAATCTGAACCCCAAACTGACCATTATTTCCAGGGCAAGTGATGATGGAAGCGACGCCAAGTTAAAAATAGCTGGAGCCAATAATGTGATTATGCCGGATAAGGTGGGAGGGGCTCACATGGCCAGTTTGGTTATGAATCCGGACGTTATGGAATTTTTGGATCATATTTCTGCGCAGTCAGAAGGTTCTATCACACTTGAGGAGGTATCCTGTGAAATGGTTCCGGATAATCTTAAAGTAAAATCCCTTCATGAACTTTCTATTCGCAACGTGAGCGGAGCCAATATTGTTGGCTTTAAAACCGTGGATGGAAAATACATAATCAATCCTTCGCCTGATACAAATATTGATCAACGATCCAAACTCTTTGTTTTAGGAAGTCCTGAACAAATTTTGAAGCTTAAAGAATTGCTTGCAGGCAAATAACAGACCCGGGTTTATTGAGGATCTACATCAATGGCTACCCGGTATTTCCAAGCCTTGTGCTTAAACTGGAGATCTTCTAAACAGGTGTAAATTGCCTGACGAATGGCCTTTCCTTTCTGTTCCCTACCCACCTTCAAAAGTATACGTTTATGGTAACGGTTTTTGATTTTTGCTACCAATGGAAATTCGGGGCCCAGCAAATGGTTTTTAAATTCCAGGTTCAAGAGTTTAAACAACTCCTCTGCCAGATGATTGACTTCATTAATGTCTGAACTAATCACAGTAAGTTCGAACAGCCGCGAAAAGGGTGGGTAAAAATAGAGTTCCCGGTCCTTCAGGGCATCTTTAAAAAAATCAGCGTACCTGTTTTCCTTCACAAACTCAAGCACCTTGTGTTCGGGATGAGAGGTTTGAATATACACCTCGCCAATTTCAGCGCCTCTTCCGGCCCGGCCCCTCACCTGGGTGATGAGCTGAAAGGCCCTCTCAAACGATCGAAAATCAGGAAAGTTGAGAATGGAGTCCGCATTTAATATGCCAACGACCTGAACGTTTTTAAAATCGAGTCCTTTGGTGACCATTTGCGTTCCAATTAGGATATCCACATTTCCGGATTCAAAATCATCTATGATTTGTTTGTAGGCGTATTTACTGCGCGTGCTGTCAAGGTCCATTCTGGCGATCTTTGCCTTTGGAAATAACACCTCCACGTCTTCTTCAATTTTTTCGGTACCCAAACCTTTGTACTGCAGATTGGCACTTCCGCAGGCCGCGCAAACTTTTGGCGGAGGGCAGGTGTAGCCGCAGTAATGACAAATAAGTTTATCCTGCTGTTTATGATAAATCAGTGAAACATCGCACTGCACACAATGGGGCACATAAGCACAATCGCGGCACTCAGTATAAGGCGCAAATCCCCTGCGGTTTTGAAACAGAATTACCTGGTGTTTTTTGGTCAGGGCTTTTTCTATACCCTCATACAAAGGCCGGGTAAGTATAGCCCTCATTTGCTGGGTTTGCTGAAAATACTTGAGGTCGCAAACTTTCACTTCAGTGCCTCCGCTTTCCTCAAACTGTGTGTGTAGTTTTACCAATTTATACTTGCCTTGCTCTGCAAGAAAAAAGGACTCCACCGAAGGCGTGGCGCTACCCAAGAGCACTTTTGCTTTGTGGAGGGAAGCCAGATAAAGAGCAGCATCTCTGGCCTGGTAGCGAGGCGAGGGGTCTTGCTGTTTAAAAGAAGCATCGTGCTCCTCGTCAACAATCACCAGACCCAGCTTTTGAAAGGGCAACAAAAGCGCTGAGCGTGCGCCAAGAATAATTCTGCATTGACCTCCGGAAGTTGAGGCATTATTTCCGGCAGAATTAAACTGAAGTACTTTATTCCAAATCTCCACCCTTTCGTTTTCACTGAATCGGGAATGGTAAACCCCAACCAATTCTCCAAAAACTGCTCTAAGGCGGGTGATCAGTTGAGTGGTCAATGCAATTTCCGGTAAAAGGTAAAGCACCTGTTCGTTTCGTTCAAGCGCTTCCTGAATCAAGTGGATGTACACTTCAGTCTTACCGCTACCTGTAACCCCCTGAAAGAGCACCGGTTTATATTCAGTAAAGCTTGCTTTTATTTCGTCAAACACCTTTTGTTGTTTAAGGCTAAGCGCTTTGCGACTTTGGGAAGCCGACTCAAATAACAAACGGCCTACTTCCACCTGTTTGTCCTCGAAAACTTGCTTTTTTATCAGTGCCTTTAGAGCCGACAACTCTGTGCCCTG
>JALOMJ010000014.1 GCA_025455485.1 Bacteroidia bacterium | reverse complement strand
AAAGAATTAGATTCACTCTACTTTTGGAATTATTTAAAGCGATCTTGAACGAGGTTGTTGTCAGGTAATTTCAAAACTTAAGTGTAGTTTTATGTTCCAGTATTCCTTATTTTAATAAAGATCCAAATTTATGCCCTACGTCTCCGCTGAACAAGCCCTATCCTTCATACAATCCGGCATGCGTGTTTTTTTGCATGGCAGCGCGGCCACGCCCATCTATTTAATCCAAAAACTCATTGCGCAAAAAGAACGTTTCAACAACGTTGAGCTGGTGAGTATTTCACAAAAGGGGGTTGACCTTAATGATCATTCTCTCAAAGGGCATTTTTACATCAATTCCCTGTTTGTTTCGGAGGCCAACCGCGAATCGGTGAACTCCGGCATGGGCGATTATGTGCCTGTTTTTCTGAGTGAAATTCCTCTGCTATTTAAACGCAACTTTTTGCCTCTGGATGTGGCCATCATTCATGTTTCTCCACCCGATAAACACGGTTACTGTTCATTGGGCACTTCGGTGGATGTGGCCCGGGCTGCAGTTCAATGCGCCAGGTTTGTGATTGCTCAGGTGAATCCCAAAATGCCCCGCACGCATGGGGATGCGTTTGTGCCCTTCTCGCGTTTTGATGCGGCCGTTTGGGTGGAAGAGGATTTGCCGGAAGTGTCGTATGCCAGCGGCAACGATGCCATTCATGAAAAAATAGGCAAAGAAGTGGCGAGTCTTGTTGAAGACGGGGCCACCCTGCAATTGGGCATTGGCACCATTCCTGATTCAGTTCTCAGAAACCTAAGCCATCTTAAAAATCTTGGCCTGCATACCGAGATGTGTTCGGATGGAGTTATTCCTTTAATTAAAAACGGCATTATCAATAACAGCGCCAAACGAAAAATGAATGGGTATTCGGTCACTTCGTTTTTGATGGGCACGCGAACCTTGTATGATTTTGTGGATGACAACCCGGGGGTGAAAGTGCTGGATGTGACCTATGTGAACGACCCCCGTATCATTTGTTTAAACAATAAAGTCACGGCCATTAATAGCGCGGTGGAGATAGACATTACCGGACAGGTGTGCTCCGATTCCATTGGTACTTATCAGTACTCGGGCATTGGGGGACAAATGGATTTTATTCGCGGGGCGGCATTATCGGAAGGCGGAAAACCCATTATTGCCCTGCCCTCGGTAACGCATAAAGGGGAATCGCGCATTGTTTCTTTTTTAAAACCAGGCGCGGGGGTGGTAACCACGCGTGGGCACATTCACTGGGTGGTAACGGAATATGGGAAAGTGAATTTGTTTGGCATGAATATGGAACAGAGGGCCAAAGCCCTTATTCAGATTGCACATCCTATGCATCGGGAAGCTTTGGAAAAGGAATGGGTAAAAAGGTTTGCATGACGCATGCCATGACCGGAGAGGAGTCTAAATGAAGGAAATATTTTGGAAATTTAATCAAATAGTTTCTCAATTTTTCCATTACGTTCTTTTGCCTCCATCCAGTAGTAAGTATAGTTCGCGCGTTCCTGAGTTTCCATGAAAGGCAAATCGTTCGTTCTTTTCTCTTGAAAGAAAAGAACCAAAAGTTCAAGACTTCCGAAAAATGGCTTGCAAATCTACTGTCCATTTTATCCCGCAGTCAAGGCGTGCGGGATTATTGCCAATATATATATAAAATGTATTACGCACGCTGCGACTGCTTAGCGCGAACCCAGCGCATAAAATGTCCTTTGATTTGCTAAGCCATTTTTCGAAGGTCGGATAAAGTGAAGCTTAGCAATAAAAAAAATCACCCGACTCTGCCCCGCGCTGCGTCTATTCCAACGCGTGTGTTGAGGCCCTCTTCGTGTAATTTTGGCGTGGTAGTAAATTCGTGTAATCTGTGAAATTAGTGGCGATAATTTATTTCAACTTCCTTCTCACCAGCCGGCTCAAATGTGCACTGCACATTTGCCACCTTCTAAACCTTTAACCTTCACCTAAGCTTTGTTCTTTCAAAGAATTGTGTACTTTTAATTGAGCAACAAAGGCAGTATGGAAAACAAAAAACCCACTTATAAAAAATTGGTAAAACAGAAGTTCCTGAATTTTCAAAAGAACGGTTGGCTACAGTACGGCAAGTACCTGAAGGAGCAATTGAAGCAGGCCTCCAAATCCAAAATCAAAAAAGCCTATTGCGCCTACCTCGAAAAAGAAATGGTAAAAACCGAGCTCAAACTGCATAAGCTGGAGGGGAAAATTAGGAAGGCATAAGGCTAGAATCTATTTTCAATTGTTTAAAAGCGCTTACAAATGATTACAATCGAACAAACATTGGTTATCATGTAGTTATTAGTAAGCTGTAATAGAATATGACAAAAGTATTTTTAGCCTTTATTTTAATGTTTAGTTTCTTAACCATTTTCTCCCAGGACAAGAAATTGGATTCAGACAGTTTAAAAACTTTAAACCCCACATTTCAATATAAAAAATTGACTATTTATTGGCCTCTTACTGGGTTCAAATATAAAAATAGTGGAATTTGGTATAACGATTACAATCTTAGTTACAATACCTTGAGAGAGATTGCGCAACTTGAACCAAATCCAATTAAGAAACAAGAGCTTTTAATAACATTAAGCAAAGCCAAAAGTCAAGGTAGAACTTACACCGCAATATTATTACCCAGCATTTTTTTAACCAGTTTTGGATTAAGCAGTATGCTGGTGGCAGGCATTTCATTGGAAGAAAGAACAAATCTTTTAAGAGACGCTACTATTCTAACATCAGCCGGTATTGTTGGATTAGTAATTTCAGGAAGAATCCATTCTAAAAAGAATAAAACAAACAGGTTATTGGTCGATCTGTTGAACAATTAATTTACAGCCTACTACTAACAGCCAACTGGTGCTCACGCGGATAAGAGACAGCTTTCCGTAAGCAAGCCCTTTTTAATAAATCGGTGCCTTCAGTGGGACAATAGCGGCGGGCCTGCTCCTACTCTTTTAACATCCGGACGTATTTTCTATCTTTAACATTAGGCCAGCTTTCCGTATGACGGCGGCACAAGTTGTAGTCGCAAAACCTTAAAAGTCGCACGTTTTGGCATCTTTTCTTTGCAGAAAAATTGTATATTGAAATCGCAAATACAAACCCATGAACAAGTATCTTTTACTGACTTTAGTTTTAATATTAGTTAAGACAAACTTCATTCAAGCCCAAAACGCCACCATTACCATTAAAAACAAGTCGAACCGTTTCATGTACGTTAAACTTATGCAGGGGCCCGAACGCAAAGCCGTGCTTTACAAAACCGACAGTATTGCTCCCAAAAGTACCAGCGTGATTGACGTTACCCAAACCGGCATGTACTTTATGAAAACCAGGGCCATTTTGTTTGATGAAAAGGACCCTGAAAAAAACGATACCATTTACAGCAAGGATAAACCCATGCAATTGATTTCTGATAACCGCCGGGGCCATAGCAACATTACTATAGAATTTAAGGTAAAAGAAGCCAAAAATCCGGGCACCATCGCCATTACCCGCAAAGAATACGACAATTAGGTCCTTTTGAAACGAGCGCAGACCTGAGGGCCATTCTGTTAAAGTATATTAGATAATGTTAAAAGCGAAGGTGGGGCTGTTTCATTCCGCTCTCAATTGTTTTACCTTCATTTTAAAATTCCCTTCCATGAAAAAACCTCTGCTTGTATTCAGTTTTCTTCTGCTTTTTATAAGCGGATTCGCACAAGAACTCAAATTCAATGTACACGGCAAATACACAAGGCCGGTAGATAGAAAAACCTTAAGCTCTGCAAAAACGTTAGGCGACCTTATTTCCGGATATCCATCCAATTGGATAAGCGCTTATAGTTCGGTTGAAATAATAGGTACTACGGCTGGTAAAACCAAAAGCTATACCGGCAGCGATGAGCTTCTAACTTTGGAACAGCTTTTAATTCTGAGCAGCGCCGACATATGTTCCAATGTGGTTATCAATATAAAATATACGTATAATAACGGCCTTAGCGGAAAGGTAGAAAACAACCAAATTCATGTGACGCTTACCCTTGTCCCCGATGTTGAAGCCGAGTACCTTGGGGGGACGGAAGAACTCAATAAGTACATTAAAGAAAATGCCATCAGTAAAATACCGGAAGCCACATCCAAAAAAATTACCGGAGCCATTGTGAAGTTTACCATCAATGAAAACGGGGAAGTGGGCGATTTACAAATGAGCCGAACCACAGGAGATACTCGCACAGACGCTCTTTTAATGGAAGCCCTAAGCAAAATGCCTAAATGGAAACCGGCCGAAAACGCCGATGGCACCAAGGTAAAACAAGACTTTGAACTCAGCCTTAACGACGCCAAAAGTGGGGGATGTTAGCGTCTGAGAAGTCCCTGCAATTCCCATAAGTTTGTTTCTATTCCTGTTTTGACTGCAGGTCCCTTTTTCTTTACTTTGTCCTAATGCGACTTTTTACATTATTTGGTCAAACTCAATTTGGCAAACTGCCTTCAGGTGAGCGATTGAAGCGCATTCAAAAATCTCCCCATTACAAAAACGGAGCCTTTCAAAATTTGAGTCACACCCCCGACCTTACCGATGGGGCTACCTATTTTTCGGTGAGCAAGGATTTTTTCTTTGGTAAACACGAGCGCCGTTTTCCTGAACGACTCATTCCATCGGTTAAAACCAATTTACACCACATACCCAAACAGGAAAATGTATTGGTTTGGTTTGGGCATTCCTCCTATTATATGCAGATTGAGGGAAAACGGATTTTGGTAGATCCTGTTTTAAGCGGTAACGCCTCCCCCTTCAGTTTTACCACAAAAGCCTTTAAAGGCAGCGATGTATACAAAGCAGAGGACTTACCGGAAATTGATTATTTGTTTTTAACCCACGATCATTACGATCACCTGGATTACAGAACTGTTGTAAAACTAAGGTCTAAAGTAAAAACTGTGATTTGCTCTTTAGGCACGGGTTCGCATTTGGAATACTGGGCCTATGAACCATCCAGCTTGAGAGAAATGGACTGGCATGAACACTTTGATTTGGAGGAAGGGTTTAAAGTGTACAGCGTTCCGGCCCGGCATTTTTCGGGCCGGGGTTTTAAACGCAACCAAACCTTGTGGTCCTCCTTTGTTTTAAAAACTCCTGCTCAGCAAATTTTTATTGGTGGTGACAGCGGCTACGACACACACTTTGCTGAAATCGGCAAACAGTTTGGAGGATTTGATCTGGCTATATTGGAAAATGGACAATACAATAACAATTGGAAACACATTCATTTAATGCCTGATGAAATTTTGCAGGCCGCTAAGGATCTTCAAGCCAAACGCCTGTTTCCGGTGCATTCTTCTAAATTTGCTTTGGGTACCCATCCCTGGGATGAACCTCTGAACTTAATCAGCAAAAACAATACATTCGAAAAACTAAATCTCATCACCCCCATGATTGGAGAAAAGGTTGAACTGCAAAACCCCGAGCAGCTATTTTCAGAGTGGTGGAAATAAAAAAGCTAAACCCCCTCAATTCACAAAACATGAAAACCATCTTAAGAAATAGTCTGGCGGTCGTAACAGGAATAATCATCGGCAGCGTCGTTAACATGGCTCTGGTAAATGCAGGTCCCATGCTGATTCAGCCTCCTGCAGGAGTTGACATCAGCACTTATGAAGGACTTAAAGCGAGCATGCATCTTTTTCAACCCAAACATTTTCTTTTTCCCTGGCTGGCACACGCCTTAGGCACATTGGTGGGTGCTTTTCTTGCTGCAAAAATTGCAGGCTCACACCACAGAACTCTGGCATTAGTAGTAGGTATTTTGTTTTTGATTGCCGGCATAATGAATGTGGTGATGCTGCCTTCTCCACTTTGGTTTACTTTGGTGGATTTGTTATTGGCTTATTTGCCTATGGCCTGGCTGGGCTCCAAACTGGCCAAACATTAAAACGGAAAAGGCTTGTGGTGTAAAAGGAGTGGGATTATTCCCTATCTTTAATTTAACCAAAGCTTAGTCCATGCGTTTATCCTTTCTTTTCGTTTTTCTGTTTCTTTCGTTTTTGAGTAAAGCTCAGGCAGTAAAAATAGAGACCCTGGCTCAGGGATTGTTGTACCCGGTGTGTATACAAAATTCCGGATTACCGAACGACGACCGTTTGTTTGTGCTCGAAAAAAGAGGACGAATAAAAATCGTGAATCGCAACACCGGAGTGGTGAACCCGGTTCCCTTTCTTGATATTTACAACAAAGTATATCCCATCACCACACAATTTGATGAAAGGGGTTTGCTTGGCTTGGCCTTTCACCCCAACTATGCGAGCAACGGCAATTTTTATGTAAACTATATCAACACAGCCGGAAGAACCATCATTTCACGATTTCAGGTGAGTGCATTTGCCGATACTGCATTGTACGCAAGTGAACAAATTATTTTAAACATTCGCCAACCATTCAGTAATCACAATGGTGGCAATTTAATGTTCGGTCCTCACGACGGTTTCCTTTACATTGCCCTTGGAGACGGCGGCAGTAGCGGAGATCCGGGCAACCGAGCACAAAATGTGGATTCCTTATTGGGAAAAACCTTGCGCATTGATGTGAACAACCCTAACCCACCTTATTATTTTTCTGCACCGGGAAATCCTTTTTATGGCGCAACGCCGGGTCGTGATGAAATTTATGACTGGGGCTTAAGAAACCACTGGCGCTGTAGCTTCGACCGCATCACACACGATATGTGGAGCGCAGACGTTGGACAAAGTGTAGAAGAAGAAATTAATTTTCGTCCTCGATGTGATACCTTAGGTCACAATTACGGTTGGCGCTGTTACGAGGGCAGCGTACCTTATAATACAGCCGGTTGCCAGCCTCAGAACACTTATGTTTCTCCCGTTTTTTCGTATTCGCATAATTTAGGCTGTTCCGTTACCGGAGGGTATGTTTACCGAGGGGCATTGGAAGGTGGTTTGTTTGGGAAATACCTTTTTACTGATTATTGCCAGGGGCGGATTTGGGCAACGCAGCCCAATGGCTTGGGAGGATGGACAACCATACAACTGCCACAAACAACTGCTCAAATCAACAACAATTTCAGTTCGTTTGGTGAGGACATTTATGGAGAGCTTTACATGGCAGGCATAGGCAGCGGCAGAATTTATACCTTAAAAGACACGGACTGCCAACCCATGGCGCACATCGTTGCTCCCGATACCATTTTCCGCTGCGGAGCAAACTTTGTGATACTCCCTGCGATTTACAACCCTGCGCTCACTTACACCTGGAGCCTTCTGGGCGCAGGTAACTGGTCGATAGTTCAGGGACAAGGCACCGCCACCATGATAGCCGCTATTGATTTAGACAGCAATGCCAAATTTGTGCTTAGTGTGTCGAACGGCACCTGCATTGCTAATTCGAAAACCATTACGGTGATCACCAGTTCCAGCATCAGTGGTTTAGATTCCTTGTATTGCGATAACATGAATCCGGTTGCACTGAGCGGAAGCCCTGCAGGCGGTATCTTTAGCGGACCCGGAGTTGTTGGCAATCAATTCAGTCCCTCAGTGGCAGGTCCAGGAACCCACAGCATAAGTTATACTCTTTACGACACCCTTTCGACTTGTGTGAAACCCTCGAGCGGCTGCAGCATTGTGAGCACAAAAACAGTGCTGGTGAGCGAATGTGTTGGGTTAAAGGAAATGAGTATGTTGCAGAATACTTCCATTTTCCCAAATCCCGGTCAGGGAGAGTTTGTGCTAAGTATAGAATCTCTGAGTGCAGGTGAATTGCATTTTGAAATAAAAGATCTGAGCGGAAGAGCGCTTTACGTTTCAGAAGAAACACTTTATCAGGGCAAGCAGGACATCAAGTTAAAGCTCGATCACTTATCCAAGGGCGTTTACTTTTTAGAATTAAGTAGTAATGACATTTCACAGGTAAAAAAACTCATCCTTCAATAACATAACTATGACCCAACAACTATTACAACTCTATAAAATGGGAAGAACCCGTTTAAGCAATCAATTTCCCAATATTCAGGAGAATGATCTCGTTAAAAAACTCCATCCCAATTCCAACTCCATTGGATTTCTTTTGCGTCACATTTCGGAAGTAGAAAACCTGTTTGCTAAAAACGTGTTTGGTTTAGATGTGAGGGTTAAAGCCTTCACCATTGGAAAAGGCATACACGACAGTGGGAAATTCACACTACTGGAGGAAGAATTAAAGGCTTTAAGCGACTCTGCGGCCACACTAGAGCAGGCCATTTTGATGCAAAAAGAAGAGGACTGGGAAAAATCAATCACCACCGCTGAATTTGGAACCGTCACTAAAACGGAAGCTCTGGCTCGCATTGTTTCACACACCGCTTACCATGCGGGACAAATTGGATTGATATTAAAATACGCTGCCTAAACGCAGAGCTTAAGCTAACACAAAACGCATGAATTTAAAACGACCCAATAAAAAACTGGAAGCGTCCATAAAAAAGGAAGTCGCGGCGCTGCAATGCCCGATTCACCGGCTTAAGGCCGAAGTGGCCATGGAAGATGAAAACACGGCCTTGGAAGTAAAAGCCTGTTGTCTGTTTTTTAAAAACGACGTGTTCATATTAGCAGAACGTATGCGCAAAGAGTTTATTTACAAGGCCGAAAAAACACGGGAGCGCATTGAACGCGAGCGCCTTAAAGGTTTAAGAAATGAACGGGAATAATAATGCTCAGGTATTCCTTTCAGATTTAGTATAATTCAACCACTCGGCACTGCTTTTTTGCAGTTCATGGAGTAATTGGGTAATGAAGCGTTAAAGACCTTACTTTTATCCTTATTCCAATTATGAAAGCCGCAGTTTATAAAAAATATGGTCCACCCGAGGTAGTAGAGTTGGTTGATCTTCCTAAGCCCATTCCCGGTGACAAAGAGATTCTTTTAAAAGTATACGCCAGTACAGTGAATCGCACCGATTGCGGTTTCAGGAGTGCGGAGTATTTTATCTCACGGTTTTTTTCAGGATTGTTTCGTCCCAAAATAAACGTGTTGGGCTGTGAGTTTGCCGGAGAGGTGGAATCCGTTGGAAAATTGGTAAACCGTTTTAAACCCGGAGATAAACTTTTTGGTTTTAACGATGCGCGATTTGGAGGGCATGCCGAGTACATGCTGCTAAAAGATACCGACGCTTTGGCCTTAATTCCGGAAGGCATGGGCTATTCAGAAGCGGCAGCCTTGACTGAAGGCGGGCATTACGCTCTGTGTGATATTTATGCCATGAAGGTTGAACCGGGACAACACATTCTCGTAAATGGGGCAACAGGCGCAATAGGTTCAGCTGCGGTTCAATTGCTCAAACATTTTGGAGCAAAGGTCACAGCCGTGTGTTCATCCACTCATGCCGACAAGGTAAAACAGCTGGGCGCTGATGTGGTGATTGAATTCCAGAAAGAAGATTTTACCAAAAGCAATGTTAATTACGATGCCGTGTTTGATTCGGTAGGTAAAAGCTCTTTTGGGAAATGCAAACCCATTTTAAAAGACAAGGGTTTGTATGTATCCACAGAATTGGGTAAAAACTCAGAAAACGTATGGAAGGCCATGCTGGGTAAATTCTCCAATGGAAAACGCATCCTCTTCCCTATTCCCTTCACCAAACAAGAGGATATTGATTTGCTAAAGGAACTGGCCGAGGCCGGTAAATTTAAACCACTGATTGACCGGAGTTATCCTTTTGAAGACATTGTAAGCGCTTACGAATACGTTGAAACCGGGCAGAAGGTAGGGAGTGTAAGCATAGTGTTCAATTAATCATTCTCTTTAATTTAATATAGTAATTAACAGGATGACCTTTTAAAAAAACTTTTCGAGAGAGTATCCTTCCAAGAAACTTTCTTTTTTAGAATACGCCAGACAAACAGGTTTTAAGCAGCAACACCCAAATGGGAAAACACCAGGTATGTTTGGATTGCCTCTTTACAATTAACTTGTCAGGAAATAGAAAGTAACTTATTCTTTGCTTGCGGAATTTTGTGTGATATTGATTTTCAATCTCTATCTTTATCATAGAGAATAATTTTTTAATTCTTAAAATAAAAGCACAGGTTAAACATGACAAAATAAAAAGTTCATATGTTCATAGCAGAGTTGATTATCACATCTAAAATTAATACTAACTCACTCAAACCAAATCACCATGAAACCAAGCGAAGAGAATAAAATCCGTTTTTACCAACAATTGGGGCGTGTGTTTTATGCGGTGGCCAATGCCGATTCCAATGTTCATGATAAGGAAATACAAGCGCTTAAAAAGGCCATACGTGAAGATTGGGTGCCCATTGAAAAAACCACCGATGATTTTGGCATGGATGCGGCCTACCAGATTGAAATTGTTTTCGACTGGATGCTGGAAGATAAACACAATCCTGAAACCTTGCTGCACGATTTTAAAGTTTTTAAAGAAACGCACCCATCTCTTTTTAACCCTGAACTTAATGCACTCATTTTAAAAACCGCCGACCGAATTGCTAATTCCTTTAATGCCCGTAATAAAAAAGAACTGGTTACACTCCAACAATTAGCCAGCATTTTAAAAAATTAACACGATGAAAGGCTCCCTCAAACTGGGAAAAGTATTTGGTATTGATGTCCTTATTCATTGGACTTTTTCTCTGCTGATTTTATTTATTATTTATAAAAACTACCGCGCAGGGCATACTACCATTGAAACGGTCTGGTCGGTGGTGTTTATTCTCAGCTTGTTTGTCACCGTGTTTTTACATGAGCTTGGTCATTCACTTATGGCCAAACGATTTAATGTTAAAACCAACAGTATTACCTTACTGCCAATAGGCGGCGTTGCCAGTTTGGAACGTATCCCTGAAAAGCCAAAAGAAGAAATTTTGGTTGCATTGGCCGGGCCCGCTGTAAATTTAGCATTGGCTTTCATAACTTATTTTTTTATCTCTATTCCGGATGCGCAAACCCTGCTTGAGCAATTAAATGAAGGGGTGAACAGCTCCACGTTTTTATTGAACTTTTTTATTGTGAACATTTGGTTATCGGTCTTTAACCTTCTGCCCGCCTTCCCGATGGACGGCGGAAGGGTATTCAGAGCCTTGCTGAGCTTTTTTATGCCCCGGCACCGCGCCACATGGATAGCAGCCAGGCTGGGTCAATTGCTTGGAATTGGATTTATTATTTTAGGCATTTCATCAAATCCCTTTTTAGCCTTTATCGGTGTGTTTATCATTCTTGGTGCGCAGTCTGAAAATCAAGTTGTGCAATCGGGATTTGCGCTTAAAGGCACCAAAGCAGGTGATTTGGCCATGCGCGACTATCCGGTTTTATCAGAAAACGACACCATCAGCAAGGCCGCGGAGATGGTGCTGAATTCCCAAAACAAAGTCTTTCTTATTCTTACAAACTCTGCTCCTTCTGGAACTCTGGGTCGCGACGAAATCATACTGGCGCTTAGCCAGGGTAAACAACATGCTGCTGTAGCCGAAGTAATGAACCGTAAATTGGAGCGTATGGATGCAGAAGAGGAACCGGACTTTCTCAGCCTAATAACCAAGGGAAAAGAGAGTCCGCTTATTCTGGTCTACCGAAAAGATAAACTTGAAGGGGTCATCGACATTGAAAACGTGATGGAATACATCATGATTATGCAGGCTAAACAAAATGCCATTTGAAAGGCATATGGTTATATTAATTGCTATACTACATGCGTATTAATTTCCTCCGCGAAAATATTTCCATTGCTTTAAATTCCATTAAAGCCAACCGATTGAGGGCGATTATCACCATGCTCATCATCAGCATTGGCATTACAGCTCTGGTGGGGATACTCTCAGCCATTGATGCAATAAAAAACGGCATTAATGAAAATTTTTCCGGAATGGGTGCCAATACCTTCACCATTCAAAATGGCGACGCGAATGTGAGGATTGGGCACCGTGGCAGAAAATCCAAGGCGCGCAAAGAAATCACTTACCATGAAGCTTTAAAGTTTAAAGAGCTTTATCAGTTTCCAGTCATTAGTTCTGTTTCCACTGAAGCAAGTTTTTCTGCAAGATTAAAATTTGGAAACAAAAAAACCAATCCCAACATTGAAGTCACCGGCTCTGATGAAAACTTTTTGTACACTGCCGGTTATGAGCTGGAAAAAGGAAGAAATTTTTCTACTAATGAAATCAGAGGCGGAAATGCATTGGTAATGATAGGAAAGGATGTTGAGAAAGCCTTGTTCGACAGTAAAACCAATGCCCTCGATAAGTTTATTAAGATTGGAGGGATGCGATATAAAATCATTGGAGTATTAAAATCAAAAGGTAATAGTGGTGGTTTTAGCGGAGATAAGTTGTGTATTATACCGCTTGGCACCGCTCGCATGTATTTTTCAAAACCTGATATGAATTATACCATTCATGTACTTTGTAAAGATTATACCAAACTTAACACCTTTCTTGAAGAAGCAAAAGGTGTATTTAGAAAGGTGAGAAAAATACCTCCCGGTGCTGACAATGATTTTGAAGTTGTAAGAGCCGATAACCTTGCTTCTATCCTTTTAAAAGACATTTCAATGGTAACCACCGGTGCAACAGTTATTGGTTTAATTACTCTGCTGGGAGCAGCCATAGGTTTGATGAACATTATGTTGGTAAGTGTAACCGAACGCACACGTGAAATAGGCATTCGCAAAGCCATGGGCGCCACACAAAACACCATTAAATACCAGTTTTTGATTGAAAGCACTGTGATTTGTGTAATGGGTGGACTTATCGGAATAATTTTCGGGATCATCATTGGTAACCTCATCAGTTTAGCCCTTAATACCGGTTTTTTCATCCCCTGGTTCTGGATTATTTCAGGTGTAATTATTTGTATCGTGGTTGGTTTATTGAGCGGCTATTTACCGGCCCGGCGCGCCTCCTGCCTCGACCCCATTGATAGTTTGAGGTTTGAATGAAGGGTTCAAGGGGTTCAAAATTGTTCAAGGGTTAAATGGTTTAATTTTGAATAGCGAATCTTGAATCTCGAATCTTGAATAGCGAATCTAATCCCCAAAGCTCACCGCAATAATCTGAATCTTTCTTTCGGATGCGGCAAAGGGACTGTAAACGGAATTTCTTTTATCCTTAAAATCATCGCTGGCCTTACTGTTCGGCAATTCGCCTATATCTTCTTCTACAAACTCCAGTTGTGGTAACTTTCCGATTTCGGCCACTGTATACTGTTTAAAATAGCCGTTACGCGTGCGATCAAAATAGTTTCTCAAACTTGAAATTCTGCGCTTGGCTAATTTTTGATTGTACCCTGTGCTGGCTAAGGGGCTGCAATATCCTTTTAAGGTAATTCGTACGCGTTGTCCGCTTTTTAAAACAGGCATTAACAATTCTGAGAATTTCTCCAGATTGTCGAACCCCGCTTCGAGACTGTCTCTAAAAAAACTTTCCATCTTTTCCTGGGCCTTTATTTTTTCTTCGTTTTTATACCCGGCAGAAAACGATCTCTGGTAAAGCGGGAAAAGTTCCTGATAGGCCAAATAGGTCTCAGGATATGATTTTTCAGTAACTATCAACTCCGTCCTGGGTTCGGGTTCGTCGTTGTGAAAATACAAGGTAAGGGGCACCAAAAGCTTTAGTTTTTCTTTTTGAATCAATACGCTGTCTATTTTAAGCAATTCTTTTTCCTTTTCAATTTCATACGTAAAAATATCATTGCAGCACGATGTTTTGTTTTCGGCATTGGCTCCCTTGCGGTTGCTTGAGAACCAGGCTCTGGAGTTTTCTTTGTTCAGAGTAAAATACACATCGTTGTAACCACTGTTAATGGGATAACCGGCATTATTTACCTCTGCAAATTCTCCGTTTTTGAAAACACTTTTAAACACATCAAAGGCTCCAAAATTTTTGTGTGCGGTGCTACTGAAATACAGGGTGTTTTCCAAATCATTCAACGTGGGCGTAATTTCGTTTTCATTTGTATTTACATTCTTTCCTGCGTTTTTTGGATTTGAAAAGGTTCCATCAGCAGTGTACTCGGCATACCAAATATCCATTCCCCCTGCACCACCCGGCCGATTGGAAGAAAAAAACAAAACCGGTTGTTTGTTGAGTACAGCAAAAGAAGGGTGTGTTGAGGAATACCCCTTTACATTGATGCTGTCGCCTAATTTTATTGCTGATTGCCATTTGTTGTTTACAAAGTCAGATTGATAGAGGGTACACGCATATTCGCTGGCGTTAGTATTTTTACATCTTGAAAACACCAAGCGTTTGCCACTCTCATCGATACAGGCATTGGCGTTGTGCAGGTAGCTTGCATTCACTGTTGTGTCAAGCGCATAAGGTTTTGGTTTACGTTTGTTGTTTTTTTCCAGAACATAAATTTTGCTCAAGGGTACTTCATTTTCCTGAGGACGTTTGGAGCTTCTTAAACTTGAAAAATAAAACGCATCGTTGGTGGAAAAAGCTGCGTATTCACTAAACCTGGTATTGATGCTTGTATCCAGTCTTTCAATTTGTATGGGCAAAGGGTTCTTCATCCAAATGGCGGCCAACTCACACACTTCAATTTCCTGTTTCGCTTTCTTTTTGTAATCAGGCAAATCCTTTTTTAGTTTCATTTTGCTGAATTTGGTAAACCACTTTCCCGCTTCTTTGTATTGCATGAGTTGTTTGTAAAGTTGTGCAGTCCAGTATACACCCAAAGGATATTTTTTGGTGTTTTTGTTCAATACTTTTTGGTACAAATGCAAAGCCTGTTCGGTTTCCATGTTAAGCCTGCATGCCTCTGCAAAGGCGTAAGTCACGTTACTATTTGTGCTGTCGCGGTTATACAATTTTCGAAAGTGGTGCACAGCTTCCTCGTAATTTTTTTCCCTCATGGCCAATGCACCGGCCTTGTTGAGCTTGTAATTACTTTGCGCAAAAAAAGCAGGGCTCAAACACACAAAAAAGCCAAACACTATGTAAAAGGGACACGTTTTCATCTTACATAAATACCGGGCAAATTCTTCTTTTTGAACCATAGGTTTTAGTAGAAGAAATGGTTTGATTAAGAAAAATTTCAAAGGCTCCCCTTCGGTTGGTGGCCGCGGTAAATTTGCTTACATTAATATCGTATGCAATGCCGCTGTTTAAAAGTTTATAATGATAGCCCAAGCGCAATATAATGGCATCGTTTGTTCTTAAACACATTCCGCCCGAAATGGCCTGATCATAATCTTCATTCACCATGTATTTTAGTGAAACGTGCGGCACCATCTCCATGTTTTTTCCCTGGATTGAAAATAAAGCTTCCCCAATAAAATGGGTTCTATCACTTATACGTGATGTATAACTTATCAGATTAGAATATTTAAAATCGAGTTTACTTAAATCGTTGCCCTGATAAGAAATTTTTGGCTGAGTGATATGGTGCAATCCAAATCCAAAACTTAGTTTTTTGGTTTCAGTAAACCTGTATTCCGCTACCGAACCCATGTTCATATCAAAAAAACCGGTTCGGGTTTGTGTAAACTGCTCTCCGTTAAATGCTCCCGGAATAAGCTGCACGCCATCGTATTGGGCATCAAAAGTCATTTTACTTAAATCAAACCCTACTCTGTTAATGCCCAAGTTTAAACCAAAACTCAAAAGTAATTTTGGTAAACTCTTGGGATAATGGATATAAGCTCCTTGAGCATAAAACTGTGTAATGCCGTACCTGGCGTCTCCGGCCCTGTCGTTGTAAAAGGAAATGCCGAGTCCGATTTGGTCTTTTTTTAAAAAAAGCGGCTTTAGTTTGGTTTCGGCATTGATGTTAAAGGTGGAATATCCAACAGGCACGGCCTGCCACTGGCTGCGGTAAATGGTACTAAACCGGTAATCACCATCAAAAACCCCGGTATAAGCAGGAGAAATGTTTAACAAAGCTCCGTCGAACTGAGAAAAGTGAATGTCCTGCCCAAACAAGCGAAAACAAGAACAGGACAACAAAAGAGAAAGTATGGGGATGAATTGTTTCAAAAACGAGGACTTAAACAAATATACTTAAATGCCTTCATTTTTCTTCCACCGTAAATTGGGTTTAGTGTATAATTTTTGGATTAATTGAATTTAGCAAAATTCTGCATTCAATAGGCCTTCATTCGTAAGCGAAATGCTTAAATTTGTCTCACATCTTATATTTTATGGCAAGCGATAATTTTCAGGCACACGACTATTACCTGATGGATGAACTCCTCAGTGATGAACACAAATTGATACGTGAAACGGCCCGTGCATGGGTTAAAAAAGAGGTTTCTCCGATTATAGAGGACGCCTGTCAAAATGCAAAATTCCCCAAACAATGGATCAAAGGCTTGGCTGAAATTGGTGCCTTTGGTCCCTACATTCCGGCCGAATATGGCGGTCCGGGTTTAGATCAAATTTCTTATGGCTTGTTAATGCAGGAATTGGAGCGGGGTGATAGCGGCCTGCGTTCAACCGCATCGGTGCAGAGTTCCTTAGTAATGTACCCCATTTATACCTTTGGCAGCGAAGCGCAAAAGCGCAAGTACCTTCCCAAACTGGCAACGGGCGAATTGATGGGTTGTTTCGGACTCACAGAGCCCGATCATGGCAGCAATCCTTCCGGCATGATTACCAACATTAAAGACAAAGGCGATTATTACTTACTCAACGGAGCAAAAATGTGGATCAGTAACTCGCCTTTCGCAGACATTGCGGTGGTGTGGGCCAAAGATGAAAACGGAGACATCCGAGGTTTAATTGTTGAGCGTGGTTACGAAGGATTTACAACTCCTGAAACCCATGGCAAATGGAGTTTACGAGCCAGCGCCACCGGCGAATTGGTATTCGATAATGTAAAGGTACCGAAGGAAAATATTTTTCCGAATGTAAAAGGATTAAAAGGTCCGTTAAGTTGTTTAAACAGCGCTCGTTTTGGAATTTCGTGGGGCGTTATCGGCGCCGCTATGGATTGTTACGACAGTGCGCTGCGCTACAGTAAAGAAAGAATTCAGTTTGGCAAACCCATTGGAGGCTTTCAGCTAACACAAAAGAAACTGGCTGAAATGATTACTGAAATAACCAAAGCACAATTGTTAACCTGGCGATTAGGTGTTCTTAAAAATGAAAACCGCGCCACCCCTGCACAAATTAGCATGGCCAAACGTAACAACGTTCACATGGCCTTAACCATTGCGCGTGAGGCAAGACAAATACATGGGGGCATGGGCATTACAGGCGAATACCCGATTATGCGCCACATGATGAATTTGGAAAGTGTAATTACATACGAAGGCACTCATGACATTCATTTATTAATAACAGGAATGGATGTAACAGGATTAAATGCGTTCAGTTAATACACTCACAATCTAAAAAAGAAAAGGGGGAACCAGTTGGTATCCCCTTTTTTATTAAAAGCCAAATGATCTAACAGATAAGCTCGATCAATTCTTTATTACTTCCAGCCAGCCTTTTTCAAGCTCGGTATCATCTCCTTTATCTATAATATAGAAGTAGGTACCTGAAATTAGTTTGTCTATTTCCTTGTCAAGCGGCCAAACCTTATCATCATTGTTGTAACCGGTTATCTCAGCCATTTTTACACCCCAGCGGTTAAAAAAGCTCACTTTGTTGTTTTTGTAGGAATGAATGTTTTCGATATAAAACACATCGTTGATGCCATCGCCGTTAAGAGTTAAACCGTTATACACTGTGAGCGGACATGGAGGATTATTGTCTTCAACCGTGAGGGTTAAATCAAGCGTATCCACCTTTGCATAGGTTGGGCTTAAGGTATACTCTACCCTAACCCGCACAGCGTAACTACCTGAACTAAGTTTCTTAAGGCTGTTACAGCTGCTGTCGGCGCACAATTCAGGTGAAGACCAAAAATAATACACTTTGTTTTGAGAGTAGGAGATGTTGCTTGTTAATTCAATTTCTCCGTCTTTTCTGTTGTTACACGTTACGTTTTTAATTTCAGGTACAATTTCAACAACACCGGCACAAGGGTCTACTTGTTGAACATACACCACCGCATTTTGACAATTATTCCCGTCGGTACCGCTTAAGGTAAAGGAAGTGCTGGTGTTGAGTGTAATGAGAAGTGATGCTGTGTTAGCACCTGTGTTCCAGGTATAGGTAATGGCGCCTGATGCGCTCAGGGTGGTTGTTTCACCGCTGCAGGTTAAAGGATTTGCACTGCTTACTGTAAGCACTGGTAGAGGATTTACACTCACACTGCCCACCGCATTATTATTGCATCCGTTCAGGTCGGTTCCGGTAACGGTATAACTGGCTGTGCTGCTGGGAGAAAAAGCCGAAGCGTTGATGACTCCTCCGGTCCATGTATAAGAATTGGCACCAATACCGCTTAACATGGTTGTAAACCCTGCGCAAATTAGCGCGTTACTAACACTAGCCGAAACTACCGGCAAATTATTTACTTGTATAAATTGTGAAGCCGTGTTTGTGCTGGTACATCCTGTTAAGGTATTTGTTCCAACCACACTGTAGGTAGCGCTTACAGCCGGCGTAAAGGATATGGCATTGCTGATGGCCGGGGTCCATGTGTAGGTATCGGCGCCTGAGCCGCTAAGGGTAAGAGATTCACCAAAACAAAGTACGGTTTGAGAAGCATTGGCTGACACCACCGGCAAAGGGTAAACTGTAACATCCTGAATGGCGATATTCGTGCAACCCAAAGCGGAAGTTCCGGTAACGGTATACTGTTGTGTAGAAACAGGCTGGAATGGCACTGCATTTGTAATGCCTCCTGACCAGGTATAGGTTACTGCGCCCGCTCCACTTAAACTGGTGCTAAACCCACTGCACACGGCTGTGGTTGCCGAATTGATGGTGATGTTTGGCAATGGATTCACCGTAATGCTTTGCACTGCTGAATTTGTGCTGCTGCATCCCGTTAAGGTGTTGGTGCCATTAACTGTGTAGGTGCCGCCGCTCATTGGTGCAAACGCTACTCCGTTCAAAACACCCCCGCTCCAGGTATAGGTGTTTGCACCGGAACCCGTGAGGGTTAGTGAATTTCCAACACAGATCACTGCAGGTGAGGCATTCGTACTTACCACCGGTAGTGGATGAACAGTAATGCTCTGCACAGCCAAATTGGTGTTTGTACAACCCAAAGCGTTGGTGCCAAAAAGCGTATAGGTGGTTGTGGCGTTTGGAGTTACCGTAAAAATCTGTCCAACGAATGCACCAGGCTGCCAGGTATAAGTGGCTGCATTGGCTGCTACTAAATTTGCCGATTGACCAAAACATAAGGCGTTGGTTGAGCTGGAGATAGAAACAACAGGAAGGGGATTCACTGTAACCGTCAGCAACGCCACTGAACTGCTTGAACAACCGGTGAGTGTGTTGGTTCCGGCTAAAGTGTATGGCGTGGTTGTTGCAGGGCTTACTGTAAAGGAGGTGCCCGTTACTGCCCCTGGATTTAATGTGTACACGTCTGCGCCACCGGGCGTTAAGGTGGTACTGGCTCCAAAACAAATGGCAGGCTGACTGGCAGATAAACTCAAAACAGGCAAGGAGTTAACCACTACCGAACTAACCAAAGTGTTTGTTGACAAGCAACCAAAAGCACTTGAGCCAATCACCGTATAATTGGTGCTGGATGCCGGAGAGACAAGAATGGAAGAACCTGTTAAATTTCCGGGTTGCCAGGTGTAGGTGAATGCACCGGTAACGCTGGGTGAGGCATTGGTACCAAAGCAAATTGCCGTGCTGGGTGTGCCGGTACTCAAAACAGGCAAACTATACACGGTGATGGCCTGAACGGGCGCATTGGTGCTGCTACATCCTGCAGTACTGGTGCCTGCCAGTGTATATGAGGTGTTTGAAACAGGAGATACACTCAAAACGGTTGCATTCTGCGCGCCCGGACTCCAGGTATATGAGGCAGCGTTGGAGGCTGTTAAGGTTACACTGCCACCCGAGCAGAGGGCATTTGAAGATGTGCTGATGGCAACAACCGGCAAAGCATGAACAGTTAGTGAACTTACAACAGGGTTTGCAGCCACACAGCCATCCGCAGAAGTGCCGGAGAGTGTATAATTGCTGGTTGAAAGCGGGTTAACCACAAAACTTCCACCTGAAATTGTATACGAGTTGGCTCCGGATGGAGAAATGGTAAACGTTTGACCGGCGCAAATGCTGCCGCTGTTTACACTTAACGTTGGTGTAATAAAAACAGATACTGTGGAAACAGCAGGAAATGCTGAAACACAGCCTGCTGTGGAGGTGCCAATTACCGAATAGGATGTTGTTATTAACGGGTTAACGGTGGGCGAACCGCCGGAATATGTATAAGTAGCCGCTCCGGAAGGTACAAGCGTGATGCTGTTGCCAGTGCATAAGGTATAATTGGGTAAGGAAATGAGCGGCAAAGCGTACACTGTAACCGTTATTGCAGCATTGTTTGTACCTGTGCAACCTGTTAAGGTGTTTGTTCCGTTTACTGAGTAGGTGGAGGATGCTGCCGGCACAAACGCCACCCCATTGCTGATGCCGCTTGACCAGGTATACGTGTCAGCACCATTCGCTGTTAAGGTAACAGAACCTCCATTACACGTGGCTGCAGTTGGAGTAGAAATACTCACAATGGGCAAAGTGTTCACCACCACAGAAGAAATAGCTGTGTTTGAGGAAGGACAACCAAAAGCACTCGCACCAATTATTGAATAACTGGTGCTTACAGATGGTGTAACAATAGTGGAGCCCGTTACATAGGTGAATGATAATGCTCCGGTAGGTGCAATCGTAAACGACTGGCCATAACACACTGTGCCGCTATTGACTGCCACTGTGGGCGTGGCTCTTACAGTAACATCAGAAATTGCCGGTGCCGCAGAAACACAGCCTTGAGCATCGGTTCCGCTAACCAGGTAAGAAAAACTAACCAACGGCGCAACCACATTGCTCCCACCCGAATAGGTATAACTTACCGCACCGGATGGAACAATGGTGAACGAATTGCCGCTACAAATACTTCCACTGTTTACACTAATGGTTGGCAAACTGCCAACAGTAACCAAATTGGTAGCCGTGTGAGAACAACCGGACGTGTTAGTGGCCGTAGCTGTATATGTGGTAGTTACAACAGGCGATACCACTGCGCTCGACGTTGCAGCTCCTGTTGACCATGAATACGTGCTAACAGCTCCACTGGTTTGCATGCTTAGGGTTAAAGCGGACCCTGTACACAAAAAAGTGCCTCCGGTAATGGAGGTTATGGTTGGTGCAGGAATGGCGTTAACCTGAACCGTGTTAGAACTGGCACAACCAAAAATTTCTCCCGTTACCGTGTAATTTTGTGATGAAGTGACAACAAAAGGAACGCCATTGGTGATGCCGCCCGACCAGGTGTAAGAATTGGCACCGAAGCCGTTCAATACAGTAGTGCTGTTTTGGCAAACCACAACCGGTGTTGAGTTGATTAATTGGTAACGTATGGTTAAAGAAACGTTTGAGATAAATCCCTGCCAGCCCGGCCATCCGGCAAAATAAAAAGAGAAGGTGTTTACTCCCCCATAATTATAATAGGGAAATGGTTTGGTTGATGCCGTGGAGAAAGAGATAATGCTGTGTTGAAAAGCAAATCCGGCAATGTGTTCGCCTCCTGCAAAAAACTGAGCCACATGCCCGGTTCCACCCCAACCCTGATCTACCCCATCTAAAGACAGGTTCATGCCGGTAACCACCGCCCCACCCGGTAAGGGATTTGTGAAGGTGGTCACCCAGGGGGTCCAATCGCTTACATTGGTTTGGCCATTGGGCAAGCCAATTGTTAACGAATATTCCTGGCCAGTGGTGATAGTTGGTGTTGGTGCGGGTGTGACAAAACCGTTAGAAAATGGGCCCGGCGACAACCAATTAGAGCTACCAAAATTTAATAAAAAATTGCTGAGTGTGCCATGGTTAGCATTGCCGCTGGCATCGTTTAAAATAATACTAAGTGTGTTTAAACCACCCGAAATACCCTGATTAAAATGGTAGTTGCCCAACAAACCCGGAGCACTTGTGGCAATTTCGCAGCCTTTGTACGTGTAGATATCACATTGTGAACGGGCATAGTTCCAAATGCGCACTTCATCCATCTGGCCCTGAAAATACAAACCAGGTTCAGGCAGCAGTGCACCTGCTGTAAACGATTCGGCCCCTAATAAGGTAGAGTTAGCGATGTAGGTGATGGGAAAAATCGCTCCGGCATCGTCAGTAGACATTAAAACCGCATCCAAATAGAGTTTTGTGTACCTTCCATCATAGGTGAGGGCCAAATGGTGCCATCCCGCGGTGATAGACGCAACAGGCACACTCACTATGGCATAGGTTCCATTTCTTCTTACAATACCTCTTAAATCCCCAGCTTGAATGTAAAGCGCGTAGCCCGAAGCTTGTGTGTTTCCCAAAAATGTTGGATTTCCTCCCCAAACACTCATGTTAATCCAAGCTTCAGCAGTTATGCCTGCAGTAGGTTTTAAGGCAGTTGTTCCAAGGTTCACATAATCATCAACACCATCAAAATCAAGAACAGAGCCAACCTGAGATTTGGATGAAAAATTAAAAAGTGTAAAAAAAAGGAAGAAACAGACCGATTTAGTAAGTGAGGTAGAAAAGGATTTCATGCTTTGCAATGCATTTAAATTATTTTGGTATGTTAATTATTCGTAGAATCCTTCTTCCTTCAATTCATCCAAATCCCGTTTCATAATTTTGAGTTTGATGCGTTTACCCGTTAAGCACGTACAATCTAAACAGGCTTCTGGAGTTCCGTTGCTGAATATTTCTATATCGTACACATCCACCCCTTTCGAATCAAAGTACTCGGTAATTTTAATTTTAAGGTCTTCGTTATTGGTATAACTGCCCCATTTATCGGCACACTGGGTTTGGTTGTAATACACCCATTTTGTTTTTCCCGTTTTGGCGCATTGAAGAAATACAAACAGGATGAGCAATAAACTTCCTATTAGACTAAATTTGGATTTAAGTTTGAGCATACTCGAATTATCTTTTCGCATCCAAACTTCCATGGGAAAACACCCCTAAAAAGCAGGAAACGAACATGTTGCCTAAATTAAGGAATAAAAGTGAAAAAAGTTTAAGCCATGAGAAAAAATTGGCGAAAACTAAACTACCAAAGCAAGAGGCGACGGTCTATTTTTTGTACTTCAGATAAAGTTCATTGACCTTTTTCCAGTTAATCACGTTAAAAAACGCATTCATGTAGTCGGGTCTTCGGTTCTGATAATTGAGGTAATAAGCATGTTCCCACACATCCATGCCCAAAATGGGTTGACCTTTGCAATCGGCTAAATCCATGAGGGGATTGTCCTGATTTGGGGTACTGCACACACACAATGTGCCATCGGCTTTAACACAAAGCCAGGCCCAACCGCTTCCAAAACGGGTGGCTCCGGCTTGTATAAAATCAGCTTTGAATTTATCAAAACCTCCAAGCTCTTTGTCAATTGCAGCAGCTACTTCACCAACGGGTAATCCGCCTGCGTCGGGCGACATAATTTCCCAGAATAAACTGTGGTTATAGTGCCCTCCTCCATTATTTCTTACTGCAGCCGGATATTTTGAGATGGTAGCCATCATTTGTTCAAGACTTAGCTTTTCCATTTCAGTACCACTGATAGCAGCGTTTAAATTGGTAACATAAGCCTGATGGTGCTTGCCGTGGTGAATTTCCATGGTGCGTGCATCAATATGGGGTTCAAGAGCAGTGTAAGCGTAATTGAGTTTTGGTAATTCGAATGCCATAATTAAAGTTTTTGTTGAATGCCAAAGTTACTGTTTATGCCCTGTATAAAAAACAAAAAAGCCCTCTTATTTATAACAAGAGGGCTTTCCTTATACTTTTTTTATGACTTCTAGTGCTTTACCACTTTTATGACTTCTGAAAAATTATCGGATGTCATCTTCACATAATATACCCCATTGGCAAACTGACTCAAATCGATGTTGATTTTCTCATCCCGTGTTGTGCTTTGTAACAACACGCGGCCCGATAAATCACTCACTTCAATGCTGTTCTCTTTGTTGTTTTTAACCTCAATCACAAAATTACCAGTGTTCGGATTAGGGTACAACTTCACGCCACCGGCTGTTGTGCTTACATCTTTTAAACCAACACACTCCGTTACGTTCAACTGAACTACTGCTGTGCCCGAACAGCCGTTTTGGTCGGTGCCCGTTACTGTAAAGCTGGTGCTTTGGTTTGGTGATACTGCTACCGGATTTCCCAACTGAAACGATGTTGGACTTACCCATTGATAGGAAACAGCGCCGTTGGCCGTTAAAATGGTTTGGTCTTCCTGACACACGGGACCTGAATTATCGCCACCTGCTGTAATTGCAGGAAGCGGGTTAACCACCACATTCACCACAGCATTGGCACTGCAACCAAAACTGTTTGTGCCAATAACCGTGTAAGCTGTTGTGGCCGCCGGAGTTACGATAATGTTTGCGCCTGTTGCAGCGTTACTCCATAAATACGTATTGGCATTGCCTATGGCAAACAAATTCACCGAATTGCCTGCGCAAACAGCCGGCACATTGGAAAGAGCTGAAACCTGAGGGCTTGGAAGAACAGTAATGTCTATGGTCTGTACTTCTGAACAACCGGTTAAGGCATTGGTGCCGGTAACGCTGTAGGTGGTGCTAAAATAAGGCGTTACAGCAATGGCAGGGCCGGTAGCTCCTGTGTTCCATACATACGTATCGGCTCCGGTAGCTGTGATGTTAATGTTGGTGCCGGCACAAATGGTTTGTGAGCTCGCACTCAAGGCAACAGAAACCGGGTTTAACTGACAAGGCAAGGTAACCTCAAGGTCATCCCAGCTCAGGTAACTGGAGGCGGCCCCATTGCTGTTGGCGTTAATGCCCACATGGTAATACCCTGAAGACGCTACCGAAAAAGTGTTGGAAAAAGGAAGGTAAGCTGAGCTAATGGCCGAAGCTGCTCCTCCTGTGGTTGCAATAGTCATCGCATCAATGGCCGTAGTAGATTGAGCAGAACTCACCCATAAATTTAATTGCCAAACCGGGTTGGCATTGGCTTCGGTGGTTTTGTACCAGGTGGCTGCAGAATAGGTTACCCCTGCCTCAAGCCAAATGCCATTGGTCCAGAAAAAGTTGTTGTTAGCCGGAGTAGAAAAAAATGAACCATAACTGCCACCGTTTCTTGCCGAACGGTTCATCGTTTGAACGCTCGTGTAAGTTAAACAGGTGGTGCCGGGATTGCTGGAATTCCAGGAGCAGTTGGGCAATTTATTTGGTGTACCAATTTGTTCAAACCCTTCGTAATACGGCACATTATTCGTAGTGGTGGAGGCTATTTCTAACGTACCGGATGTAGCAGTTATTGAGCCATTTGAATTTGTGCAAGTAATAATTGTATTAAAATAATGTGTAGTCGATAAACTCGGCGTAATAAGAAATGGGGCATTACCATTTGGCACATTTGTCCATGGACCAACCGCTGAAACATTGGAGTATTGCCATTGGTAAGTAATGCCACCGAATGAATAGGTGGTCGCAAGACTCAATTGCGCAGAGTTATTAGGACAAGTAGGTGCTGTTGGTGTAACAACAGAATTTGGTCCGGGTGTACCGGCACAAGGAGTGGCTGGTACAACATCAACACCAAAGTTAATGCGATTAGCCCCTATTCCCGCGAGAGTGGCCGCATTGTAACCGGCCCACTGCCTCCCGTTACCTGGCCCTATAATATTGTTGGCTTGGTACAAAGTGGGCCCTCCTGAAGCTGGAACGGCATCTTGTTCAAGTTCTACAATTAATGGTAACGCTGGGTTGTATAACCAAGGTGTTTGAAGCGTGAAACTAATCCACCCACCAATTGTAGAAATAACATTTACGTTCGTGCCTGCATATACAGTCGTCATGCCACCTTCTACCGGCCCACCGTTAATTCCAGTTAATCCTGTACCCGAACCTTGCTTTAATTTCACATTGATGTTGGAATACATTTTATTGGTGGCACTTCCTGTTTGAAAATACACTACAGTAATATTATTTCCAGCTGTAACTGGAGTTGGGTTTACCAAGCTATTTGCATCTATGAACCACTGGCATTTTTGCCATGTTGCTATTAATGCATTCATGGGAATTGAATTTGCACCTCCGGCTACATTTGTATTAAAGTGCATAGGTGTTTGCGCCTTTAACCCAATGGCGGTAAATAAAACAAAAATCAACAAGTGTAATGTTCTTTTCATGTTAAGTAGTTAGTTGGTTTTAGCCTACTCTTTTCTCCGATTTTCGGCATACTCGGTTAGTTAGTTAAGGTAAATTTATCAAAAAACGTTAAAATAAGCAATACCTTCAAAAAAAAAGCCCCTGAATTGCATCAGGGGCTTTTATATTAAATTTTAAAGTTTAGTTCTTCACTACCTTAATCACCTCAGTTGTGTTGTCTGAACTGATCTTTACATAATACACGCCATTGGCGAAATTACTCATCTCAATGTTTATTTTCTCATTAGATGAAGCAAGATTAATCAACACGCGGCCGGTTAAATCGGTTACTTCAACCGCGTTTACTTTTTTGTTGTGAATTTCAATTACAAAATCACCGTGGTTTGGATTTGGATAAAGCTTAACACCGCTGGCGGTTGTGCTTACATCTTTCAAGCCAACACACTCCGTAACATTTAACACATAGGTTGTGCTACCTTCGCAACCTTTAGAATTTGTTCCGATTACGCTGTAGGTTGTGGAACTGTTTGGTGATACATTCACAGGGTTGCCCAACAACAAGGAACTTGGGGTTGACCACTGGTAGGTAACAGCATTAGCACCGGTAAGTGTGGTTACATCTTCCGGACAAGCCAAATCGTTAAAGGCTGTGGAGTTTACAGTAATCACAGGCAATGGATTCACAGTTACTGTAACTACAGCATTGCCTGAACAGCCTGCCGCATTGCTGCCTATTACGGTATACGTTGTGTTTGTTAATGGGCTTACAGAAATTACTGCCCCGGTAGCATTGTTACTCCAGGCATAGCTTGTGGCGCCAAACGCCTGAAGGTTGGTACTTTTTCCAACACAAATTTCAGGGTCGTAAGTTAAGGCAGAAACTATTGGCGTTTCGTTTACAACAATGTTTTGGCTAAGGGCAGTAGTACATCCTGTGATGGCATTGGTTCCAACCACAGTATACATGGTTGAAAACAGCGGAGAAACACTGATGTTAGCGTTGGTTGAACCATTGTTCCACAAATAGGTATCAGCACCGGTAGCAGAAATGTTGGTGCTTTGTCCCTGACAAATGGTTTGGCTGGACGCAGACACGTTCATGGCAATTGGATTCAACTGACATGGTACAGTAATTTCAAGGTCATCCCAACTTAAAAAGTTAGCACAACATACCCCATTGCTCACGCCATTGATACCCACATTATAAAACCCGGTACTGCCAACAGTAAAGGTGTTGCTTAACAACACATAACTTGCGCCTGCAGCAGAACCTGAGCCGCCTGTGGTGGCAATAACGGTTGAGCCCACAGGATTTTGTGTGGTGTTCAATCTCAAATTAAGCTGCCAGGTTAAAGCACCGGTGGCTTCCGTTTTATAATACACGTTGGCCGAATAGGTTACCCCGGCTTCCATCCAAATTTGATTGGTCCAGAAGTAATTGTCTGCCGCAGGGGTGCGGCCAAAAGCAGCATAGCTCTGCCCTGTTCTTGGGGAACGGTTCTGGTTTTGTACGTTGGTGTAGGTAAAGCAGGTACCATTTATATTGCTGGCTGCCCAGGAACAGTTTGGCAAACTGTTGGTTAATGGTATGCCTTCAAATCCTTCAAAATAAGGCACGGTGTTGGTGGTTGTGTTTTGCACCTGCACAGTACCTGCAGCGGTTGTAATGGAGCTGTTAGAATTGGTACAAGTAACAATGGCAGAAAAGAAATGAGACGTATTTAAGCTTGGAGACGTGATGCTCGACAAAGTACCGCTAGGAATAGTTGTCCACGGACCAACGGCCGACACATTTGAGTATTGCCATTGGTAGGTTAAACCTCCAACAGTGTAGCTACTGGCAAAACTTAAACCGGCGGTGCTGTTTGGGCAAATAGCGCTGGTAGGGGTTACTACTACCGTGTTAGAGGAAGGTGTTCCTGCACAAGGCACTCCGGGTACCCACTCTAACCTCATAAGCGGACGTGTGGTAGATGAGGTTTGTAAAAAGCTGGGGGCCGTACAGGCATTAGGATCGTCCTGATTGTTCCAACGGGTTTTAATTGTGGAACCAACCAAATTACTTTGCCACTCGGTGGAGAAATTTGTGATGTAAGAGCTGTTGTTGAAGCAGGTTTCAACCACTAAATTGTCTGTTCCGTTCCAGTTAAATGGGGTTACAAAGGGAATCATAATCCAGCCCAAAGTAGGCGCCACAGTGGAGGGAGTAGTAACAGCAACAGGAGCAGTATTAACATAAGCTGACACAAGTGGATCTGCAGATACTGTGGTGAAAACACGAATTGTAAAATTTATGTGTGCCGGTCCACCATTGGTATTTAAAACATTAAACCCAAGTGAGCTAATCATGGCTCCACCGGTAATGCCGGCAGCAGTCAGTTCTGCAGCGGTAACAAACATCTGGTGTTTTGCACCCCAATACCAGTTACCAAATGGCGCAGGATACCCCGTGCTTGAATTGGAGCCGTTACCGGTACCTATAATGGCAAAGTTTTGCGCGTTGCCCTGGACAAACAGCGCTACAAACATCATCGAATAAAAAAATCGTTTTAAGCCTGTAAACAAGCCTGAGCGCTTACCTGCACCCGCGGTTGAAAGCACATACAATGTGCCGTTTTCATTTAATACTGGTAGATTTGATTTCATGGTTTTGTGAGTTTTCTATGCGGCAAGTTATGCCAATTTATCTTAATTATCAAATTATTTAACATCAATTTTTTAAAACACATTTTACAAAATTCTATTCAGAATTCTGCTTTCTGAATTTTTTCCAATTTCTATTTTTTTTAGTGCCTCATGTTCTGTTTTTTTAGCGAAACAATCGTTAACCACACTATCCACTATCTGAATTAACAAATGCCCAGTTAGCAAAGGGACTTATATGAAAACACCACAACTTCTCATACTACCGCGGGTAAAAGCTTCATACGCTGACAAACAAAACTCAAAGCAGGATAGCAGGTAACGCAAACTTAAGAGTGCGCCTATGGGTCTTTAATTTAGCTCCAAAAAAAAAGCCCCTGAATTGCTTCAGGGGCTTTTTAAAATTTAGTTTGCTATTAGTTTTTCACTACGCGAATGACTTCGGCAACACCATTGGATTCTACTTTTACAAAGTAAATGCCATTGGAAAGTTCGCCAAGGTCGATGTTCATGCTGTTAGATGAAGATCCGGCAGTGTAAACCACTTTTCCGCTAACATCAGTAACAGTTGCAGTTTTGTTTAAGTTGTTGTTCCACTCGATGGTGAACACACCATTGTTTGGATTCGGGAATACTTTAATACCGTTTACTGAAGCAGCATTTTGGTTTAAACCAACACACTCGGTAACGTTCAATTCATAGTATCCTTCGGCTTTACAACCTGCAGCACTTGTACCCACTAAGGTATAAGACGTGGTGCTTTGCGGACTAACGTTTACAGGGTTACCAACCAACACACCGTTGTTTGAAATCCACTGGAAGGTAACAGCGCCTGCGCCATTGTAAGTTAAGGTAGTTACGTCTTCAACACAAACAATATCATCAGGGTCTGAAGAAGCAATGCCAACAGAAGGCAGCGGGTTAACACCAATGGCTTGCACGGCCTGAGCAGTACAACCAAATGAGTTGGTACCGATAACCGTATAAGAAGTAGCCGTTGTTGGGCTTACATTCAATACATTGGTAGTAGCACCGGTGTTCCATTGGTAAGTAGAAGCGCCAAAGGCAGTGATGTTTACTGAGCTGCCGGCACACACTGACGTGTTCGGTGCAAAAATACCAACTGCAGGTGAAGGGTTTACCATAACAAATTGTGAAGCAGCAGTTGTACAACCGCTGATGGCACTTGTACCAACTACAACATAGGTGGTTGGGAAGTTAGGGTTAACAGAAATATTGCTTGAAGTTGAACCGTTATTCCACAGATACGTATCGGCACCGGTTGCTGAAAGGTTCACTGCAGCGCCTGCGCAAACAGTGGTTGAACCGCTGGTATTGATTACCAAAGGAACAGGGTTTAAGTTACATGGCACACTGATTTCAAGGTCATCCCAACTTAAATACCCGGTACCTGAACCGCTGCTCACACCATTAATACCAACATGGTAGAAGCCGGTTGTGGCTACAGAATAGGTATTGCTTAATAATTTGTATGAAGGATCAGCTGCTGAACCCGGACCACCGGTAGTGGCGGCTACAAAAGCATTAACTGTAGATTGGCTTGGGCTAATCCAAAGGTTCAACTGCCAGGTTGGGTTGGTGTTGGCTTCGGTTTTGTACCAGGTGTTGATAGAATAGGTTACACCGGCTTCCATCCAAATACCATTGGTCCAGAACTGGTTGTTAAAGGCAGGTGAGAAAAAGAAAGAGGCGTATTTAGACCCTGTTCTTGGTGAGCGGTTTTGGTTTAACACACTGGTGTAAGTAAAGCAGGTGTTACCAATGTTGTTAGAGGTCCATGAACAGTTTGGCAAACGGTTGGTACCTGTAATACCTTCAAACCCTTCAAAATAATACACGCTGTTGGTGGTGGTGGAGGCCACGTTTACAGTGCCCGCATTCGTGGTGATGCTGTTATTACCATTGGTACAAGTAACAATGGCGCTGTAATACAAGGTTTGCGTACCAACAGTAGCGTTAAAGGCAGCATTGGTGCCGGTTGGGGCTATAGTCCAAGGGCCTACAGGCGAAATGTTGGAAAATTGCCATTGGTAGGTGTTACCACTGGTGGTGTAAGTTGGAGTAATGAACATGTTGTTCACAGTATTGGGGCAAACCACAAAGGTTGGGGTAATGGCAGAAGACATAGGAGGCATGCCTGCACATGGGGTGTTAAAGTACTCCCAGGCACCGGCATCAGGGGTAACCAAACTGCGGTTAGCGCCGTTAATGTCGGTGGCCACGTTTAATACCACACCACCGTTATTCATTATGTATGAAGCCGGCGAGTAATCGTTAATGCCGGGATTATTAAACAAAGGGTCGGTGTCAAATCCATTCACACCATAACCATTAACGGTTTGCCAATTGGCTAGTGTAGCTTGATTTGTGAAATTAGCATAACCATGCCAAACGGTAGCATTCGGGCTCTGGTTAAATACCACGTTGCCGGCATCGTTGCCAATAGGTAAGTTGGTGCTATAGTACATACCGTAACGTGTTCCGGTACCATTGTCTCTGTTATGGAAGACGTTGTTTTTTATGTTTACACCGGTACTAGTACTTGAATTCCAAATACCATAAGCTGTATAGCTGCCGGTATTATCTTCAATGGCAACGGTGTTGTGGAATACATTGGTAAACTGGGCATTTGACAAATAGATACCAAACTTGGTGCCAGCACCACCTTTATCAATTTTTATAAAGTTATTTACACAATTGGCCTCAAAGCCTGCTGCTGATGCTGATGAAAACCAAACAGCATACACTGTTGCAGCAATACCCGGAGAGTTTTCAAACAATTGCTGGATGCGGTTGCCTTCGGCTCTACATTGGTAGGTACCGGTGTTAAACATGATACCATAGGTAGTGGTTGCATTAGAAAGATTTAAACGGCGAATGAGGTTGTTTCTCATGATGGCTTGTCTTTGGTAAAGAACATACACTCCATACACATACCAGTCTTCAACAGTACAGCCTTCTAGGTTGTTGTTAGTGTTGAAAGGGGCACCGGATAAGCCATACATGGTAACACCAAAATAACCCCAGCGCATTCTGCAGTTTTTGGCCAGGTTGTTATCACCACAGTTTCCAATGGTAAAATATGAACTTGCTGAACCTGAAAGGGAGTAAGGGATTTGGTTAGTGCTGGTACTGCCCACGGGGCAATTCATATCACAATTGTCAAAGGTGTTATTGTCTGAGTCGTTCCAAATGTGAACCACAAAGGCATTAGGTCCTGTACCATTAATGATTAGGTTATTAAAAGTAAAAAAGTCGCCTCCGCTCATGGCAATGGTGTGCGGAAGAGCTGCATTGGTAGAATTAAAAGTAATCGTTCTTCCGTTACCGTTTACGGTTACTCCGTTTACGGCGCTCATGCCTACAATTTGTGGAAAGTCCACTTGTTCAACGTAAGGTCCGCTGCCTGGGGCAACGTCAACCACCACAGGTCCTGCAACACCTTGGTTTACAAGGGCGGCTCTGAAATCAGTAAAGGTGCTGAAATTATTTGCAGCGGTTGGGGACGCACTGTTGATGGTGTATAAACCACTTAACTGTGCACTCATGCTGGCCGCTGCCATCGTGAGGGCTACGGCAAACACTTTAATTTTAGTGTAAGTTTTTTTCATGTTTGTTTAAGATTAGTTTGGGGCAAGTTAGAGATAAAAAGTTAATGTTTTACAAAAAAATAATATTTGGGTTAAATTTTAACAAAAATCGCTCTAAATCAAGCAAATAATTTATGGTTAAATTAATGTAGCCCCTGCTTGTAATCCATTTGTGTAGGTTTGAATATTGAAAAAAAATTAAGTTAGTTTTTTCCAAAATAAGGGGATGGATCCAAAACAGATTTTACACGTATTGCTAATTGAGAGGCCGGGCAGGCCACTCCTACTACCCCGCTTTATCAGGCAGTAAAGGCACAAATCGAAAAGTACCCAAAGTTTTTTTGTCGAATTGGGTGGCTGTGGTTTTTTTGAGCAACACCATTTCCTGCGTTTCCCCTTCACCCAAAGGAATAATCATAGTGCCACCAATTTTCAGTTGCTCAAGCAAATCGTTGGGAATATAGGGTGCTGCAGCGGTAACAATAATTTTATCAAAAGGGGCGTGGCGTGGCAAACCTTTGTACCCATCGCCAAAAATCAGTCGGGCGCCGTTGTAGCCTAAATTTGGCAACAATATTTTGGTTTTATCATACAATAGTTTTTGCCGTTCAATGCTGAACACCTTTGCGTCCATGGCCAGCAATACCGCAGTTTGGTAACCACAACCGGTGCCAATTTCCAATACTTTTTCTCCCGGCTGAATGTTGAGCATTTCGGTTTGAAAGGCCACGGTGTAAGGCTGTGAGATGGTTTGTCCGGCACCTATGGGCATGGCCTTGTCGCTGTAGGCGTGTTCGAGCAAGGCGGTGCGGGAGGCAGAGCTTTCGAAAAACCAATGCCGCGGAATTTTGGCGATAGCATCCAATACTTTTAAATTGCTAATGCCTTTGGTCTTTAAAATTTCTACCAAACGTTTGCGTTTGCCCTCAAACAAATAATTATCTTCTTTCGAAACAGTGTGCAGCATGGTGCTCATGAAGTTGCAAAACTAATCAAGCAAAAGCCTAGTTCCAGCTTTACAAAAAGTAATTTACTAACAAGCCTTATCTTAAATGTTACTCATTGTCTATGCTTAATTACTAAACACCATCAAGCATAGCGCAGCCTTTAAAAACTTTCCCTGAAAATTTTTGTTTTAACCCCCTTAAGTGATTATTGGGCCTTTTCTAAATTAAAAAAATGTAGTCGTGCAATATCCTTGCCAGTCTGTCGTTGAATTACTAAACGCTTGAATCTCCTGAAAAACCAGAATCTATTTGCACCTCATCAGCACCTGTTCATATTATAAAAAGGTTTCAAGCAAAAATTTTATAATTTTGAAGGCCATTTAACGAGGAGAGCAATGAAAAGAGCCACGCTGCGGATAGTCCTATTGATGTTTATTTCGGCTGCTTTGTTTTTTTCCTGTAAAAAAAATCCTGAAACCGAACCCACTTTTTTTTTACGGGCCGAACCGGTTAAGGTAAACCCTACCGCCTTGCAGGGCAGCAGCAGCCATAACATTACCGATATTTGGCTGTATGTGGATGGGCAGTTTCAAGGGGCTTACCCTGTTGGGAATCTGATGCCCGTTGTAACCAAAAACAAAAGTGTAACCATTGATGCTTTCGCGGGAATAGAAAATAATGGCATTGGCGATACCCGCATTCCCTGGTTGTTATACCAAAAATTGCAATACGATACCTTGATTGCCTCTGGACAGCACATTACCCGGCAATTCACGTTTAACTACAATCCAGCCGTAACCTTTGATTGGGTAGAAGATTTTGAAGGCAGCGCCGGTGTTACCCTGGTAAAGTCGCCCATTTCAGAGGTAGGTTACGTTTTAAGTCCGGCAAGCGATAGTTTTGAAGGCAAATCCATTGAAATGGTTTTAAATTCAACTCAGCTTATCGGCCAGCTCGAATC
>JALOMJ010000177.1 GCA_025455485.1 Bacteroidia bacterium | reverse complement strand
TGAGCGCATTTACTTTGTTTGCTTTTACATTTTGGTTTGCACTTAAACTTATTTTTTCAGGCGATAATCAAGAACAAGGTGAGGCCTACAAATTAAAAGTTTCTGCGCTAATTTTGCTGTTGATAGTGATTGTGCAAATCATCTATGGGGCTTTTACAGCCGGATTTGTGGAGCAGGATGCGGCAAAATTCAGACCCGGCCACATTTTTAATACCTGGCCGAAAATGGGAGAACACTGGTTACCGGAACAGGTTTACATGAAAGATACTTTGTTTTTGAATTTATTTGAAAACCCCAGCGGCATTCAGTTTATGCACAGAAGTCTTGCCATTCTTGTTGTTTTAATGGTGGCCTTTATTTGGTGGCGCTCAGATAAAATAAAATTAAATAAACAACAACATTTTTCCATTACACTGATTATTTATGCGGTTACTGTGCAATTTATTCTTGGTGTGTTTACATTATTGTATCAGGTGCCTTTATTTTTAGGAGCTTTACACCAAACCGGAGCTTTCATATTGTTTGCTGTTTGCATTAATTTTTTATTTCACGTGTTTAACAATCGAGCAGCCGTATGAGTGAAGAATCTAATAACACGTTTCATCAAGAGTCTGCATCCCCAAACTTACTTTATCCGCCGAAACCGGTGTTGATTGAAAAAAGTCAAAATGCCCTCAGTCGATCACTAATTGGTCTGTTGGTTTATGCTTTGTTGTTTTATTTTATTTTCGACCAAAACCTGGCATACATTGCCGCAATTTTGTTGGTTATTATTATCCATGAAATGGGCCACTTTCTTTTTATGTAAAAATTTTTATTGTTCCTCTGCTTGGCGCTTTTACTTCCGGTAAAAAACAACAGGTTTCTCAATGGCAACTCAGTTTAATCATTTTGGGTGGACCCGTACCCGGCATTATCATTGGCAGTGTACTTTATTGGTTGAACCGCGATTTGGGGCATCCAACCCTTCAATTGTTGGCCAATACGTTTTTAATCATCAATTTGTTGAATAGTTTGCCGGTCTATCCTCTGGATGGCGGACGACTAATTGAAATATTGTTTTTCAAAGATAATCATGTGATTCGTCTGGTGTTTGGAATTATTTCTATCATCGTTCTGCTTTTTTTATGCGTGCTGTTAATGAGTCCTTTGTTAATAATCATTCCGGCGCTAATAGGTTTGGAATTGTTTAATGAAAACAAACATCAGAAAATCAGAGAGTATCTGAACCAGGAAAATATTAACTATTATACCGATTACGAAAATTTACCCGATAAAAATTATTGGCTCATAAGAGATTGTTTACTTTTTTTGTTTCCCAGAAAGTATGTTGGGTTAATTCCGGGTAAACATGAATACAGCGCTTTTGAGCCACTGATTGTGCAACACATCAGCGCTGTATTAAAAGTAAATTTAGGATATGACCTTAAAGGGTTTAAAAAAATTCTGGTACTGTTATTTTATATTACCAGTTTTTTTGCTCCTTTAATCATGGTGCTGCTGAATGCCCTTTAATAATTTGGTTTATTTAATTTTAAAGCGCAATCCGGCATATAACATACGGCCATAGATTGGTCCCCATACCATGCTGGCGTCAAAATAGGCTCCAAATGGATTATTTGCCGACACTATCGGATTATTTTGTTTGTAATTAAGCAAATTTTCAACCCCCAGGTAAACGTGAAGTTCTTGTTTCTCGAACTTTTTTAAGTAGGTAATCTGACCCAATACGTTAAAGAAATCGGGCGATCTGCTTTCTCTTTGGTATTCTGCAGGATTCGTTTCCGTATCCGGCAAACGTTTACTGCCATTGTACTGCGTTGTAAAATCAAACAACCAGTTTTTCCTTCGGGTTTCGTAACTAAAATTAATAAAGGCCCTGTGTCTGGCCACCAAACTTTTTTCTAAAATTTCCATTGTGAACTTAGAGCGCGTGTCAACAAAACGGTATGCGGTCTTAATATTCAGGCGTTTACGGGGTTCGAAATTGAATTCAAACTGCATGGTGTTGGAATAAGAAGGACCGTTTAGATTAAAAAATTTTACTTGTTGAGGATTTTGGTCAACATCCACAATTACCTGCTGCGAGAAATCTGTTCGGTAAACATCCAGTGTAATATAGGCTTCACGGTAATTGATTTTAAAGCGCTGAGTAAAATTTAAACCATAGTTCCAGGCTATTTCAGGATTTAATCCGTAAGGCAGTGCATTGTTATTGCTTTCTATTATCCAGGTTCGGGAAGTGGCAAGTAGGCTGGCGTTGTCGGTAAACAAAGAAGCGGTGCGTAACGCTCTGCCTGCTGAAATCCTGAAAATAGAATTTGGTGTAAATGCATACCGCATGTGCAAACGTGGTGTGAAAAATAATCCGTAATAGTTGTGGTAATCTGCTCTCAGGCCCGCTACAAGATTAAATTTTTCGCCACGGTTGTGAGCAAATTCCCCGAACCATCCAACCACTTTTTCATGGCGTTTAAATGCTGCACTATCAATCCGCTCATCAATCAGGTCATCCAAATAGCTTATGCCACTTCGAATGTTGTTGTTGGTTGAACCCAAATAGGTTTCAAAAATTCCATTGGCATAAAATGTGTTTTCTTTTCCGTTGTACATTCTATTGCCGTATTGTCCGCTTTGATTGTGCTCAAGATAAGACAGCTGAAGGCCCATGCTGGTGGCCGGCCGATTTTTAAAAATGTAACCGGTTTTGCTGTATACTTCCCACTTTTCATTTTCGATGAAGATTTTATACAATGGGAGCGAATCGCCATCTACGCCTTTTAAGCCAGCAAACTGTCCGCCATTTCGGTTATCTTTAAGATAGGCGCCGCCAAATTGCGCTTCAAATCCGGTGTTTGGCAATTGTAAACTGTATTTATTTATGAAATTGTATTGTTTGCCTGTTGGGATATCAGCAAATCCATCGTCGTTCAGGTCCTGTACCAATGGATTAAAGCTAACGTGAGAAAGCAGCGCTGTGGATAGAGTAGGGCTGAGCTTTTGCCGCAAATTAAGGTTGTACTCGTTGCGGGCATTTTCATTTAAGTAAGCATTAAAATGTAAGCGGTCTCCTTTCTCCGGACTTTGCAATTCAGTGTTAATTTGTCCCGTAAAACTTTCGTACCCGTTAATCACCGAACCTACGCCCTTGCTCAACTGAATGGATTGAATCCAGGTTCCGGGTATAAAACCAAGACCATAATTGTTCGCCAAACCACGCATGTAAGGCATGTTTTCCTTGGTTATTTGTGCGTATTGCCCTGATAGGCCCAGCATCTGAATTTGTTTGGTGCCGGTTACTGCATCGGTAAAATTAACGTCGATGCTGGGGTTGGTTTCAAAACTTTCAGATAGGTTACAACAAGCCGCCTTCATTAAGGCACGCTCATTTAAAATCTCGGTTTTGATTGGTTTTAGATAGGAGATTTCTGTGCCGGTGGTATAATGCACCACCTCCACCTCATTCAGGGTGGCGTTGCTTTTAAGCAAAACAAGAACAAAGGCATCGTTTTCTCTGACTTTGATTTCCTTTTTATCAAAACTGATCGCACTTACAAAAAGGCTTGTGTTACCGGGTTCAGCCGGGATACTGAATAAACCCTGGCTGTCTGTTACAGCCGATAGGGTGGAACTTTTCCAACTTAGCAGGGCACCAGGAATACCAAGGGTGTCGCCTTTTTCTGTGATCTCGGCCACCTTGCCTCTCACTTGTGAGAAAGCCGTGTTGCTGCTGATGCAAAGCAACAACAGCCAATAAAATACTGATCTCATGTACTACTTGTGGTGTAAACCTTCTGTATTACCTCTGTATTGGCAGCACTTCGGTAGTTTTTTATAAGCGGCGTCTTCAGCCTTGAAATGTTCGGTGTCGTATCCTTTGGCCGCAATGGCTTTTTCAATTTGTTCAACACTTACCTTTGCCTCGTCGTAGGTTACCACGGCTTTTTTGGTGTCGGGACTCCAGTTGCAAAGTTTTACACCTTTGATATCTGCGGCGTTTTCAATGCGCTCCTTGCAATCGTCGCAAGCACCATTTACATTAATAACAACGGTTTTTACTGTGGTTTGGCCATTCATGCTTTGCAGCGCAAAGAACAGGGCCATTAAAATGAAATTTTTCATGATTAAAATAATTTAGGTTTAAATAAAAAATGGAATTCAACTCAATTGAAATTCTGACCTAAATTCGAAGAAGAAATGTAGAGATGAGTTTTTGCTGGTAAAGCAAAGCGGGATTCGCAACCGTTATGTTTTTGGTAACAGGGCCGGAAAGAAGCCCGGCTTGATTAAAATCAGGAATAAGAGCAAAGAGGAGGATGGAAGATTGTTTGAAAACACGCTCGTCTTTTTTCACCAGGGCATCTTTTGCACTCTGAAGCACAAGCGTCTCGTCCTTGCAGCAACCGTCGTTTTCTTCAGGAGCATCAGATTCCTGGTCGTCACAACAACTCTTGCCCTTGGTCACGAAATCTACCTTTTCAAGCTCGCCTCCGCAATAGTGGAAATAAACGGGAATTCCCAACACAGTAAGGGTGTAAACCGAAGCAAGAAGAAGAAAAAAATATTTTTTAATTGACCTGATGCAGCAAATATCGTGATATTCATTTGAAAATCAAGTGTTGTCAAAGTTTACTTTGCTTTCACCGTTGTATATTCTTTTACTAGCCGATGCCACAGCAGGAGAACATGGATTAAAACGAACATTGGGCATGTGGTCCTTAGTGGCTTTGGGAATTGGCGCCATCATTGGTGCCGGTTTGTTTGTGCGTACAGCAGCCGCTGCTTCTGATTGTGCGGGTTCGGGTGTTACCATGTCGTTTGTGGTAGCTGCCATAGGTTGTGCCTTTGCCGGTTTGTGTTACGCTGAATTTGCAGCCATGATACCCATTGCCGGAAGTGCTTATACCTATGCTTATACCACTTTGGGCGAATTGGTGGCCTGGATCATTGGTTGGGCCCTGATTATGGAATATGCCCTTGGCGCAGCCACG
>JALOMJ010000062.1 GCA_025455485.1 Bacteroidia bacterium | reverse complement strand
ACAAAACACATATACCACTTTCATTTTTTTCTTAATTGGGCTAGCCTGTTTTTAATGAAAGAACATCAGAAGGAATTACCAAACACCTCACTGTGTAAAAGTATGATGTGGCCGTCCTCTATTTTAGTCCGAAAACTTATAGCATTGAAGAATATTATTAAATTTACAGCTAAACTTTATGAGTTTACGGGTGTTGACCAACGCTTTCTTTTCTACGCTCTCCCTTTACAAAAAAAACCTGCTTTTTTTGCTGATGTTTCTATCCTTTACTTTCAGGGCACAGGAAACGGCTGAGGTGAATGCGCTTAAAAAAGAAGCGAAAAAATATTTCGACGATGAGGATTACACAAAAGCTTACCCGCTTTATTCGCAATTGGTAGCCAACTATGCTAAAGACCCAGATCTGAATTACAGATTAGGCGTTTGCATGATTTTTAGTGAAGTCGATAAAAAGAAGTGCCTTACCTATCTTAATTTTGCCTCCAAAAATTTCGAGTCCCCACCAAAGGAGTTACCCTTTTTCGTTGGGAAAGGCTATCACATCAATTATCTTTTTGACGAGGCCTTAAAATACTACACTGAATTTAAAAATACGGCTTCGGCTTCTTTGCAGAAAAAAATGCAGGTCGACCGGGAAATTACAGCCTGCACAAACGGAAAACGCTTGTTAAGTAACCTGAGCGATGTGGCCGTTAGAAGTAAAAAACAATTAAACGAAGCAGATTATTTCAGAACATACGACTTAAGAACCATTGGCGGAAAACTACTGGTGAAGCCTGATGAATTTAAAACCCCTACCGATAAAAAGAAAAAAGAGAAGTCGGTGGTGTTTTTACCAAAAAACAGCAACATCGTTTATTTCAGCAGCTATGGCGAGAATGCCGAGAACGGAAAAGATATCTTTACTTGCTTTAAACAAGCCGATGGCACCTTCAGTAAACCCGCCCGGGTAAACGGCATTAATACGGCCTACGATGAGGATTATCCGTTTCTTCATCCCGATGGTAAAAGCCTTTATTTTGCTTCCAAGGGGCATAACAGCATGGGTGGCTTTGATATTTTTAAATCGGTTTACAATGAAACCACCAATGCCTGGTCAACTCCTGAAAACCTTGAGTTTCCAATCAATTCTCCCGACGATGACTATTTGTTTGTTACAGACTCGCTTGAAAAAACGGCCTACTTCAGCACCGGCAGACAAAGTCCGCCCGGAAAAATTGATGTGCTAAAGATTAACATTGAGCGCAAACCCATTAACCTGATTTCGATAAATGGAAAAGCTGAGCCGGCAGCTTCAGGCCAAGCGGTAACAAGTAAAGTGATTGTGAAACTTTTGAATTCGATAAAAATTGTGGGTGAATTTGAGTCGGATGAAAACGGCAACTACGCAATAGATCTGCCCAAAGGAGAAGCTCTGGTATATACGGTTGAAACTCCGGGTTTTTCAACGCAATCACACACATTAAACATTCCTCTTGAGGAAAAATCCCTTTCTGCAAATCAAACCATACAGTATGAAAATTCTAAATTAAAAATAACTACCAATTATGATTCTGATGGCGGAGAATCAAATTACCTGCAGTATCTGAAGTTGATAGAAGAAAAAGCCAAGCTGGACGTAAATACCGACGATACCCAGCCGCAAGCCCCGCTTGTTAAAGGCGAGGATCAAAAAACGCCAAAGAACACCTCCGGCCCTCAACTTATTGAAGATTCCGGTATAGCTGCTGCAAATCCCAAACAACTCAATAACAAAGAACTTTCATTAGCTGTAAAATCTGATGCAATAAAGGCAGAAGGAGACTACAAAACCTTTAATCAGGATGCAAAAGATGCTTATCAATTGGCAGATCAATACAACAGCTCTGCTAACGACAAGTGGGATCAGGCTCAAAAATTACTGAGCAGTGCTGATCAGATGCAAAACGATACAGAAAAAGAACAAGCCATTGAAAAAGCTACTGCCTTAAAAAAAGAATCACAGCAAGAAAAGGACCTCGCTTTAAAAATGCTGGATTATGGAAAAAATCTAGAAGAAGATGCCGGTTCGGCAAAAAAATTCGCAGATTTAAATTCGGAGTTTGCCACAGCATTAAACACATCCAAAAGTTCCGACCTGAACAAAGATCAGAATTTAAAAACCAAACAAAGCGCTGTAATCGCTTCAAAAACTCAACCCACTTCCCTTGCTTATGAGGAGACTTTGAACAAAAAAATAGAAGAGAAAGAAAAAGAAGCGGCCGGCATAAGTGAGGCCATAATTGAGACAGAAAAACAAACTACAGAACTTGGCGATGAATTGATTCAACTTGAAACATCACTTGCTAAAACGAAAAAAAAGTCGGCGAAAGAATCATTAACCAATCAAATAGAAGACCTTAAAACAGAACAAGCCCAAAACGAAAAGCAAAATGCCGTCTTAAAGGAAAAATTGCTGACCGTAAACGATGAATTAAATTCTCTTAAATTAGAAAAGGACGTGGTGTCTCGCATAAAAAGTGAAACCATCGCCCTTCCACCTGCAGTAACCTGGAATGCAAATACCAGTCCCAATGTTTTAAAAGAAAAATACAAAGACGTAAACTTTTCTGCTAATTCAAACGACATTGCGGTTTTAGAACAAAACAACCTTCAACTAACCGCCTTTAATAATGATATTCTTGCTTTACAGGATGTGAAGCGCAAAGAGCTGGCTAAAACAAAATCAGCTAAACTAAAACAGGAGCTTAACAGAGATCTCAAGCAACTTGAGAGCATGAAAACGGGCAATTCGCAAGCGCTTAGCAAAAACGAGTATGTGATTGAAAACCTTAAAAAACAGGCCAAAATGAATGAGCCCGTTAATTTTTCCTTCACTCCTTTAAATTTAGAAGCCGGTAATGACCTTGTTTCACAACTTGATAACCTGAACAAACAATTGGCATTTAATGATGCACCCAACTTCAAATACGACACCTACACAAATGAAACGGCCAAAACCTACAAATCAGAGGCCGACGCCGCGCTGAAAGCTTTACAGGATAAACAAAATAAATTAAAAGAAGAAAGTAGCGAGGCAAGCGAAGCGGTCAAGCAAAAAAAATCAACTTCGCCCGAACAATTAGAGGCCGAATCAGATTCACTGATGAGTTTAGCCGGAAAAAAACGTCTGGAAGCCTCACAGGCAAGCGGCCCGGCTAAAACAAAACTTTTAAACGAATCAAAATCACTTGAAACTGCATCCAGCGAAAAACTTCTACAGGCTTCGGAAATCAATCGTAAAGACAACAAAATTACCTATGAAACCAATATCGAAAACATCAACAATTTAATTGCTTCCAAAACCGCACCGCCTGAAAATGTGGCAAAAGCCCGCAATTTGATTGAAGAAGCAAACATTGCTTTTAAACAAGGGGCAAGCATGAGGGAGGAAGCCAATGCTTTTGCGTCGGCCGGTGCAAAACTTGGTAACATTAGCAATGCTGAGGAAAAAGAACTTGAAGCTTTTGGTAAACAAAAAGCAGCAATTGATTTGTTAATGACCTCCAACCCCGGATATGAATTAAAACAGCCGCAAACTTCAACAAACCTTTCAACAAACTCACCTGACAGCGCGGCCATTTCAAACAAGATTAATTCCATCAACGAGCAGCTGACTGAAGTGCTTGAGGAAAAAGTAAATACCTATCAAAAATTATATGATGCAAACGAGGCTGAAATCAATCAGCTTTTCAATGAAATAAATAAAAACACCAGCTTGATTGAAAACACCCCAAGTTTGAAAGCAGAATATACAGTGGCTAACAAAAGAAAAGCAACCGCTGATGCTTTTAAGGAAAAGGGCGACAATGCTACTAATAACTCCGAAAAGTTGAGCGCTTTAGTGAACGCAACACGCGAACAAAACAACCTTATCCCCCTTTTAAACAATCTGTCCAACTCTATTGTTTTGGCCATTGAACTTTCACCGCAAAATCCCGAAACTCAGTCCAGCACGCTACCTCAAACAACACAGCCGGATCAGCCAATTACTTCCTTACCGGAAAATCAAAATAAAAAAACACTTTCCATTATCAATTCAGATTCTCTTTTACAGCAAGAAACCAACACAAAAAGCGTATTGGTTTTCCTGGAAAAGCCTGATGCAGGTTTGATAAACGAACAAGCTTACAGAGCGGTTAAAGATGCAATGGGCAATTTAGACCGAATTGGTTCGCAGCAAAGTCAGATCAACAATAACCAAAAAAATGCAGAGGCTCTTGCGGGCTTATTAAACACCACAAAAAATCCGGCTGAACTCAGAACCGCAGCCGAAGGCTATGAAAACAATGCAGAGCAGCTTTCTGCCAAGGCATTTGAAAAAAGGAAAGAAGCAAATGCTTTAGCACCGGCTGAAAAAAAGGCTGTTCTTCAGGAATCCAAACAACTGGAGGCTGAAGCTATCAATCAGCGCTTTTTAGCTTCCCTGGTAAACCAAAAAGCGTTTGACATAGAATACAAAACCAATGATAAAGCTTTAAATGAACTAAAAGCCTTACTGAATGAAGACGATGTTTCGCTGGATGCAACTCAGGATCAGATGAACATCGACATTCAAAATCTCAACTCTCAGGTAAGAAAACTGAAGGAAGAGGCGGCAAGTTTACCTAACCGTTCCGCTCAACTTGGGGCGCTAAGTAATGTAGAGGAAAAGGAGAGGGAATTAATTCGAAAACAAACTGATTTGATAGAAAGCCTTAGGAAAAAATATCCTGATTATCAGGTACAGCCTCTATCCGAAGATACAGTAAATGCCATGCTGGAGCCGCCGGCGGATAGTAGTAACCAGCAAGATGAATTGTTGGCTGAAGAAGTTACCGGTTTAACGAATCTTACCAATGCATTAACCCTTGAATTTGAAACCTCCAAACAATCAGTTCCCGGCAGTTTAAGTACTGAGCAGCAACAAATAGTGGCAAATGCCGACAGACTAAATGAAAATTCAAAACAATTGTTGTTGCAGGCATCGGGTGAAACAAATCCTGAACAAAAAGTAAAAAAAATGAATCAGGCGGCTTTGTTAGGAGCTGCTGCTGTTGAACAATTGTCTCAGATTTTGCCTGCAAATTCTAAAAAATATAAAGTTAATGAAGAGGATTTAAATGAATTAAGCGCCATTGGCGAAAATGTTAATGGAGACACCAACACTAATAACGAAATAGCGCTTAAGATAGAAGGCTTAGAAGTTGTTAAAGGAAATGCTTACAGCGAAAACAAACCCATTCCTTTCAATAAATTTAAAGAAGAAGGTCTTTCGTTCAGGGTACAAATCGGAGCTTTTAGAAACCAATTGCCAAACAATACATTCAAAGGTTTAAGTCCATTGTATGGAGAAACCACCCGAAACGGCTACTACCGATATACGGCCGGAGATTTTGAAAAAATTGAGTCGGCCAATGCTGTAAAAAATGACCTTAGAAACCTTGGTTACAGGGATGCGTTTGTTGTGGCTTACCTTAACGGTAAACGCATTACCGCCAGCGAGGCTATAGCATACATGGCTAAAGAAGGCAAATTTGTAAACATAAATTCGCCACAAAGCGCAGGCATAACCGAAGCATTAAACATTCCTAAAGCTATACTTACCGAAAATGAACCGCAGGTGAACCCGGCCGACCTTGTTCAGGTAACCAAAGAAATTGAGCAAATCAACGGTTTATTATATACCATTCAAATTGGGGTTTATACTAAGCAGGCAACCAAACAAAGTCTACTTAATTTACAACCCATTTACACCAAACAATTACCAAATGGTTTGTTCCGTTACACTACCGGCATTTATAATGATACGGTTAAAGTAGTGGCCGATAGAAACAGAATTGTTGAACTGGGCATTAGCGATGCGTTTGTGGGCGCTTACTTAAATGGAAACAGCATTTCTTTCACCGACGGAAAAAAGAGACAAAACCTGGATCCGGATGTGCGCATGGAAAATCAAAACCCTGTTGTTTTTCCTGAAGGACAAGTTAACACCACAGTTGTGAGTCCGGTGATACAGCCCGTTCAAACCACCGACCCCAATGTACAACCCTTTAAAAACAACGTGAGCACTTATCCTGAGGCGACTGAAACCAATGGTGTAAAAACGGATGAAGCCGGCGTGAGTTTTAAGGTGCAGATTGGTGCGTTTAGCAAACAAGTGCCCAACGAAGTGGCTGCCAATTTTATGAAGATCAAAACCTGGCCTGTGGAATACAAACAGATCAATGGTCTGTTTGTATACAATGTCGGCAATTTCAGCAATGCCGCCGCAGCCAAAGCCCTCAAAAACGAGCTCGTGCAATTGGGCATTAACGATGCTTTTGTGGTGGTTTACCGCGATGGAAGTAAGATTTACGGTGCAGAAGCCTCTACCCTGCTCTCACGCTAATACTCTCATTTGATACAAAAAAATGCCGGAGCTTTTTTAGTCCCGGCATTTTAACCCAACTAATGCAGATAGTTCGGCGAATACTTCGCCTTCTAATGCATAATTTGGGTTTAATGTGCTTTAATTCTCTATTAGATCAGCTCTACGCTGCGTTTGATAAATTTGGTGAGGCTTTCTCCTTTCAGCAAACCCTGTGAAAGCAAGGCCAGGTCGCTGGCTTGTTTGGCCAGTTCAGTTTTGCGTTCGGCGCTCTCTTCTTTCAAAATCCGGCCAATCAAAGGGTGATTGGAATTCACCACCAAATTGTACATGTCGGGCATATTGCCGTAAAAACTCATGCCTCCACCCATTTGCTGCATGTCTTTCATACGGCGCATAAATTCAGGACGGGTAATAATCATGGGCGCATCGGTTTCGCTCAGGTTTTCGAACACCACGGTGAATTGTTCCTTGCTAACGGTGCCTTCAATAATCGGCTGAATTTGTTTTTGCTCTTCCTCACTTAACTTACTGATGGTGTTTTCTTCTTTGGAAATCAGTTTATCAACGGTATCCGCGTCCACACGAACAAAAGTAACGTCCTTCAATTTCCCTTCCAGGTGATTGATGTAATGCGGATCGAGCATGGTTTCCATCAACAACACTTCGTAGCCCCTGCTTTTAGCAGCGTCGATGTAAGCGTGTTGTTCGTTTACATTAGTGGAATACAAGTACACCACTTTTTTGTCCTTATTGGTTTGCAGGGCTTTTACCTGTTCGTTGAATTCCTCAAAAGTGTAGGCTTTTCCATCGGTGTTTTTAAACAAGGCAAACTTTACAGCTTTTTCATAGAACTTTTCATCGCTGATCATGCCGTATTGTACGAATATCTTTATATCGTCCCATTTTTTCTCAAAATCGGCACGCTCATTTTTGAAAAGGTCCTCCAGCTTATCGGCTACTTTTTTGGTGATGTGCGAGGAGATTTTTTTCACGTTGGAATCGGCCTGCAAGTAGCTGCGGCTCACATTCAGCGGGATATCCGGAGAGTCGATCACCCCGCGCAATAGGGTAAGAAAATCAGGCACAATGTTCTCTACATTATCAGTAACAAACACCTGGTTGCTGTAAAGTTGAATTTTATCTTTAGGCAGTTCGAGTTTGTTGCTGAGTTTAGGGAAATACAGAATGCCCGTGAGGTTAAAGGGATAATCCACATTCAGGTGAATATGAAATAAAGGCTCTTCAAACTGCATGGGATACAATTCCCTGTAGAAGTTGTTGTAATCCTCGTCTTTCAGGTCGGCAGGTTTTTTTGTCCAGGCCGGAATGGGATTGTTGATGATGTAATCAACTTCCTTTTCAACTTGTTTATCTTCTCCCTTCTCGTCCTTTTCCCCTGAATTCACCCAGGTTTTGCGGGTACCGAATTTTATTTCAACCGGTAAAAATTTACAGTATTTTTTGAGCAGGCCTTCAATTTTGCTTTGCTCCAGGTATTCCTCGCAATCGTCGGCAATGTGCAGCACAATGTTGGTGCCGCGTTGTGTGCGGTTGCCGATTTCTTCAATCTGGTATTCGGGGCTGCCATCGCATTCCCAGCGTACGGCCTTCGCGCCGTCTTTGTAGGAAAGGGAGAAGATCTCCACCTTTTTGGCCACCATAAAGGCGGAGTAAAAGCCTAGTCCGAAATGCCCGATCACCACATTTTTGTCAACTTTATCTTTGTATTTGTTCACGAACTCTTCGGCTCCGCTAAAGGCGATCTGAGTGATGTATTTCTCGATCTCTTCTTTGGTCATACCAATACCCTTGTCTTTAATGGTAATGGTTTTGGAGGATTTGTCCAGTTCTATTTCAATTTTAAGGTCGCCCAGCTCCCCTTTGGCTTCGCCCATGCTGTTGAGGGCTTTTAGCTTTTGGGTGGCGTCAACGGCGTTACTCACTAATTCTCTCAGGAAAATCTCGTTATCGCTGTAGAGGAATTTTTTAATAATGGGAAAGATGTTTTCGGTTTGTACGTTTATTTTTCCTGTGGCGTTCATAGTCTAATCGGTTTGGCCTTACTGTTCAAAAACAATACCAAATGCGGGTTTCTGACAAATTGACAAGGGAAAGGGTTTTGAATGGAAATTTCGTCGGACTTCCCTATTTTCTGCGAAGTAATGGCTTTAGCCTGCTGAGTTTTATCTAAGAATTTTTCCTTTTTTGGCGCCTTTTCGGGCTGCTACGGGCTCGCTGTTCGCTCGGCTTTTTTTGTTTCGGCTGCACCTTACAAAAAAGAGCTAAACCCTACGCATCCCGGGCGCAGAAACTGGTACAAAAGGTAGATATGTTCAATTAGCGATTTATTGAAATGTAAATTATCACATTTCTGCCTGAATGAGTCATTCAGTCTGTAATTAAGAGCATGTTTTAGGGAATTGACTAAAATCTAATGACTAGACTCTAACGACGTCTTACTTTGGCTACTCTATTGTTTAACTATCCTAAAAACCTCTTTGCCATGAGAATGGCTGACTTCCAAAATATAAACCCCGTTTTCGAGGTGTTCTATGGAGATCTGATTTTTGCCAGAAACAAGGCTTTGATTGCCTATAATTCGCCCTTGAAGGTCGATAACCAACACTTTTGCTTCTGTGTCCGATTCCACATTGAATAGACCATTGTTTGGATTAGGGTAAACTTTTATGGAGGAAGGATGAATATTAGGGTTTTCCGAAATTCCGACACAAGCATCAACATTTTGTGTGAAAGTGGAAGTATTAATACATCCTTGGCTGTTAATTCCGATTAGTGTATAGGTAGTGCTTATGGTTGGGGTTTCGAAAATAAAAATTGCATTGCTCCCATTATTCCAAGTATATGAGTTGGCTCCAGTCGCACTAAGCGTTGTGCTTTCCCCAGTACAAAGTATAGAATGAGTGGATGAAATACTTACATTCGGTTGAGGAAGAATAGTGACTAACAAGTTTTGGGTAGGAGACGTTCCACAAGTGTCTCCGGCTGCAACCGAAATGCTGCCTGTTGAGTTGGGTGTGACGGATATGGTGTTACTTGTGCTAGAACCTATCCAACCAGTTGGAAGAAGCCATAAGTAAAATGAGGCTCCAGAAACCGGGGTAACGCTATAAATGGTTGCAATTGTACCGGCACATGTCAAGGTTGTGCCTAATATCGGACCTGGTTGCGCAAGTGAGCTAGTGCAACTACCAAACTTTACCAAAAAAGCGTCCCTTAGTCCTCCACCATGAGTCGATTGAAAGGCACCTGCTGAAGCAATTGCGGTTCCTGCATTTGAACTTGTCATTCCGGCTAGGTAGACAAATCCGAAGAGGTCAGTTTCAATAGAAAATCCATAGTCATCTATTGTGCCACCATAGTAAGTCCCCCACTGCCTGTTACCGCCTGCATTCAACTTCACGAGAAAGGCATCACCGAAGGTGCCGCCACCATAAATTGTTTGGTGGGCTCCGGACGTGGCAATAACTGAGCTGGTTAATGTAGTTGTTTGTCCGCCTACATATACGTTGCCCAATGCATCTATGCAAGCAGTCACAGCATTATCTCTACCTTGTCCTCCATAATAACTAGCCCATTGACGAACCCCGTTAATGTTGAATTTTGCCAGGAAAGCGTCAAGTAAGCCCCCTCCGTAAACCGATTGATGGGAATTGTTTGTCGCGATAATAGTACCTGTATTCGATGCAGTATATCCTGTTAAATAGACATTTCCAGCAGCGTCTACACATACTCCATTTCCGCCATCATCTCCTGCGCCGCCATAATAACTTCCCCATTGTCGTGAGCCGAACCCATCAAATTTTACAATGAAGGCGTCTTTGCTTCCACCACCGTAGGCTGTTTGATGTGCATTTCCGGTAGCGATTGCAGTACCTGTATAAGATTCTGTTACACCTACAAGAATTACATGGCCTGATCCATCAACTGTGACTTCATTCCCGAATTCCAGTTCCGAGTCTCCGTAGTAAGTCGCCCATTGTCTAAGCCCTCCACTGTTAAATTTTACCAGAAAGGCATCATAAGTTCCTCCACCGTAATTAGTCTGATGTGCACCTGCAGTAGCTATTGAATTGCCATTGTTGGAAGTGGTGTAACCTGCCAAATAAACATTTCCATTGGCATCTGCCTTAACCGAAGTTGATTCATCTTCTCCGCTTCCCCCGTAATAGGTTCCCCATTGCCTAATACCGTTTCCATCAAACTTTACAATATATGCGTCAGTATTACCACCTCCAAAGGCAGATTGATGAGAACCAAATGTACTGATTGCACTTCCTAAGTTAGAAGCGGTTGTACCCGATAAATAAATATTGCCTAGATTGTCTGCGCAACAAGAACCGCCGTAATCTACTCCTGATCCACCATAATAGGTTCCCCATTGGCGAATTCCATTTCCATTAAACTTTACGATAAACGCGTCGTAAACACTTCCGCCGTGTGTTGTCTGATGTGCGCCGGTGGTAGCAATTACGATGCCTGAGTTGGATTCAGCATACCCTGCCAAATAAACATTGCCTGCTACATCAACAGAGGTACCATAACCATAATCCTGTCCAATTCCACCATAATATGTGCCCCACAAGCGCGTAACTGGGTCAATGATCAATTCATAATTAGGATTGTAATTTTCTATTTCAAAACCTAAGATGTTGTTCTTTATTCGCCACTTTGCGTTCAGTTTTTTATTGTTTTGATAAACAATCGGTGCGCCTTCCTGTATTTTGCCAAGCGGAGTGGTCAGAAAAAGTGAACCATCTTGTTTTACAAATATTTCTGCACCTTCAACCTTAACTTGTATTTGTTTGTAATCAGCATGAGGCGCAACAATGTAATCGTGCTTAAGTTCCCCATTTTTTTCATAGTAATGTAAGTTGATGCCGGGGTAAATATTCAGTAGGCTCACACCCTTGTAACTCTTCACGTTCAGGGCTCCATTTGGGCAGCTTTCTAAATAGTAATTGTTGTATCCGGGCAGGGCTTCGTCTTCTGATTTCGTAAAGTTTTTATTTGCATTTAACCAGGAAAGATCCACCCTATAGATGGTTTGCTGGTCTATCTCTTGTCTTTTTTCTTTTGTTTTTTGGTCTTCAACTTCTTTGTATTTATCAACCCTGTACAGCTGATAGCTAACCCCATTGTTTTTGATATGCACAGCCATATTGCTTGCCATGGCCCCGTAAAGCACATCAGGGCGGGGTTTATAAAACTGGTCGTGCACCTGCCCTTTGTTTTCGGTAAAACAAATTTTAGGTTTCTCTTTATTTTGTAAAGTTTCAGGCAGCAATGGATTTCCGCCGTATGAGGAGAGGTTTATAAAAATAAGGCTTAGTAAACAATATGAAATAAGCTTCAGCATAAGAAGGCTTGTTCTACCAAATGTAATTTATTTTTTTGAAGCTCCAAATTCTTGTCTTTTAATAGTTCTTTAGGTTTTAATCCTCTGACCAGATTCTAATGATGAATTTTCTTATGACTGAAGAAAAGTCTATAAAACAAAAAACCCCCAACATTTCTGAAGGGGGTTTTATGAAAAATTGGCATCTCAGGTAGCACTTAGCGACTGCAAGGCGCTAGCCGCAGCGGGCACTTAGTGATACCTGATCCCGATTGGAGCGCAGCGGAACATCGGGAGACACACTTCGACTTCGCTCAGTTCAGATGCTTCGACTGCCCTTCGGCTTAGCTCAGGGCGGACTGCTCAGCACAATTACAAACTAGTATAAACGCAAAAAGCCCCAGATTGCTCTGAGGCTTTTTGACTTTAAAATTGGCATCGACATACTCTCCCGGGCTTTAGACCAAGTACCATCTGCGCTGGTGGGCTTAACTTCTCTGTTCGGAATGGGAAGAGGTGATCCCCA
>JALOMJ010000061.1 GCA_025455485.1 Bacteroidia bacterium | reverse complement strand
GTGATACCAGCATCGTCTCTTTTTCAATACTTCCTAATCCTGTTATCAGTGCTTTTCCTTTAGCACCCGATATTTGCTTTGGCAACAGTGTGGCATTAACTGTTTCGGGTGCCAACACGTATACCTGGTCGTCTTCACCGGGCTTGAGCAATTATTTAGGGGCATTTACTGTAGCTTCCCCAACACAAAGCACACAATACACGGTAACGGGAAGCAGCAATGGTTGCTTTGGTCAACCGCTAACGGTATCGGTAAATGTTTTGCCATTGCCGGTTTTTTCAATCACGCCCAGCAACAGTTTAATTTGCTTAGGGGCCCAGGCCAGTTTTAGTGCCACCGGCAATGCGGCAAGCTATTCCTGGACGCCATCAACAGGTTTGTCGGCTACAAGCGGAGCCAATGTTTTTGCCTCGCCACCGGCTACTCAGGTGTATCAGGTGGTGGGAACATTAAACACCTGCACCAGTTTGGCTTCTGCTTCGCTGATGATTATGAATCCCCCAACCCTCTCGCTCAGCCTTAACCAAAACACCCTTTGTGCCTTTAACTTTAACGGTTCAACCAACACCATACAAGCTACTCCGCTTGGTGCAGCGAGTTATACGATGATAAACGGGCCGAACTACTCAGTGAGCAACGCTAACGGACCACTCATGCAGATTGCGCCTGCAGGCCCTCCGCCCACAGTGCCGAGCGTAATTACACTCACCTTAAACGGAAGCAGCAGTGTGTGTAATGTGAGTAGCACATATACGGTAATGGTACTTCCCAATCCTACCATTACGGCAACACCCGGTTTTACGGCCATTTGTCCCGGAAAAAGTCAGATTCTGACCGCACAAGGGGCCAACCAATACACCTGGACACCCATCAGCAATCTTAGTGCTTATACGGGCAGTATGGTAATTTCTATTTCACCTTCGGTTAGCAGTTTATACTCAGTAGTGGGCAGCAGCATGGGTTGCCGGAGCCTAACAAAAAATGCCAGTGTAAATATTTTACCACTTCCAAACGTTGAAATTATTCCGAATACAAGTACAGTTTGCGTTGGTAATTCGGTTACGCTTACGGTGATTGGCAATGGGCAGCAGTATGATTGGAGCCCGCCATTATTTTTATCTTCCGCTACAGGAAGTCAGGTGATTTGCAGCCCTACAGCAAATCAAACCTATACGGTTACAGGGAGTTTGAACACCTGCACCCGCAATGCAGTGGCAACAGTTTCGGCCATTGCGGTGCCTGTGGTTTCAGCCAGTGCCAGTAACAGCGTTATTTGCAGTGGTGCTACAACTATTTTGCATGCCGAGGGCGCCATATCATACAGTTGGATACCAAATTATTATCTAAACGTTAATCAAGGGCAAAATGTGTTTGCCTCGCCGGTTAGCAGCACCACCTATACATTGAGAGGATTCAATGGTGTTTGTACAGGCACCACCGACATTTATATAGAAACTGTTGCGCGACCAATTATGACCCTCACGGCGCCTTATAATCAAGTTTGTATTGGTTACAGCGTGCCCATTGTTTTGGAGGGAGCACAATTTTATTCATGGTCGCCGGTGTATGGGTTGTCGGCCATTACCGGCTCCATGTCCTACGCATCTCCACAGGTAACCACCAATTACACCATCACAGGGGTGAATGCAAATGGCATGGTAGAGTGTTCTCAGGTTGTGAGTTTCTCGGTAATTGTCAGTCCAAATGTAATTGCAAGTGCTTCAGAAAGTGTTGCCTTGTGTGAAGGAGAAAAAGCCACACTCAAAGCTTTCGGAGGCAATACTTTTAAATGGCAACCTGCAGAAGGTTTAAATACAACACAGCTTAATGCGGTAGTGGCGGGCCCTACCATCAGTACAATTTATACAGTAGAGGTTTCAGATAATACCTTTTGTGGAAGCACAGCCACTGTGTTTGTTCAGGTGAATCCGAAACCCTTTGTGTTTGCTTCACGCGATACAAGTTACAATCTGGATGAACCTATGTACATCAGCGCAAGCGGAACCGGTACCTTAAGCTGGATTTCAGGAGAAAATATTGAATGTCCGCTTTGTCCAACCACGCGTGTGTTTCCGGGTAACGATGAATGTTATGTTGTGAAAACGGTAAACGCATATGGTTGCACTGCCCAAGACGTTGTGTGCATTGATGTTACCAATGATTTTGGAATATACATCCCGAATGCCTTTACGCCCAATCAGGACGGGTTAAACGATGTATTTTATGTTGTGGGCACAGGATTGAGCAATTTCAAAATGGAAATTTATAACCGCTGGGGTCAGCGTGTGTTTTTGAGTGAAAGTCAAACCCTGGGATGGGATGGGTATTTTAAAAATCAACCCAGTCAATCGGATGAGTACACGTTTAAAGTGGATTACACCGGCTTGAATGGTAAACGTTACCAAAGGACTGGAAGTGTGTTGCTCAACCGTTAAGCCTGATCTCATCCAGGCACTATTTGCAGGATAAAATAAGACCAAGCAACGCAAGTTCGCAGTGCTTGAGTAAGACAGACGCAGCCAACTTGATACTTGGGAGTATAAAATTAACTAAGGTTTTTTGCTTTTCTGCATAGGGTTAGTGCCCTGACTTTGGCCTCTGCCTGCGCCGGATTTGGCTTTAAACAGTTCAAATTTACCAGGCTCGGCAGCCATGTTCCAAGTGTTGTTTTGTTCATCTATGTCGGCCGTTTCGCGGTAAGGGTCCAATTGTATGGCCACTACTTTTTTATCTTTTAAAAATGTTTTGGTTACCTCTTTTTCATTTTTCCTCCAGATGTAAGCGCCAATGCGTTCAATGTCATCGCTGCCATCCTGGTATACAAAACGAATTATCAAAGGCATAACCAAGCCCCCTTTGTTGCTGAATTTTATTTCATAAATAAATTTGCCTTTGTATGCCGCGTAATTGGAATCGGGTAATTCTTCCAGATTTTCATAGCGGTTTTTGGTTTCTTTAACCGGCACAGCAGGCGGCAGGTAGTGGTAATAAAAATCCCGCAGGGTGGTGTCTTTTTCCACTAAAGGAATAAGGCCGCTTTCCCTATTGCGAATGTCGGTGATGTACTCTTTTTCTTTTTTCCGCGGATAGGTAATGATGGTATCAATTTTCACCACTACCTGTTTCCCTTTTTCAATGGTGTAGGCCTTTACAGTATCGATTGAAATGTCAACGGGCTCAATATCATAAAACCAGCCTCGCCAAAACCAATCCAGGTCTACGGCACTGGCATCTTCCATGGTTCTGAAAAAATCGGCTGGCTCCGGGTGTTTAAAGGCCCAGCGTTGACAGTATTGTTTAAACGCAAAATCAAACAACTCGCGGCCCATCACCGTTTCGCGCAAAATATTTAATGCAGTGGCCGGTTTAGCGTAAGCGTTTGGTCCGAAATGAATGATGTTTTCGCTGTTTACCATAATGGGTTCCAACTGGTTTTTAGGCAAACGCATGTAATCGGTGATTTTATAGGCCGGACCGCGTTGCGATGGGTAACGGTTGTCGAATTCACGTTCGGTAAGGTATTGCACAAAAGTATTCAAGCCCTCGTCCATCCAGCTCCACTGCCTTTCATCGCTATTGATAATCATAGGAAAAAAATTATGGCCCACTTCATGAATGATAACCATAATCATTCCGTTTTTAGTGCCTTCGGTGTACGTGCCATCTTTTTCGGTTCTGCCAAAGTTGAAACAAATCATGGGGTACTCCATGCCGCTGGCGGCTTCAATGCTTTGCGCCACCGGGTATGGATAAGCAATGCTGTACTTTGAATAAGTTTTGATGGTGTGTGCCACCACTTTGGTAGAATATTTTCTGTAGAGGCCATAAGCTTCTTTGCCATAAAAACTCATACACATTACACGTTTGCCCTCGCAATCAACCGGCATGGCATCCCAGCAAAATTTGCGCGAACTGCCCCAGGCAAAATCGCGCACGCTGTCGGCTTTAAAAACCCAGGTTTTGGTGCCGGTAGCCTTTTGTTTTTCGGCAGCCGCTGCTTCTTCCAACAAACCTATTTCAATAGGTTCGGTGGCGGTTTGCGCTTTTTGCCAACGGGCGTATCTTGCAGGACTTAACACCTGCTGATAGTTTTGACATTCGCCGGTGGAACACACCAGGTGATCGGCCGGCACGGTCATGCGTACTTTAAAATTCCCAAAGGCCAAAGCAAACTCTCCTCTTCCGGTAAATTGTTTGTGCTGCCAGCCTTCAAAATCGCTGTACACGCAAAGGCGGGGATACCATTGACTCATGGTAAAAATGTGATTGCCGTCTTCAGGAAAGTATTCGTAGCCGCCGCGACCCCCGTATAGAATGCGGTTAATCATTTTATAATGCCATTTTACAACAAACACCACTTTTGATTTTGCATTGAGGGGTTTTGGCAAATCAATGCGCATCATGGTGCCATTAACAGTATAGTTGAGTTTTTTTCCGGCCCCATCAAACACCCCATCAATTTTATCGCCCAAACCCGCCAGGTTTTTTTTCTTTTCCAAGCCCGAAAGCGCCTGCTGGGTTAGGGGCGCACTGACTTTGTTCTCATCAAAATAGTTGACTTCATTTTCAGGGTCGTGCTGGTTTTCATCTAACTGCAACCAAAGGTAGTTTAAAGCATCAGGGGAGTTGTTGTGGTAGGTTACCGTTTCGCTGCCAATGGCACTTAGGTTTTTTTCATCCAGGGTAACATCAATGTTGTAATCGGCGCGTTGCTGCCAGTAATTGTAGCCAGGTGCGCCTGAGGCCGAACGGTATGCATTGGGCGTAGGCAAGATGGTACCCAACTGTTCGAATTTATTGCCGTGATTGGAATTTGGGTTGTTTTGAATGTTTTGTGCGGTAGCGCTTAAGACGGTGTAAATCAGAAAAAGGGTAAAAGCCGTTCGATGGAAAGTTTGAGTGCTACTAATCCTATGCTGCATATCAGGGTATATTTAAATGGTGTGTAAGAAAGGTAAAATACAGATTTTAAAAATACTGAAATTCCCAGCAAAATACCTACAATTAAAAGTTGCCCTAATTCAATGCCCAAATTAAAATAAAGCAGCGGTAAAAAAACGCTTTCTTCTTGCCCAAGTAGGGAGCGAAGCAAATAGGAAAAACCTAAGCCGTGCAATACTCCAAAACCAAGCGTGATGATATACAAGGTCAGATCCGATTTTTTTTCGGGAGATTCTTTTTTAAAAAAAGTATACACGGCGGTAATTAAAATGCTTAAAGCAATGCCGGGCTCAACCAAGGTTTGGGGCAGATACCATTGCCAAAACACACTGCCGGCCAGCGACACGGAGTGCCCGAGGGTAAAGGCCGTTACCAAAATAAGCAATTTGCGCCAATGTGCGGGAGGAAAGGCCAGGCTTAACAAGGCCACAAATAAAATATGGTCGTAGCCGTTGGGATCAAGAATGTGCTGAAAACCGGTACTCGCCCAAATGCGGAATGGATTCATATCTTCGTGCTCAGGAATTAAGGATGCAAATTAACTCAATAATCAAGACTCTTCTTTTTTCGTCTCTGGTATTTTTTTTTCTTTCCATGGCCCACCCCTTTTATTTAAGTGTGTGCGACCTGAAGTACAATCCTATTGAAAAAAAACTGGAGGGCACAGTAAAGCTATTTACGAACGATTTGGAGGACGCCCTTAAGCGCTTGGAACAAAAACCGGTGGATTTGATTCATCCAAAAGACAAAAACGAAACCCTGGCCATGCTGAGCCGTTACCTTAAGGCAAGGTTGGAGTTTAAGGAGAAGGATAAAACACTACCGTATGCATTGCTGGGGTATGACCTTGAAGAAGAAAGCATTTGGCTGTATTTTGAAAGTTTACCCTGTGCCGAACCAAAAACGCTTACAATAGAAAACAGCCTGTTGTACGATTTTTTAAAAGAACAAATTAACATTATGAATGTGGCTTTACGGGGACAAAAAAAGAGCTGGAAACTGAATTGCCCTGAAAAAACTGTTGTTTTTGAATTTTAGTTTACACAAGCTATATTAGCCGCTAACGTTTAGTCCTGTACCCTGAAGATTGCGCCCGGAATGACACCGCAGTTGACCAATGAACTTAAAGATTTAGGGAAAATCCTGATTAAATTTTATCCGATTGAAGAATCAATTAGTTTTTACTTTTGAAACTGCACATGGCCAAGAACTCTACAGAAATAACGATAGTGCCCCAGGAAGTCTTACTGAGCAAGATTTACTTGCTCCGCAATGAGAAAGTAATGCTGGACAGAGACCTTGCTATATTGTATGGAGTGAAGGGAATACGACTTCGAGAACAGGTAAAACGGAATATGAGCAAGTTCCCGGGGCACTTCATGTTCCAGCTAACAGAACAGGAAGTAGAGATCATGGTATCGCAAAATGCGATACCTTCAAAAGGTCATTTAGGTGGGTTCTTGCCGTATGCCTTTACAGAACACGGCGTATTGATGCTAGCCAATGTTTTGAAGAGTGAACGGGCCGTGCAGGTGAGTATAAGGATAATAGAATTGTTTGTAAAACTCAGGGAAATAGTGGTAAGCCACACTGAGCTTAAGCTGGAGATAGAGAAGATTAGAAAAAAGCTGGACAACCACGATAAGAACATTGAAATTGTGTTCAAGTACCTTGATGAGCTACTGGAAAAGAAAGAGAAGCCCAGAAAGAAAATCGGTTACCAAGTTCCAAAGAAAAAAATATAAACCCTAAAAATTTTCTAAAGCCTAATTTGGGTTAATCGATTTTTAATAAAGCAAATCAACAGTATGAATGTGGCTATACGAGGATAAAAAAAGAGCTGGAAACTGAATTGCTCTGAAAAGACCGTTGTTTTTGAATTTTATCTAACTTTCTGCTATTCAAGAAAATACATTTTATTCACAGCCATTAGTTTGCTAAAATCTTTTAAAAATTGGCTAAAAACGAGCTTTTTTCTTGCTCATTTCATAGAAAGTTCAATCTTTGCAAAACTATTTAGTGAAAAGGCTAAGAATCATATTATCAATAACTTGCGCATTTGCCCTTAGTGTCTCGGCTTTCGCCGTTCCGGATGATAGAAACAAACCCGGAGACGATAAAAAAGACAAGGCGAAAAAAGACGATACCACCAAAGTGCTGCTCAGCGCGGCTGAGATTATAGAAGAAACAGAAACAGAACTGCCTGATACACTTGAGATTAGTTTCCCAAGTCATGATTTATATTCCACCTGGAATACGGAAACGGCTCACCCTTATAATTTTAAAGAGAGTTTTAGATGCGATAGCGTTCAAATTCAACTTACCTCCGAATATGATTGCGGGTTTACCCCACCTTTTTGTGGTTACCTCACCAGTTTATATGGCTGGAGAAAATACCGGCCGCATTACGGTACCGATATCGACCTTGAAACCGGTGAGCATGTGCGTGCTGCATTTGATGGCATGGTTAGGGTGGCTCGCTATTATAAAGGATACGGTAATTGTGTTATCATTCGGCATAACAATGGTTTAGAAACGGTTTATGCTCATCTTTCCAAATTACTGGTAGAATCCGGTCAGCAGATAGAGTCGGGTACCGTGGTGGGATTGGGTGGAAACACAGGACATTCCCGCGGCAGCCATTTGCATTTTGAAATCCGTTACCTTGGGCAGGCCATCGATGCCCAGGATGTGATTGATTTTGAAAAAGGGGAGCTGATTTCGAACACGTTTGTGCTCCGAAAAAACGACGTGGAGAACAAATACGACCTCAGGGCGCTTCACAGCCGTTACAAATCTGATTTGGGATTGGCCTATGGTAATTACAAAGATAAAAATGGCAAGTCTTACAAATTATATTATGTGCGCAAGGGCGATAACCTGAGCCGCATTGCCAAACGCAACCGCACCACAGTAAGTGCCATTTGCAAAAAAAACGGCATTAAACCTACCACCATTTTAAAGCCTGGACGCAAGCTCAAAATTTAACGTTGCAGCCGGGAAGCAGGAGTTTTATTTTTTCAATTTCCTCTGCTGAAATAGGATTTCCTCTCAGATCAAGAACACTCAAATTTTCCAGTTGCGATATGCTGTCGGGTAAGCGGCTAAGTTTATTTCCCCTCAAGGAAAGGATACGAAGTTTTTGAGCTTTATAAATTGTAAAGGGAATGGTTTCAAGCGGATTGTTTTCGATAATGAGCACCTCCAAATCCGGCAAACGTTCAAAGTGCGAACTCAGGGCTTTGGTGTTGGTGTTGGAAAGGGATAAAAACTGCAAGCTCGAAACCTGAAACAGGGGTTTTGGAAAACTATCCAAAATGCAATTTTCAAAACTTAGGTCTTTTAATTTTTTCAGAAAACGAAGAGTAGGGGTCAGTTTTAAGGTATCGTTGGTGTTTCCGAAATGAAAACTACTCAATAAATTAAGGTAAGCGATGGAAGCGGGAATACTATCAATGTGGCAGTGTTGCAATTCAATAAAATGCAAACTTCGGTAAGCCTGGGGTTTGGGTAGAAAGGTGGTTAAGGGGTTATTGTAGGAGGAAAAATACATCAGGTTCACCAACTTATCCATGTTGTCAGGGTAATTGCTGATGTTGTTGTTTCTTAGCCGCAGTACCTGAAGGTTACTAAAGGTTTGAATTTTGGACATGGATTTCGGGTCCAGATTTTGATAGCTGAGGTCGAGTTTATACACCTGCTTTTCTGTCGCGGCTGCCGTTTTAACATCCGTGAACACCTGGGCACCATAGGGGCCGTATTTTTCGAATTCACCCTGACTGTGCAACTGAAAAGCAATCAGGCTTAGAAAAAGTATGATTAATCTGCGCAAGCTTTGCATTAATGGTAGTGGTTAAATAGTTTCCAGCTGAATTCGTAGCAGGCGTTTAGTGCTTCCATGTTTAGATTAAGCGGAATGTTGTTTTTTGTTGCGAAGGCTTCCAGGCTTTCGGTTGACACGTTGCCGGTAAGCTCATCTTTGGCCATGGGGCAGCCTCCAAAGCCATGAATGGCCACATCAAAACTTCGGCAGGCACTTTTGTAGGCCGCCTCAATTTTTTCAATTGATTTTTCGGGCACAGAATGCAGGTGAGCACCAAATTCTACATTTTTTAATTCAGGAATAAGGGAGGTAAATAGTGTTTCTATACTTTGCGGTGTAGAAGACCCTGTGGTATCGGCCAAGGCCAGGTGCCTAATTCCCAAAGCTTCCAGTTTTTTGCACCAGCTAATTGCAATGTCTGTATTCCATTCGTCGCCATAAGGATTTCCAAAGGCCATGGAAATATACACCAAGAGCGATTTGCCTTTTTGTTCACACAGGCTTTGAATTTCCTCCACCCGCTTTAAGGACTCGCTGATGCCTGAATTGGTGTTACGTTGCTGAAAGGTTTCGGAAATGGAAAACGGAAAACCCAGAAATCTAATTTCTTCAAAAGCGCAGGCCTCTTGGGCGCCCCGCAAGTTGGCAATAATGGCCAAAAGTTGGCTACGGCTGCCTTCCAGCTTCAATTTTTTGAGTACATCAGGGGTATCCTGCATCTGAGGGATGGCTTTGGGCGAAACAAAACTGCCAAAATCGATGCGGTCGAAACCCACTTTTAACAGCAAGTTAATGTACTCCGCCTTTAAATCGGTGGGTATCATTTGTTTGATGCCCTGCATGGCATCTCTTGGGCATTCGGTAAGTTTAAGCATGTTCTGCAAGCAAACGAGTGTGTATGTCTTTTATCAATTTCGGCCCTTCATAAATAAAGCCGGTGTAAAGTTGTATTAAATCGGCCCCGGCTTTAAGTTTTTCTAAGGCGTCTTCTGCACTGTGTATGCCGCCAACGCCTATTACCGGGAACGTATGGTTTGATTTTTGTTTCAGGTAGGCAATCACTTCCGTACTTCTTTCGCGCAAGGGTTTTCCGCTCAAGCCCCCGGCGCCAATGCTGTTCAACTCTGCTTCCGGCGTTAATAAACCTGCTCTTGAAATGCTGGTGTTGGTGGCAATTACCCCGGCAATTTTGGTTTGGTTTACAATATCAATGATATCATCCAATTGTTCGTTGCTGAGGTCGGGGGCAATTTTTAATAACACCGGTTTAGTTTTAGGTTTGCTTTGATTGAGCTGTTGTATGGTGTTTAACAGTTGCAGCAATGGTTCTTTCTCTTGCAGGGCTCTTAGGCCCGGGGTATTGGGCGAGGACACATTCACCACAAAATAGTCCACCACCTCATACAAGGCATTAAAACACATTACATAATCTTCCAGGGCCGTTTCGTTTGGTGTGTTTTTGTTTTTGCCAATGTTGCCGCCAATAATCAGGCTGTTGTTTTTGCGTTTGGCCAGTCGCAATTTGGCTGCTTCCACCCCATCGTTGTTAAAGCCCATACGGTTAATCAGGGCATGGTCTTTCAATAATCGGAACAAACGGGGTTTTTCATTACCGGGTTGAGCTTTTGGTGTTAAGGTGCCCACTTCAATAAAATCAAAGCCCAGTTTGCCAAAGGCTTCGAAGGCCAGTGCGTTTTTATCCAGGCCCGCTGCCAAACCAACCGGACCGGGAAAATCAAGCCCAAAGACGTTTTTTTGAAGACCGGGGTGTGGTTTCCGGTACATGGCACCAAACAGGGCTGCGGCTCCCGGCAGTCGAAGTAAAAAAAAGGTGAGGTGATGGGCCGTTTCGGGTTGAAACAGAAAGAGGAAACGTTTGATCAGTGCGTACATGGTATTGCTAAATTAGCGAAGTTCGGGTTAAAGCGCTTGAAATTGCAATCTGTTAAAAAAAAAACACCAAAATAGGCCTTGGATATTGCCGTATTGCAAAAAAGTGTACTTTTGCCATGAATTTTTAAAAAAAACCAATCAAAATGAAAAAAGTATTATCAATCGTTGCCGTTGCTGCTTTGTCAGTTGCATTTGTTGCCTGTGGTCCTTCTAAGGAAGAAATGGAAAAGATGGAGCAAGCAAAACAAGATTCAATTGCTGCTGTAGAAAAAGCAAAGCAAGATTCAATTGCTGCTGCTGAAGCTGAAGCTGCTATGGCTGCTGAAAAAGCCATGATGCAAGCAAAAGCTGATTCGGCCCGTGTAGCTGATTCATTAGCTGCTGCAACCAAAGGAAAGAAAAAATAATTCTTTCTCAGGAAACATTAAAAAACCCCGGTTCTTAATTGAACTGGGGTTTTTTCTTTTAAATGCTTTTGAAATAACAAACCAGCTCAAACACCGCCCGACAATCGTTGAGGCAGTATTCGTTTAAGTGTTGTTTTAAAAGTTCCTTGTGTATGGGGTTGTTCTCCTGCCTGAACTCATCGTAGGCCGAGAGTGCCTCCAGACCGGACTGTACTTCCCCGTAAGAAAAGTCGGGTAACAACACCGAGGACACAACTTTTAAAGAAAGGTTGTTTTTAAAATCGGGATGGTAATAACGGTTTTTACTGATGAGGTCGAACAAATCAAGCAATTTGTGTTGTATGGTTTTTAGGTCGGCGCTCAAGTCAGGAAAACGCGACATCAAATCTTTGATTACCGACACTTCCAGCGTTTTGTCGTACACCAGAATGGTATCGTAATCTTTTACTGCTGCTATAAATTGTTTGGCAAGGTTTTCTCTTTCGTCCTCTACATGCTCACAAAACAAAGCCAGGGATACACCTTCGCCATACAAGCCAATTAGAAACGGAATTTGTTCAAAGGGTTTGCAGCCTTTTAACTGTGGTACGGCAGGGTTCCATATTTCCATGTCCATGGCCAGCACCTTGCCGTTTACCTGCGTCATCCATGCGCGAATGCCATCCACATCAATAAACGGTTTTTTGTTGAGTAAACAGGTTAAAATGGTGTGTTGCCAGGGTTTGGTAAAATCCTCTTCTTTCAAATCGCTTAGTGTGGTAATGCCGTTGGTGTACCATTCAAACATCTTAAGTTTGTCTACAAACGGAAAGGTAAAAACACTTTGCTCGCTGAGTTTGCCCTGCCAGCAGTGACCAAAAAAATCGCAGCTGTAAGGTTTAAAACACTGCGGACCAATATCTCTTTGAGGCGTTGTGTTCTGTACAATCAGGTCTTCGGCTTCTTTCACCCGGGTTTCAAAATAGGCCAGGTTGGCTTCCGCTTTTTCTTTCATGCTGCGCTTGCGGAAGAGTTTTTTCAGGTCCAGTTCATCTCCCAATTCATAGCTGCCGTCAATGGTTACCAGAAACAAATCCTCAAATTGGGGCAGCACATTCTTCAAAACAAAATATTGCAGACAGGCGTCCTTTATATAAGCTTCTGAAACCTTGAGTGAGGATTTTACTTCGTAAGCAGTAAAGGCATTCTCCTCAAAGCGCAAAATATCCACCATTACCAAAACGCCTTGGTGCATGAAGGTGGCTTCGTAAATTACGGGGCAATGTTGTTCCAGTAATTCACGGGTTTTTAAAAGCGCTTCTAGGCTGTTGGAGGTGATTTTTGA
>JALOMJ010000060.1 GCA_025455485.1 Bacteroidia bacterium | reverse complement strand
CGAAAGCATTTTTGAAAACGCCAAGTTTAAGTTGTTGAAATTGCCGGAAGATTATTTTATTCAGGTGAAAAATCATTTTCCTGAGGTGTTTCATGTAAAAGGATTTTTTTTGGGTGATGAACTTTTGGCCTTCGGTTCGTGTTTTACCATGCCCGATGGCAACATGGAAGCGCATTACATAGGCTTTGACTACAGCTTAAATTTGAAATACAACTTGTATCAGAATTTATTGTATAGTTTAATAGGAGAAGCTATCCACAAGAAAAGCAAATGGGTTAATTTGGGAAGAACAGCTTCAGAAATTAAAACGACTGTTGGTGCAAAACCCCACGACCTCATTTGTTATATCAAACCTCAGAACACGGTGTCGCGTTTAATTCAAAAACCATTTATTTCGTTTCTACAACCAGAGCCATGGATTCCGCGCAATCCCTTCAGGGAAGAAAATGAGAAGGAGAAAAAAACACTTCAACCGGAAGTTTAACCAAGATCAAATTTAATGCCCTGGGCCAAAGGCAAGGTGTCGCCATAGTTTACCGTGTTGGTTTGTCGGCGCATGTAGGCTTTCCAGGCATCTGATCCGCTTTCGCGACCTCCACCGGTTTCTCCACCGGTTTCTTTTTCACCTCCAAAGGCACCGCCAATTTCAGCTCCACTGGTACCGATGTTCACGTTGGCGATGCCGCAATCGCTTCCTGCAAAACTTAAAAACAATTCGGCCTCGCGTATATTTTGTGTCATGATAGCGCTGGATAAACCCTGAGGCACAGCGTTCTGCATGCCAATGGCTTCCTCAATCGTTTTGTATTTTAAAAGGTAAAGGATTGGTGCAAACGTTTCATGCTGTACAATGGCCATTTCGTTGTGGGCTTCAGCAATGGCCGGTTTTACATAACAGCCGCTTTCGTAACCGGCACCGTTCAGTACGCCTCCTTCCACCACCATTTTTCCACCTTCTTGTTTTATGGCATCGAGTGCCTTTAGGTAATTGTTTACAGCATCTTTATCAATTAATGGACCCACGTGGTTTTTTTCATCCAGGGGATTTCCAATTTTTAATTGAGAATACGCTTTTATTAAACTGTTTTTCACCTGTTGGTAAACCGATTCGTGAATGATCAGGCGACGGGTGCTGGTGCAACGTTGTCCCGCTGTTCCAACGGCCCCAAACACTGCGCCAATGATGCTCATGTTAAGGTCGGCCTTATCACTGATGATGATGGCGTTGTTACCTCCCAATTCCAAAATGCTTTTTCCAAAACGTTCGGCTACTTTTACTCCCACCAATTTACCCATGCGCGTTGAACCTGTTGCTGATATTAAAGGCACATTCGTGTCGGCTGTTAGGTACTCACCGATTTTGTAATTGCCATTCACAATGCAGGAGATGCCCTCAGGCAAATTATTTTCTTTGGCCACTTCGTTCCAGATGTTTTGGCAGGCGATGGAGCAAAGCGGCACTTTTTCGGATGGTTTCCAAACACACACGTCTCCGCATATCCAGGCCAGGGCAGTGTTCCAGCTCCACACGGCCACCGGAAAATTAAAGGCGCTAATAATACCCACAATTCCCAGCGGATGCCATTGTTCCATCATGCGGTGTTTTACCCGCTCGCTCTGAATTTGCAAACCGTACAATTGTCTTGATAATCCTAATGCAAAATCACAAATGTCAATCATCTCCTGTACTTCTCCCAAACCTTCCTGAAGGGATTTTCCCATTTCGTAAGAAACCAATTGACCGAGATCAGATTTTTTCTCCCTGAGTTTATTGCCAAACTGCCTTACAATTTCACCCCGTTTGGGTGCAGGAATTTGTCGCCAGTATAAATACGCTGACTTAGCGCTTTCAATTACTTTTTTATAATCTTCGGCTGTGCCTGATTTTACTTTTGCGATCAATTTCCCGTCAACCGGACTATAGGATTCAATAATTTCTCCCAAGGAAAACCAATTTTTACCTGTTGAACAACCTTCGTTCATCTCCTCGATGCCGAGGCGCTTTAAGACGTCTTTCATAATGTAAATGCTGGACCAAAATTAGCCAATATTTACGTAACGCCGGCCTCTCATCACCACTTATTCCTTAATGAATTTGGTTCTGTAGTGTATTGTGTTTGAATTAATTTCCAATACGTATAGCCCGGCGCGCAAATCCTGAACGGAAATGGCACCTGCAGCGTACATCTGCACGGCTTTAATTTTTTCTCCGAACGGTGTAAAAATAAACACCAATCCTTCACCGGCACTGAAGTCACAGGAAACATACAATTCATCCTTTACCGGGTTCGCATTGGTTTTTATGTTTGTGCAGTTGCTCACTGTAAGGGTTTGACTGTTGGAACTGGTGCATGAATTCGAATCCGTGTAGGTGTATGTGATGGTGTGTGTTCCAATTCCGGCTTGAGCAGGGGAAAATAGATTTCCTGAAATTCCGGATCCAAGCAAAACGCCGCCAGAAGGCGTTCCATTGAACTCGAACAAGGTCTCGGTTTCACAAACTGTTGTAAACGGAAGGGTAAGTGTGACATCAGGAAGTGCATTCACAAAAACATTTGCTGTGGTGCTGGCGTTTAGGCAACCCGGTGCAGCACCAACTACGGTATAGCTTGAATTTACTGTAGGCGAAACAATGATTGAAGGACCAATGGCTGCGTTGCTCCAGGTATAAGAACTTGCTCCGGTAACATGAAGTGTGGCGCTGTTTCCCGCACAAATGGTAGAGGACGTGCTGATTAAAGCAAGAGAGGCAAATACAGTTACAGTAGCCAAATAGGGCGCTGAAACACAACCCGATGAAGACGTGCCCGTAACCGTGTACACGCTGTTACTTATAGGACTAACCGTGATGGCAAATGCATGGCCTCCTGTGCTCCAGGTATACGTATGGGCTCCACTGACAATTAAGGTAGCTGTGCCTCCTGAACAAATGTTTGGGGCATTCACCTGCAAGCTTGGACTAGGATTTATACTCACATTAAGCACTGCACTGCTTGTACCACAGGCATTGGAAACACTTAAAGTATAATTCCCGCCGGTGGAATTGATGATGCTGGGGCTGACTGCAGAAAAAGAACTAAAACTACCGCTACCGTTCCAGGTATAACTCAGTGGCGCATTACCAATGACATTGGCGAATAATACCAAAGTGTCATTTGAACAGGATACCGAATTGCTTGATATGCCAAGCACCACAGGTGAATTGCATGGAATGGTGCCTGGACTAAAACACAAGCCTCTGAAAACCGTATTGTTTAAACTCGCTGATGCTAATGTTGTAGCCGTAGACGCTGAACCAAGGTCGTTGATGGCAACAAGACGATTATTACTACCCTCGCTTGTTGTGGCAAATACTTTCGGAAAACTACCCGAAAAATCTGCTACCACGCCCAACGCACCAACTGCGCTTGTGCCTGTTGACAACGTGTAGGCAAGCGACCAGGTGTTATTGGGTTTTATCCATTTTTGAATACCGCCTTGACCGGAGTTTCTGGAATCGGCCACGTAACATATGGTATGCGCTGCATTAAAATAGAATTGACAGGGTTGAGAATTATTTCCTGTTGCAAAAACCAAACTTACCATTTGTGAGGAGGAAACAGGCGTTCCTGTTCCAACAGAATAAATTCCGATGACTGAAGGGGTTCCAGCAGCCGAGTGAGAGCTGATGAACAGCTGGTGATTAAAAACATGGATGGCTCTAAGGTTGGATTTGGAATTTTGAACGTTTCCTTGTGCATTTGCCGGTCCATAATAGGATGTCCCGGCACTTGAACTTGAAGCCCATAGGTTGATTGAATTGGTGGCCGTTGCGCCTCGTATGTCTCCATTAGCAAACGGACCGGCACCAATGGCGCCCATGCTATAAGCACCGCTTGCAAATACCGATCCAATACCTCGATTGATAGTAGAAGCAGCAGGGCTGTTTAATGGACTTGAAAATGGCAAGGTTTGAGCATAACCTCCAAAAACAATACATGTAGCGTCTTCCGACAGTGAAATGTGTCCTTCAGAATTTGCGCTTCCTCTGATGATTAGCGCATTGGAACCTGTAGAGGGAACGCTCATGCTAAAACCCGGAGTACCATTTGCTGAGTATTCTTTAAACAGAATAGAATTGCCGTTACTGCTTAAAGGTATAGAACTATCACCGGCCTGAAGCACCACCAGTCGGCCTGGTGTAAACTGTGCAATAAGCGCCAGGGGAAAATTTAGAAGAAAAATAATAGAATGTAATTTTGGGATCCAGCCGGTGAAATTGGCAAGTGCTTTCATGAGCTTTGCTTTTATCCGGAACAAAGAGAAATGTTACGGCGTAAAATAGAACTTACGCTGTTAATGAATGGATTCAACATAAAAAAGCAGTTGTATACTTAAAGAATTCCCCGAAGGTGTTGTACAGGTGGTGTTAAAGGTTTTACAGGAAAAGTTAAAAATGAGTTATGGCTCCGATTTATTTAGATTGATGTAACTGTCTGTCATTTAATAAGGTTTGAAAGAAAAATTGTTTATGCTATGATTTTATAGAAGCAAGGCTTAAGATAGAATTTACACAATTCCACTTATCCTTATCAATGAAGTAATATTTTGGATACAGGCCGTTAACCTCATTGAATTCACTTTGCGACTTAAAATAAAACATATGAAAAACCTTTATTTAATCAATGTCTTAAGAGGCACAGGCCAATTATTTTCCACGTGTATATTTCTTATAGCATTCACAGGGCTATTTAATACGTATAAAGCTCAATCCACAATTTCTTTTTTAAGTAACGACACCACGGTAGTCGAATCTGTTCCTTCTGCCACTATATATGCCCGCTTGATCGCTACAAGCGCAAGCTCATCGGCTATTTCGATAAGTGTTTCAGCTCTCTCCAATGCTGGTGGCGCTGATTTTTCTTTGGGCGTGTCCACCGTTACTTTTGCCGCTAACGCACCTGTTAATTCAACAGCCCCATTCGTTATTAATTTGGTTAACGATGCCATTGTTGAAAGCGCCGAATACATTATCCTGCGTTTCACCAATCCTCAAAATGCGAGTATTGGTTCCATCAACCAGTTTGCTTTTTACATAGGCGACAACGATAAAGCCATTCCTGCGGCTACCAATGCTTTAACACTTAATTTGCTTTCAAGTTTCAGTAATTCCATCAGTGGAGCAAATTCGGCTGAAATTGTTGCTCACGACCCTACAACACAGCGCTTGTACATTGCCAATTCTATCGGTGGAAAATTAGATATTGTTGATTTTGTGAATCCTTCCAATCCAACATTATTGTCTTCAGTTCCAATTACCACGTATGGGAACATCAATTCTGTGGCGGTAAGAAATGGAATCGTTGCTGTGGCCATTGAAAACAATACTAACCCACAAGATTCAGGAAAAGTGGTGTTTATGAACAAGGATGGCCAATTCATTAATCAGGTAACAGTGGGCATGATGCCCGACATGATTACATTTAATCAAGCCGGTAATAAGGTTTTAACGGCAAACGAAGGTGAACCTAACAACGCTTACACGGTTGATCCGGATGGATCGATTAGTGTAATAACATTAACCGGCTCCGCCTCTTCACTGACCATTTCAAATGTGGCTCACATCTCATTCACGGCTTATAACGGACAGGAAACAGTATTAAGAGCGCAGGGTATTCGAATTTTTGGTTTAGGGGCAAACGCTTCAAAAGATTTTGAACCGGAGTACATTGCAGTTTCTAAAGACGACACCAAAGCCTGGGTGGTTTTGCAGGAAAATAATGCCATGGTAGAAATTAATCTCACAAACAATAGCATCACTTCATTAAGAGCATTGGGAACTAAAGATCACTCTTTACTCAATAATGGTATGGATGTATCTAATGTCACAAGAGGGGTTAACATTTCTAATTTCCCCATTAAAGGATTTTATCTTCCGGATGCCATTGCCACCTATACTGTAGGCGGTGTAAATTACATCATCTCTGCAAATGAAGGTGATGCCCGCGCGTATGCCGGGTTTTCAGAGGAAACTCGCATTTCAGGGGCTATTCTCGATCCTGTTAAATTTCCTTTGGGGAATGAAATGAAAAATAATTCAGTTTTGGGTCGTTTAAACATTACCAACAAATCTGGCGATATAGACAATGATGGCGATTTAGATACTTTGTATGCTTACGGCTCGCGTTCTTTCTCCATTTGGAATGGTACTACAGGAAATTTGGTGTACGACAGCAAAGATGATTTAGAAATGATAACCGCCAATAACTCCTTTTCAGTAATGTTTAATGCCAGCAACACCAGCGCCACAAGAAAGGACAGAAGCGACGACAAAGGTCCGGAACCGGAAGGCGTTGCGATTGGCGCCATTGGTTCGAGTCAATATGCCTTTATTGCCCTCGAACGTATTGGCGGTGTGATGGTGTATGATGTAACTAATCCTGCAGCACCGGTGTATGTTACTTATGTAAATAACAGAAGTTTACCAAGCAACGGACCGGATCGGGGGGCTGAAGGTTTAATTTTTATTCCTCAATCTGAAAGTCCGAATGGTCAGCACATTGTAATTGCGGCAAATGAAATCAGCAGCAGTTTAAGCATCTGGGGCATTCCGGGATGCAGTTTACCACTTTCAAGTTCAGTTGCTATTGCAGGAAATTTCAGCACAGCCTGTTCATCCAATCCTCCGGTTTTGAGTGTGATTGGAAATACCGCAGCAGCCAATTACCAATGGAGTCTTAATGGCAACCCGATTGCAGGGGCCACAAGTTCAACATATGCTGCAGTAGCTGCCGGAAATTACTCTGTGGCCATAATTACAGGAAGCAATTGTGCTACACGCTCTGTAATCAAAAGCGTAACGGTAAGTCCAACACCAACGCTTAGCATCGCAGGACCTAACGCTATTTGTGCTGGTTCTGCCACAAGCCATACCGTTACCGGTGCTACCACCTATAGCTGGAGCAATGGTTCAACAAATTCGGTGGTAAGTTTAAACCCAAACACATCCACCTCGTATACTGTTACCGGAACTACAAATTCCTGCAGTTCACAAGCAACACTTTCCATAACTGTGAACCCGCTGCCGGTTTTGAGTTTGAGTGCGCCATCTGCTACAACTTGTTCCGGACAAACCGCGAGTGTTTCGGTTAGTGGTGCAAACACGTATAGCTGGAGCAATGGCACAAGTAACTCACAACTTCAGGTTAATCCAACAACAAGCTCAAGTTACACGGTTATTGGGTATTCTGCTGCCAATTGCACAGCAACGGCTGTTTTTCAGGTAAATGTTAAGGCGAACCCGTCAGTACAGATTATTGCCAGCTCAAATACAATATGCTCCGGAGAAACAGCCACACTAACCGCTAACGGTGCATCAACCTACACCTGGAATACGGGGGCGAATGGCTCTGCTTTGGTAGTGGCGCCTACATCAAACACCACATATTCCGTAACCGGAACAAATGTTGACAATTGCAGTGCAACAACCAACATTTCGCTGAATGTGTCTGAGTGCACAGCCATATCAGAGCCATCGAAGTTAGCGGCAACATTCAAAATGTATCCAAACCCGGCTTACAATGAGCTAACTATAGAATTGGAATCCAGCCTTTCACCCAAAATAGAAATTTACAATACACTGGGCGCTCTGGTGCTATCAAAAATGGGTGAAACCGGCAGCACTAAACTTGACCTTAGCGCTTTTTCCAAGGGAGTGTATTCCGTGGTGGTTAGTAACGGCAATGTTAAACAATACAGAAAGCTAATTCTAAAATAAGCAGAAAAAAAAGTCTGTTTTAGTAATATTCGATTTACTTTATGTTAACCTGCGTGGAAAACACGCGGGTTTTCTTTACTTAAAATTAACCCCGCATTAAAAGTGTGATGATAGCAAAATGAGAGTTTTGTAAAACAATTGAAATGAAAACCTTTTATAGAACCATTGTTCTCTCCGACATCCATTTGGGCATAAAAGCCAGCAAAGCCAAAGAAGTTGTTCATTTTTTAAAGCAACACAAATGCGAAACTTTGATTTTGAATGGCGATATAATTGATGGCTGGCAACTTCGTAAAAGCGGTAAGTGGAGGAAACAACACAGTAATTTTTTTAAACACATCATTGGCCTCACCTCTAAAAACAAAACCAAAATTATTTATCTCCGCGGCAATCACGATGATTTTCTCGAAGAAATCATGCCCTTAAAAATTGGCAACTTTAGTATTAAGAAATATTACATTCATTACGGCGTTCATAAAAAGTATTTTGTAACCCATGGCGATATTTTTGATAATGTTACCTCTAAACTTAAATGGATTGCAAAACTGGGGGATGTTGGCTATACCTTTTTATTGTGGCTTAACCGACATTACAATAATTACCGCGAGAAGAACGGATTGCCTTATTATTCCTTATCTCAGGTTGTTAAAGCGAAGGTAAAATCAGCGGTTTCCTTTATTTCGGATTACGAGAATGAACTTGTTAAAGTAGCCAAGGCACGCAAATGCCATGGTATTATCTGCGGGCACATTCATCAACCTGCCATTAAAAAAATTGATGGCATTGAATACTTGAACTCAGGCGACTGGGTAGAAAGTTTAACGGCTCTGGTGGAGGATATTGAAGGGGAGTGGAAGATTATTCATTATCAAGACTGGTTAAAGAGCTGGACAGAGTCAAAACAAAGTTCTGTCTCTGAAACTATCGATTCTATGCTTTCGACGAGAGTAACGGTAACTAACACATAATATGGAAAAGAAGAAATATTTACTTGCCGTGCAAGGCGAGGGCAGAGGGCATATGACCCAGGCAATCAGCATGTACGATATGCTGATTGAAGAAGGACATGAGGTTTGCGCAGTAATCGTTGGTGCCAGTGAACGCAGGGAAGTACCAGCGTTTTTTTTCGAAAAGATTAAAGCACCTATCATAAAATTGCAAAGCCCTAATTTTGTTACAGACGAAAATAACAAAAGCATTAATATACCCAAAACCATTTTTAAGAATCTTGCCCAACTTAAAAAGTTTCGCGGCAGCTTAAAATCTATCGATGATCTGATGAAAGAACATCAGCCCGATGTGGTGATTAATTTTTTCGATTTGTTAATTGGCTTGTATTATCGCTTTTATAAGCCTAAGGCCAAACTGATTTGTATTGCACACCAATACATTTATCTTCATCCTGATTTTGAATTTCCTGATGGCTATTTGATGGATAGAATTTTAATAAAAAATTATACCAAATTAACCGCAGCCCGTTCTTCAAAAAATTTAGCTTTGTCGTTTTATAAAATTCATACCACGAATGAAGATGTGGTTATCGTGCCGCCTCTGCTAAGAAAAGAAGTCTTTGAATTGCATGCGCAAACAAAGGAAGATTTTTACCTTGTTTATCTGGTTAACAACGGGTACTTTGAAGAGGTGTTAAATTGGCACACAGCCAACCCAACCAAGTTAATTCATTGTTTTACCGACCAACCCGATACACTTATCAGTAAATATAAATTCGATTCAGACAAACTACAGGTGCACGCCATAAATGACACATTGTTTTTAGACATGATGAGCAGAAGCAGCGGATTAGCCAGCACAGCTGGTTTTGAGAGTGTTTGTGAGGCTATGTATTTGGGTAAACCGGTTTTGATGGTGCCGGTTGAAGGACACTTTGAGCAACTCTGTAATTCGCGTGATGCCTACAAAGCGGGGGCCGGCATTTTTTCTGATCATTTTGATATTAGTAAACTTGTGAGTTTTTCTTCTACTTTTAACAGCGATAACAATTGGTATAAAATCTGGGTTCAAAATGCAAAACACCGAATCTCTCACGAAATCGCCAGCGTATAATATGCCCAGGAAGTTATTGTTTATTGTCAATCCTAATGCCGGAAAGAAAATTTCCAACGCAATTATTAAAATAATTCGTAAAGAGTTTCCTCAAAATATGTATTACCAGATTGTAATCTGGAAAAACAAAGATCATTTTGATGAGATCTCCTCTTTGCTCAAATCAGAAGGGTATACCGATGCCATTGCCGTTGGTGGTGATGGTACTGTAAACAAAGTGGCTTCTGAAATTAAAGGTACAACGATACGATTAGGCATTGTACCCATTGGTTCAGGGAATGGATTAGCAAGATCGCTGGGCTTGTCGATGGACATTGAAGAGGTGATAAAACAAATTGTGGAAGGTAAACACGCGGTGATTGACAGTGGCTTGGTAAATGGAGATTCCTTTTTCTGCACCAGCGGCATTGGTTTTGATGCCCACATAGCTTTACTTTTTGCACAATCCAAATCAAGAGGCCTTCAAGCCTACGTAAAAATTACCGTTGCCCAGCTTCTAAAGTACAGAGCAAAAACATACACGTTAAAGTTAAACGGGCAAACCTTCAACCGTAAAGCATTTTTAATAACTGTGGCTAATGCAGGACAGTATGGCAATGATTTTTACATTGCCCCACAGGCAAAATTAGATGATGGCTTGTTTCATGTGGTGATATTAAAACCGTTTAATGTGTTTCAACTACCGGGCATATTCATTAATATTTTGCTTAAGAAAGCCAACAAAAGCCGAAGCGTAGAAACTTACACCACAAATTCCGTTATTATCTCCAGGGATGATAAAGATAGTCTGCATTATGATGGGGAGCCTAATCTGGCCGGAAAAGAATTGGTTTACGAAATAGAAAAGAATGCTCTTCGTGTAATAGTAGGCCCAAAATACAATTAATGTGATTCTTAACTTTTACTTGACACAATTTTTCCTTTTCTGTTAATATATATCGTAATATTGCGATAAATATATGGTATGAAACACAAATTATTATTTTGGGTAGGGTTTATAGTGATTTTATTATTCTTCCTGAATTTTACATCTGCTAATCCGGTTGAGGGGTTTTATAAAAAGCTTCAAAACTATACCAACACACTCACCGCAGAATTTGAAATGATAGATGCTGAAAGAAAGAAAGAATTAATTACATTGGGGGATTATATTCTGGAAAGAAGAGCGAAACACCAAAACACTAATCTTTTATTTATTTGCACCAGCAATTCACGTAGAAGCCACATGGCTCAAATTTGGGCAAAAACTGCGGCCATGTATTTTGGTATTGATAGTTTGTGGACCTTCTCCGGCGGAACGGAAACCACAAAAGTAAATATCAATGCCATCAATGCCTTGAAACGCTGTGGGTTTTACATCACAACAAATAATATAGGAGACAATCCGGTATGGACTGTAAATACCGGTAAAACCAGTGAAGGGTGGATGATATTCTCAAAGAAATATGACCACAGTAGCAATCCGAAAAGCGAATTCGGCGCTGTAATGGTATGTTCTGAGGCCGATAAATCCTGTCCTGTGGTGGATGGAGCAGATATACGTATAGCAATGCCTTACGATGACCCTAAGTACTTTGACGGTACGCCTTCTCAGGATCTTAAATACGATGAGCGCTGCAAACAAATAGCCAGGGATATGTTTTTTGTAATGAACTATGTAAAAACCAAACTTGTACTTTTATCAGAGACTAAAAAGTAGTTTTGACATGTTTCATAGATGAGCCTCAACCGTGCGCTTTTCCACTTGCTGCTTATTTGCTTTATTTGTATTAAAAAAAGCAATTCTCAAAACCAATATGTGTTTGGCGTATTTCCAACCATCGATCACTCCGGGCTTTTGAATGAGAAATGGAATTATAACTTTTATTATTTCGGTGCATTTCCATTAATAAATTTACAGTCTCCTGATATTAAACAGGATGCACAATTTCTGATGTTGTATCTTGAGCAATCCATAACCTATAAAATTGCGAATGGTTGGAATGCAACAGGAAGTTATGTTTTCCAGAAAAGCAATGTTAACAGCGCTGCTCCTACCAACGAAAACCGTTTCTATATTCAATCTTCATATTCTCATAAATTCTTTGAGTGTCAATTAAAACATAGATTACGTTGGGATGCCAGATGGATCAAAAATCCTTACACCTCAGAGATTCCTTTTACGCATCGCTTACGCTACTTCATTGGTTTTGAGAACTATTTTAATAAAAGTAAACCTACCTTTTACGTAACGTTTTATGAGGAGTTGTTTTTTAATACGGTAAGTGGTGCGAATCCGGTGTTTGAGGAAAATTGGGCTTATGCAGCTATTGGTAAAAAGCTGAATGATACACACAAATTAGAAATGGGCTTGTTATATATCACCTGGGTGAACGGCATGGATAGCTGGTTCAATCAGTTTTATCTTCAGCTTACCTGGATATCTGCAATTAATTGGAAGCGGAGCCGGAAGTAAAAGTTTGATGACTGCGTTTTTTGTATTTTAAAAACAACATAATGTCTCCAAAGTCTACTTCACTAATCAGTGAATCCGGTAAATTGTTTTCATGCTGTTTGTTGGCTATTCGAAGTGCATAGCCTTGCAATTGGGCATCAGTAAAATCAGGGATGATTTCACGCCCCCATTTTTTACTTGTATGACATTTGGCGCATGAGAGTTTGTATAATACATATCCCCTTTCACAGGTTTTACGGTAATCGGCCTGAACTTCAGGAAGCATGGCCTCTGGAAATTCGAGCGCGGCTTTTTTGCTGCTGATACAGGCCATAAACAGCAGGGTAATGCCTGATAAACAATAAAATAGTTTCATGATTTGAGTTGTTTTGGTTTAAAATTCTCCGCCTACCTTGCGTGTGTTTAAGGCTTTATTTTTTGATAAGGGCAAAGCAGCGGGCGGACTTTCCAGCACAAGGTGTTCATCAAGCGCTTTCATAAATTGTACTAACAAAGATTTTTCATTGGAACTTAAATTCAAAGAATCTGACGATAAGGTTTGGTTGGGCACATGTAATCCCTTTCCTGCACCTCCACCGGCATTGTAAAACTCAACAACTTGTTCAAGTGAATTAAAAACACCGTTGTGCATGTAGGGTTTGGTTTTGGAAATATTTCTCAGACTGCCTGTTCTAAAAGCATGATGGGTTTCAGGAGCGGGATTCATCTCATAACGTCCAACATCCGGACTTAATTGTTTGTAATTGCTATCGGCCGGCACACCCAACACTTCAAATTCAGAACCAACATAAGGTGGTTTCACCCCATTAAAGTGCGGAACAAAATGGCAAGTGGCGCATTGCGCTTTTCCCATAAAAAGATTAAACCCCAACTTTACCTCATTCTTCACTTCTGTTTTATTATTCATGGCCTCATCAAATTCAGAGCTGTATTTACTGAATTTACCATAGTAAAATGTAATGGCTGAAGCCAGATGGTTAAAACCCAGTTCTTTTTCTTCCGGCGTATATTTTAAAAGGGAAGTAAAACCTTGCTTGTAATCTTTACAATCCAATACTTTTTTCATTACGCGCTCAGGCGTCTCGCCCATTTCAACACTATTGGAGATAACGGCTTTCACCTGTTCCTGTAAACTCAGGTGTTTTCCATCCAGCATAATGAGATGATTGTACATGCTGTTTATTAAACTGGGAGAATTTCGTGTTAGAAAAGTTTGCCCATCCAATTGCAGATTGGTTCTCACCAGGGTATCTGTAAAAGCCTGTTCCGATTTGTGACAAGAGGCACAGGCTCTTTGATTATTAAATGAAAGAATCGGGTCGTAGAATAACAATTTACCCAGGCGCTCAATTTCTGCCAGAATTTTTGGGTCGCTGATTCTGCGGTACAAGCCTTTTGGATTTTGAGCGACATACAGCGATTTATCGAATATGCTGTTGGTGGCTTTACTCAGGGAATAATCTACCACACTTTTGCTACTGAGTTTGTATTCTCTTATGTGCTGCTGATTGAGCGCATACAAAGGATTTACAAAATCTTTAATGAACGTATAATGGTCGAAGTTCTGATAACTACCAGTATTAGATTTAACAAACACCATTAAACTTTGATATTTTTGAAGGTAAGCTGAACTAATTTGAAACAGAGGATTTAATGTGTTGTACGAATCATAAATAGTTTTAACACTCTGTGTCATGGCATCCAATTCCGGCAATATAGATTCCTCATCAGGGCACTCAAAACCGGTGGTGTAAATGGCAGAAAGATTTAATAAAAACAAACGGTTACAAAAGTAAAAGTGAGACGGGTCGCTCAGCTTGGTTGTAATAGAATCATTCAGAAACACTTTGCTGGCATTTACTGCAGCTTGGATAAGGTTTGCCAAACTGTCCTTTTCCGTTTGATCTTCATTCAGGTACTGCCATGCTAATGTATAACCCGCACCTTCGCGACGATAAGGTTTTTCATATTTTTCAAACACCTCGGTTTCCCATTCCACGGGTAAAGGGCCATTGATCTTTTTATAAGTCGTTGGTTCAAGGTAACGAAGCCAAAAATCTAAACCCTTCAGGAGCAAACGCTGTTCTCTGATTTTAGAAAATAGTATGGCCTTCTCTGAAATTATTTTGCCTTCCTGTGAGTTAATTTCAGCCAGCAGTTTGCTTTGTTCGTTAATCAGGTGTTTTATATTTTTTTTATAGATTACCAGGTAAGCATTTTCTTTGTCTTCCATTCTGAAAGAAACACAAAGGGTAATCAACAATACAGATAATACAAAAATTACGTTTTTTCTCTTCGGCATCTCTATCTCTATAAACAATAAAAACCGGACCCATTAATGGGTCCGGTTTAAATAGAAAACAATTAGGTTTAGTGAACTACAATGAGTTTTAAAGTTTGCAATTTGTTTCCTGTGTTAAGGGTTACAAAGTACTCACCGTTTGAAAGAGAAGCGGTGTTAAGAACAACTTGGTTCTCTCCTTTTTGTAATTCTTTTTCAGAAATACTTTGTACCATCGCACCGGTGATGTCGTATACATTTACACTAACTTTTGTCGGAGTAGCCAGTTGAATGTTAATGGTAGCTTCGTTATTACTTGGGTTAGGGTAAATAGATACCAAGGTGTTATCGTTTTGATAAGAAACAATGCTCACGTCAATGTCAGCTTTGCCTTGCAATGCAAAGGTGTAATTGTTCTCGTCGCTGTCATCGCTCATGATTTGCATTTGTGCATTGCGGGTACCTGCAATCAATGGCGTAAATTCTACAGTGATGTTTTGGGTAGCATTGCCTGCCAATGTTAATGGGAAAGCAGGAGGATTCAAGACAACAAACTCATTGGAATTGGCGCCACTCATCATTAAACCATTGATGGTTAAAGTACCGTTACCTGTATTTTGAATCACAAAGTTTTTGGTAATGCTTGTGCCTAATTGTATGGTTCCGAAATTGGTGTTGTTGTTTGTGTTAACGGCAGTGTTTCCTGAAGGTATATTTACTGCGTTGCCCTGAACATTAATTTCAGGACTGGCACCTATACCACGTACTGCTGTGGTGTAATACTTCTCATCCCAATCGCTGCTCATTACATTTAGAATGGCTGTGCGGGTACCATTTAATGGCGCCGTGAATAAAACGGTGATGGTTTGAGAACCATTAGGTGCTACTGTAAATGGGGTAGAAGGACCTGAGATAAGAAAATCCCCGGCGTTGTTACCTGTCATAAATACACCACCCACGATTAAAGTACCGCTGTTGGTGTTTTGGATAACAAATTGTTTCGAAGTAGATACACCCACATTCACCGTGCCAAAATCAGTATTGTTGGCCAATGAAATGGTTGTGTTTCCGCTGTTAATGGATTGACCGTTGCCTTGCAAATTAATTTCTGGATTGGCAGCAGCTGTGGCGGGGTTGTAATAAGCCATTAATTGACCACCTTCTACTAAAGGAGAAGGAAGCGCATAGTGAGCTTGATCATATAATAGAAACCAACCGGCACCTTTAATGCCTTGCAAATCAATAATACCGGATGACTCCTCGTCCTGAGTGAGGAAATTAACACCCCCTGTTTTAAAACGGGTAGTATCCTGATCCATCACCTGAGTTAAAGCATTGGTGCGAATGTTGTACTGCCAAACTTTTGCAGTCCAGCTTTGGTTACCTGGATCTTCCTGCAACATAATATGACCATGATTGTCCATTACCATGTTATCGAGCATACGAAAACCTTCTGTGCCCAAAAGTACGGGTGTAATGGTTCCTCCCAATTCAGGATTGGTAATGTCGGTAAAACGAAGTCTCCACAAGCGGCTGTTAGTGCTGAAAGACGCGGTAGTTACGAAATAAAAATCGCTCGGACGGTTAGGATCCCAGGCGCCATCTTCAGGACGTAAAAAATTAGTTACACCACTGTTGTTGCTGTTGGTGTTTAATATAGCGCCTGTTTGAAGGGCTGAAGAACTCATGTCAATCATGTTAAATTTAGTATTGGCCGGTACGGTGCTGGCGCTTTGTTCGTTGAACATACCCTGCACGCCAATACCATACAATTTACCGCCAAACAATCCGGCTTTTTCAATCGGGCTGCCACTAAGTGATTTGTTGCCAACATAAACGTAAACCTGACCTGGGGATGAATCGTCTAAGCCAACAACAATAGTTTTGTCTTGTGGATAAGGGCTGGCCACTGCGTTTTCATAAGAATAACGGCCCATATGCGGCAATTGGTAGCTGGTGCCGGCTTCGGCGCCTGTTACTATGTGAGCCATTCCTCTGCCCTCGCTTCCGGTTTCTTCACCGTTCATATAAATTCTGTCTTGTGTTCCTTTTCCCGAAGCGGCGTTGTAAAAGGCGCTTAATTCCGGTAAATCGGCAGCACAAAAGCGAGCAAACGCAGTCAAAGTTGAAGGGTTCACGGCATTGTAAGTAGTGTAGGTTGTTCCTGTCCAAAGTTTTACATTTTGAATAAGGTCACCACCACTCACAACTTGA
>JALOMJ010000013.1 GCA_025455485.1 Bacteroidia bacterium | reverse complement strand
GTCAACATGCAAAAGTCAATGCTGCGCATGCTCTGTTTTAGTAAAGAGACCGGTATCGGGAAGGAGATTATTGCTGTCGCAATGATCTCTCCTAATCAAGCGTCAACATGCAAAAGTCAATGCTGCGCATTGATTTTTTGTTTTGCGCTTTCGCTTATGAAAGCAAGCTTTCAACGCTTCTGCGCAAAACAAAAAAGCCAACCCTTCGGGCTGGCCTTTTGCATGCATCTGTGGATCCGGAGAGTACCTTTATACACCTGGAAAAGCTTATCATCATTGAGATAGCGACAGTTTGAAAAAATTGTTCGCTGGCTCGTTCGCTTGAAATTTAGAGTGATTTAAATTGTTTTAAAGAACGTTCTCATGGTAAAATTAAACATTCTACGATTCAATTAAAACTAAATACAAATAAATTTTATTATCTGATCACCTTAGAAATCTCCTCCTGGGAGATGCCAAAGTAGGTGCTCAATTCACTTATGGTGAGCAGTTGGTGTTCCTCTTTTTTGAGCCCGGCTTTAATTTTTCGTAAAAGGGTACGGGAGTACCTTTCGCTTTTTCCGGTGAGGAGCATAATGTCTTTTGGGTAAATACAGATACGATTGATGCTTTTCATACACTATCTATGCTTCATCCATACATTATCTGTATAAATGATACCAGACAAAGGTAATTGGTATCTACGGGGGCCACAATAGACAAAACTTACCAAATAGGCACAAACTTTATGAAACGGAACACCGCTGAATAAAGCACTTAGAGGCCGTTCTACCTTTGCCACATGAAACACCTATTGCTCCTTTTTAACTGCTGCATTTTGTTCGCAAATGCACAGAAACCTGCCTTGATTACACGAGTTGTGGATGGGGACACCTACGATTTGTTTTACAACAGTAAGACAATGCGTGTACGAATTGCACATGTGGATGCCCCTGAGCTAAAACAACATTTTGGCAGCACCTGTGTCCTGCAGGTAAAGCAGCTGCTCTACCGGAGAATTGTAATTTTTGACAGCCTGGGGAAAGACTTATACGGCCGTGTAGTCGGGAACCTGCTGTTGAACGGTAAACGGGTTGACAGTTTACTGGTGAGATCTGGAATGGCATGGTACAATCCTGCGTATGGAGAAGATCCAATCCTGGCCGGCTGCATGCTGCAAGCTGTGAATGAAGGAATCGGACTTTGGGCGTGTGGGGTGGAGAGGGTTTGTCCTCCATGGCTATACAGGAACTACAATTATCAAAACCGGTTGAGGTATTGTAATGGGTGTTCAGTAGTTCAACAATCAACCTTTAAAAATTAAGAACCATGGCAAGACAACGTGGAATTATCAAACTGAAGGGTACTATCGGAGATATTACCTTTTACAAAACCCAGGACGGAAACCTGGCTCGCGAAAAAGGCGGGGTAGACGGTGACCGCATCGCCAATGACCCGGCATTTGTGCGCACCCGTGAAAACGGTGCCGAATTTGGCTCCGCGGCAAGTGCCGGCAAACTCCTGAGAGATGCCATCCGGCCCATGCTTATGAGCGCCGGTGACAACCGAGTAGCCTCCCGCCTCACTAAAGTGATGACGGACGTGAAGAATGAGGATACCACCTCAGCAAGGGGTCTGCGCAATGTTGGGGTGGCCATCGTTAACCCCACCGCCAAAGCTTTCCTGAAGGGGTTTAACTTTAACATCCGTGCCATCCTTGGCGCGATTTTGTTCAAGCCCTACAACTTTACTGCAGGAACCGGTGTGATTACCATTGGTGGTTTGGTGCCCATCAATGACATCGCCTTCCCATCAGGTGCAACGCACATGACCGTGAGAGGTGCCTGGGCAAGGGTGGACTTTGCTACAGGCCAGAGCGAAGTACAGCAAACCAATGCCATCAATGTGCCTATTGATGCCACCCCCAACAACATGGTTTTGACCCCTGCGGCGATACCTGTTGGCCCCGGTACCGATTTGCATCTGTTGCAAATCGAGTTCTTCCAGGAGGTGAATGGCGTGCAGTACTCACTTAAAAACGGGGCCTACAATGCCCTGGCCATTGTGGAGGTGCCATAAGCATGGAGCTGGAATTATTACGGGAATACTTCCCCGAAGGGACCAACGGGGAAATTTGGCATGATGGCAAGCTGATCTGCAAGTCGATTGAGTTGCCCTGGAAGGAAAATGCCAAAAGGATCTCTTGCATCCCTGAAGGGAGGTATCCCGTTGTAATCCGGTGGCACAAAATAATGGGTTGGGTACTGTCGATTGAAGAGGTACCTGAGCGAAAAGGCATATTGGTGCATGCAGCGAATAGCGCCTTAAAGGATTTAAAGGGCTGTATAGCGCCGGTTACACAAATTACAGGAAAAGGGAAGGGCAGTAAGTCGAAAGTTGCCCTGAATACTCTTCTAAAGCTGCTAACGGAGCAGGAAGAATCTGAAACACATTTTATAACCATTAAAAGCAAAACGCATGAACCTATTGCAAAGATTACAGGCTCCAACGCCTAAGTTTTTTAAAGTGCTAAGAACCATTGGGCTCAGTTTAGCGGCTGCAGGTGGAGCCTTACTTGCAGCACCCATAGCCTTACCGGTTGGGCTGGTTAGCCTGGGAGGGTACCTAATTGTTGCCGGGAGTGTGGCTACAGCGGTGAGTCAGGCTGCGGTAAAAGGGGGTGACCCGAACGAACCTAAAACGGAGAACCCATAAGATGGAGGCCAGTGAAAAGAAGGAGGATTTGTTTGTTCGAGTAAAGGCGACCAGAACGCCGAATCCAAAAACACACACAGAAGGCAGTGATCAAGTGGATTCAATTGCGGTGGAAGTGATTCAAAGTGAAACACCTGAAGGAAAAATGATCGAATTGAACATCCATATTCAGGCCAGAGTACAAAAACCTCAATAAAACGAAAACAAAGATGTCAACCCAGCACCCTACAGAGAGCGGCACCTTGATAGGCACTGTAACAGGAACGGCTTTGACCGTGTTTGTGAACATTGGTTCGCAGGATATCATCAAGACAGTTGTCCTGGCTGCTTTGGGTGCGGTGGTGAGTTTTTGTGTATCGTTTGCGCTGAAATGGATCTACAGAAAACTGAAGAGTTAAGCTTCCCAAAGCTGAATAAAGCCATCCCGGAAAGGATGGCTTTTTTTTGTATCATCAAGAATAATTGGTAGGTGTAAAGGAGTTTGATGATTAGTCAGAGTAATTGAACACTTCCTTTAACACCGGAGTAACTGAAATATTCTGATTCAGGTCGAACAGAAAGTGGTCCTTCGGTTCGATGTTGACAAAACCCCACCACTCCATAAATCGTTCAAAACTTCGAAGGCAGTAACAACGGATCAAATCCTCTTTTGGAGTGCTGTATTGGCGCTGAGGAAAGTCGCGAAGCAAATTGGGAAAGGCCCGAATGTACTTTTCTGCATAATAACTTAATTGATGGGATTCGGATCCATATTTTAAGAGCAGGATAACAGTAAAACCCCAACCCAGGTTACCTACCGGCAGAGGGGGATAGCCATCAAAATTACTCCATGCCAATTTTTCTGTGTATGCGCAGAGGGTTTTGATAAAAAGTGCGTTTCTATTTTGCTTTGACATGGCATCCTGTGCCAGCCGGGTTAGGTACAGTTTACCATTTGATTTTCTGGCCAATCCAGCAAATACGGTATTGTAATGCAATGCAGACAGTGAAAGACAGTCGATCTCCCGGGTCAGCTTTGTAATACCGGTTTCAATGCCTCTGTCAAGAATTAGGCGTTGATCATAGAGTTCAACAAGTACTTTTTTTGGCAGAGCACCCAACTGAGTGAGTTTAATATATTGGTCGCGTTGGATGATCTTAAGAAATACCTCGGTAAGGCGAAAAAATGGAATTTGGCTTAGGATCTCATCAGGGAGGTGGGTGTTTATTTTTAATGGGGACTCGGGATCGAACGTAGAATAGAGTAAATAGTGCATTTCGGATGAGGAAAGGCCTTCGAAATCCTCAATATGCGCGTTGTTAATAAGCAAACGCATTGATTCTAAATCTTCTTTGGATGGCAGCATAGTAGAATGAATTTACAGAAAATTCTGCACTTTGCTATACAATAAGCGCTGATTATATTAATCGCCGGACTTTATGAATTTACCGGAATATTGTTTTTGATTATGAGTTACCTTGTAAATGTACAAGCCTGTGCTTAAACCCTCAACATCAATCGGCTGATTACTCTTAATGAAGTTTTCACGCAGCACTTCTTTTCCAAATAGATCAAAAATGCAAAGGCTAATTTCCTGTTCAAGGGGTAAATCGAAATGCAACTTATTGCTGGTGGGGTTAGGATAGCATTTTATTTTGTCAAGTTTTGCCCCCACTTCAGGTATTAAAACCGGTGAGAAGTTACCATTTGAATCGAGTTTGAGTAAAAAACTCTCCATGACGCCTACAGGAAGTGCGTGGTTTGATGAATCATAACGCATACCAGCAATAAGAATACCGCCATCTAAAGTATATTTTATGCTTTTTGACCTATAATACATATCGCCGCCATGCTTTTTCGTCCAAATTAAATTGCCAAGGGTATCGAACTTGTTTATCACAAATTTTGTAGTTTGAGGCTGACCAGAAATGCTACTGCCTATCTGAAAATTATGACCTTCTATACCAACAGTTAGTATTTTGTTGTTCTTAAAACACCAATGGCTTATCGAATAATCCATGTAAGATGTGTTTGTGAAAGAGCTGCTTATAAAATTTGTTTGAAGTATAACGTTGTTATTATCTAATACGGAATTCACCATGCCATACCAATCATCACAAACCGCATTATAAATGATATCATAATTGCCGAGGGCAAAACACTTGGTGTTACTTAAAGTAAAAATTAATGAATTTGCATATGGCCAAATACCTACAGTTTGAGTACATGGCCCGGTGTTTACGATCAAATTCTTTAAAGTAAAGCAATCTACAAACTGAAAATTTGTATCCAAAGAAGCTTTCTGAAAATTACCGTTTACATTAGAGCAAGGAAAACCGATACCTGAGATCAAGAGGAAGTTGTTTTGCACACTTAATGAATTTATTTTTGCATTAAGGGCGATAGAATCTGTTTTTATTAATTGAGCGTTCAGCTTGTAAATTTTAGAGCTGGAAGTGAGAAAGTCTGTAAAACCGGTATAATAGCTTGAGCCAATATTGATGATGTTGAATGGTTGGATCGCTGAGAAGGTTAATGCACCCATTTTGTGGAGATCAACAAAGTGATAGCTGGTATCCGTTTCTAGCACTACAAATTGTTGTATGGATGGATTAAAAGTCGAGGAATCAGTAAACACAGCTGGCCACAAGTACCGGTTACTTTCATAAATGGGTTCAACGCTAATGGGGATTAAGTTTCGTAATAAATTGATCGAATCAAAAAAGGTGAAGTCAGGGTTGTAAACGAGAATCTGACTTTTATACAGCTGATCTTGAGAAGAATATACCCAATTAAGCACCCGGTGTTTATTGTCTTTTGGAAATTCTAAAATGCATTGATAGTTGTTTTGAGGATAACGGGTAAGTATGCCAAAAAACTGGGCAAAAGAAGAGGAATTTGCAAAGCAAATAAGTACAATTATTGGGAAGGCACGAAAGATCATTTTAACCTGTATATTGCATCATTTATGAACGAAACTTTGGCACAACAATTGAGAAGTGCCAAACTATTTATACGTGATTAAGCTTTCTACACATATAAATGCACCACTGGCAGATACAATTAATCATTCAACTTTATAAATTTACCTGAGTACATTTTATGGTTGACAGTCAGGTTGAAACAATACAAGCCCTGATTTAGGTTGCGAACATCAATCTTTTCAGAGATTTTATGATACTTTACTCGAATCAATTCTCTGCCTACTGCATCAAAGATACTTATATTAATCTTTAGTTCAGTTGGTAAATCAAAATACAAATCATTGATAACAGGATTAGGAAAGCACTTTATTATAGTAGCGCTTGAAATAGATTCTTCTATATTCGCTAGATTAAAGTTGCCATTTGCATCTAGTTTCAATAAAAAGCTTTGTAAGGTAGGCTGGGGCGAATTGGCAGCATCATACCTTAAGCCACTAATGAGGCAGCCGCCATCCAAAGTGTGAATTATTGAACGGGGTCTAAAGTGCATATTTCCTCCATGATTTTTACTCCAAATGATATTACCGTTCGTGTCCATTTTTACCACTCTGATAAAAGAGTTTTGTGTTTGATATAAAGTCATTGCTGACAAATCAAATCCAATAGAGGAAACTTTTAAAATCGAGCCGTTTCTAAAATCTGAAAAAACCGTGTTATCTGTATAACAAGTGTTCTCAGGAATATTAGATTCGACAATGGTCTTTAAAACAGAATCGTTGTGATTAAAAAATGCGTCTACGGTTAATCTGTAAGAGCTTGTAACCGGGTAAGGAAGGTCGGTATTACTGGCAATAAAATACTTTTGATTATTCAGATCAATCAGACGAGTGTTATAGTTGGGAGAAATGCCAATCTTGTGAGGTAAGTAATTTGGATTTGAATAGGTGTAAGAGTACACACTATCCAGAGAGGACGCAGATATAACTGTTAGGTTAGAATCAATAACTAATTTGTGAGTGCCATTTGACAATGGTAAACCCGGAAAAGCATAGCCCAAAGCAACGAACTTATCACCGTATGGAAATATATTCACAATTTCAGAACCCGGGTATACTGTTGAATCGACCTTAGCACATGATAAATTACATTTGTAGAGAGTGCTGATATAGGAGTTTCCTGAAAACTCACTTATAAAGAGATTTGTACCTGATTTTACTAATTTAGAAATGTACCATACAGCACTTGAGATGCCAATTGGATGAAGAGCAATAAACTGAAAGTTTGTATCCATTTCAACAATTGCTGATTTGAAAGGAACTGATAAATTGGTGTTAAGACTATCAGTGTACCCTGCCGACCAATAAAGTTTATTGCCAGCTTTTACGGGTTGATCAACAAGACTTACTCCAAGCGGTAACTGGATACTATCAATAAGCGAAAAGTCAGATTCGTACACCAATATTTGATGCCTGAGAAGTGGTGTAGGGTAAGAAAATCTATAGTTTATTACGCGATACAAAGAATCTGATGACTGAGGTAGCAGATTGGAATAGCCCACCTTCTCACCTGCCTCTCGCAAACCGTAGAACTGTGCCTTGACTGGGACAAAATCCAGAAACGTAAAAACTAAAGAGTAATAAAAGCCCCTCACAAAGAATAAATATAAGAAAGAAAATTGAGCCCTTAGCCCATTTATTTTTAGCAAGAGCATCTATCCGAGTTGGCTATTTAATCGATTGGTGTCCTACATGTTGGAACGCCATATTTTGCTTTAAGGTCCCATTTAACGATCCAATTGGAATTGAAGGAATTCCAGGTAGTCATACAACTCACATTGCCATGGTAGTATTGTTTACCAGAGGGAAGGTTATTACTAATTAGGGACTGAATATTTGTAATGTAGTTATTTACAGTTGTTGCGCTAAGACCGGGGTTAGCATAGCTCTGATTGCAATGTGAAAGCATACCTGTTAATGGTGCAGATGCATAAAAAAGGGCATTAGATAAAGCGTAAGTATAAGGTGGGTTATAGGTGTTCACATTGATATAATATATTTCACCACCATTGCTACAGTTGCCAATATAGGAGGAGCAATTCAAAATTGATGTAATAAAGTTTGGAGCATCAATCGATGGAACACCAGAACAACCAAGAGTACCATTAAAGAATAATTTATTAGGAGAGCTGTATGTTGTGATACCTGAGCATGGACGGGTTACATTTGTATTCATGAAAGAAGTGAACACTCTTATTAAAGCCACACTACTGCCTGGGACATAAAGGTAACCCGTAACATCCACTAACTTTATTTTAATGCTATCATTAATGGAATTCATTATACTGTCAGTAAAATCTAGATACAAATTTTCTAGATCATCAGAATGTAACTTTAGGCTCTCATCATTTATAGCCACGGCGATTTCAATACTATCCTCAAATGTCTCATAATTCTCATCAAATGGTACGTCAAAGTCATAGTTCAATGCTGCTTCTAATACCCAAATTGCGGAATCAAGGGACACACTATCGGCCTCAATTAGCCTGTTTTGCATGCTATTAGTATTGGCATTGAATTTACTCTTAAAAGATTTTATTACTTCATCTACCTCATTAGAACCAATGTTATAGTCCTTTTGGAGAATCTGTTTAAGGTTGGTTCTACCTACTGGATGCACGCGAGTGTTAAGGCTATCCTTGCGGCAAGATAAAATGAATAGGAATGCAACAATAGTTATAAAAGCAAACAGTTTAGTTTTCATATTATTAAAATTGGAGATTAAGAGTTTGTTACAATAATTTTGAAATTTTACACACTCAAACTTAACGTACAAAGTAGAATTAAACAATTAGGGTTTTCTGACATATTTTGTCGGTTTACGACACAAGAGAAGTGACCAACTACCGGGACTATTGAAGGTGTTTACAAAGCTTTTTTTGAATTGAGAAAAACAGGTATAATGAATAGTGCCTAGCTATGCTTAAGGAACAATTTGTAAACAATAGTTTGACGAAGTTGGTGGATAAGTGCAACTTGTTTACGTATACTTTCTTCCTGCTTATCCAACTCATTAAAATAATGTATGATTTTGAAGAGCTTATCCGGATCTTGTTCAATAAGAATGTTTGCGTGGTGAAGGGTCATCACAAATTTATCGATGTGAATGAATGGAATCACCGAGCCAATTAACAATGGCTTAAAATAGCCGCCTATCCATAAGGCTTTGCATAGAGAGTAAAAGTGTAGGCGCTCTCTTTCGGTATCAGCAAGGAATACAAAACAGTTGGGGCACCAGTTGGATATTGGTTTGCCTGAGTTGTTGCCTTTGTTCAGGATAAAAAAGTGAGGTTGTTGGTACAAGTTGCCGTACCTGTGGCATTTGATTTTTTGTTTCAGGTTTTGCATAAAAGCTGTTTTAAAGGGTTGGATCCCTTCCTTAGCTTTTTGACCTGCTTGCTTATTTGCTTACAAAGAAAAAAGAGAAAAAACCGGACAAGCGAGCCGGAAAAAAGCTAAAAAAGAAAGCCTTTTGGAATAAGCTTGGCGGTGCGCGATTGTCAAGGTTTTTGGGAAAAAAACTTGCAAACAAAAATTTTAAGAATGGGAAGAGACCCTTCGACTCCGCTAAAGCTGCGCTCAGGGCAAGTTATTTTCTCAAAACCCGTAGGGCTTGACCTTGAAAAGCGCAGGGGGAGGAGGTGGGGAGCTAAGCTTAATTTTGCTTGCTTTTTTAGCTTGTAGTACGAAATTCGAGACCTAATTGCCGCAAATTCAACATGATATAAGGATTCCATTGATAACAACAAATTTGTCGTAAAATTTGGCCATAATGTCACACATTTGGATGTGGTAAATTTGTGCTAAGTAATTATAATATAATAGATTATTAAAATATTTATGTATATTTGTATTTATAATGACAAGTATATTGTCGAACTAAAAGACATTAATTATGGCAAATGATTTGACACAAAAATATCCATGGCTCTCTTTCAAAAGAGATTGGAGCATTACCCATAAAGGTGCAAGACTATTGGGGGAGTGTACAGGCCTAGTTAAAGCGCTATGCAACACGCCTATTTTGCCCGATATCGCAGCCCAATTACTTCATGTGGCCATGATTAAAGGGGCTCAAGCTACGACGGCAATTGAAGGAAATACTTTGACGGAAGAGGAAATAAAAAAAATAAAGGAAGGAATTGATCTACCTCCAAGTAAAAAATATATGGAGATAGAGGTGCAGAATATACTTAACGCATTCAATGAATTGTTAAAGCAGGTTGTCGTTGAAGACAATAGCAGACTAATCACAAGTGAAATGATTCAGGAGTTTCACGAAATGATAGGCGTACACCTTGGTGAACATTTTGATGCTATACCCGGTAGATTCAGGCAGGACAATAGAGTAGTTGGAACATATAGATGCCCGGATTATGATGATGTTGAGGTTTTGATGAAAAATTTCTGTGATTGGCTCCGTGAAGAGTTTCACTACTCATCAGGAGAACAGGAATATTATGAAGTTATTATTCAGGCCATTGTGGCGCATATTTATTTAGAATGGATTCATCCATTTGGTGATGGCAATGGAAGGACAGGGAGGCTGCTTGAGTTTTATATTCTTCTTCGAGGCAAAACGCCAAATATTGCATCTCATATACTTTCGAATCACTATAATTTGACACGGGCTGAATATTATAGACAAATAGAGAATGCAAAAGAAAAAAGAAACCTCACTCAATTTATTGAATACGCGCTTCTAGGATTTCGAGATGGTCTCGAGCAAACATTAAATCTGCTTCAAGATGGACAAATGCAAATTACTTGGCAAAGGCATGTCTATCAGAGCTTTGATGGCCTACCAATTGGGAGTGAAGAAGTGATGAAAAGGAGAAGAAGACTTGCTCTTGATCTACCACCGGACAAAAGTTACACAAAAAAAGAAATAGTATTAGCGACACCTAAAATAGCAAGGGCTTACGCAAAACTTTCCGAAAGACAGGTAGAAAGAGAATTGGAGGAGTTAGTCAAACTGGGATTGCTTGTTAAGATTGAGGAGAGGTTTAGAGTAAATACAGGGATATTGAAAAACTATATAGCGATGAAGAAGGTTTAGGACACTAGAGTTTGCATAAGTGATTAATTGGGTAACCCACCAAATAATATTTGACGCAGACTCTTAAAATAAAAATCCCCAACAAACGCCATTTGTTGGGGTGGGCAGAAATCAAGGCCGAAACAATAACTTGATAATATTAATTAAACACATCTTATTATGGGTTTAAAAATACCACCGGCTGGTTACAAGTACATTTTCACAATGTACATAACTGTTAAGGGTAAACGGATCTTTCGCGCTAACGGACGACCGTTTTGTATCCTAGTTAAGGCTTAGCCGAGCCTCTGTAGTTCCGCAATGAACTAAAAAATCTACGAAAATAGGCTCCGCAATTGCGGGGCTTTATTTTTGCCAAATATAGAACGATAAATGGAGTTTACAAAATTTAATAGGCAAGACCCATTTTTGAACCGGGACTGCGATGGACGAGTTTAGGTTCACGTGGGGGTGTTGAGATTTTTTTCGCAAAACCTGGAGGGGATGACTTTGAAAAGTGCGAAGGGAGGAGGTTGAGAGCCAAGTTTAGCTTGCTGCAATTTCTAGCGTTTAACCGCAAATCCCCGAATGAGCTATGAAGTAAGCAAAAGCAACCGAAGAGACCATAGTCACCTTACTTCATAAACTTTCAAGAGGGAGATGTCCCACCAATCGGTGCGGTAATTGGACGATTGTCCCATTTTGAATAATAGTCAATATAATGGTCTTCATAATCTAGTATTCGTAGCATAACGCGATTAAAAAGTGTTTGATAAACCTGAGTGAGTTTTGCATACTCTCTAAGTTTTTTTATTTCGGCACCTTCAATGGACCCGTGAGCCATCACATTACGAGCTCGCATAGCCTTTGTTTCTAAAACTCCAGTGGGCAATTTTATCGAACTAAAGAAGAGTGCCATTTTCTCGTTACTACCTCTAAAGACAGCATTCTTTATTTTGTTGATAACAACATCTTTGAATTCTTTGCCGGTAAGTTTACTCGCTATTTTTGTCAATTCATCAGCTATCAGAGTCTGGTATTCTGCGCTAGCCATATGTGAAGTGCCAAGTTCTGGGTGATTTTGGAGATATCTTCCTGCCAGAGCTTCTATTGCACTTGCGAATATGGGTAAATTTGTGCCCACAGCTAAGTCACATGCCACCCAGTATTTCCATAGAGCGGCTGACAATTGGAGATTTTTTTCAAGTTTGAGATAAGCAGGGAGAAGTGAATTTAATACCTCTTCTAATCTCTGCCAGTGCTGTCCAGGCATATTGATATCGGTGGGTGGTGATGCCGTCTGGGAACATTTGGCCATTGCATTGTCCCCCCAGTAATTCATGGCATACTGGGAAACTATTGATTGAGATTTGTCGAGAGAGGTAGCGCCAATTTTGAGCAGGTGGCAGCCAAGAACAAAGCCCACAAACTCACTAATTGACTTCCTAATTTCTTTGGTCGGCAAAACACCAAAAGCAATCCTGTATTCTATACAGAACTTACCTGCCCACAGTGGGTCATAAAAATCTGGGACCTTTGCAATTATGCACTTCAGGCCAGGAATAATTATTAATGCAAAGTCTCTGTCACTGCTTCTTGTCTCTATCATGCTACGTTGAGAATCGGGGTCAATTTCGTGTCTAATTTTTTGAAAGTGGGTTTTCACACCACGACCAGTAGTTCTTGGAAACCACGCAATAAGTTTTGAGCATAAAAACCAATCAAAAATTACTTCTGTATCGTGGTTTACACCCAATCTTCTGGTTACGGATTCAATTGATAAATCAACTTTGAAGTTAAGCCTCAATGGGTCCAATGAAATTGGACTTGAGGTTTCGCGGGTTACAAAACACCCTGCTACTTCTATAGAGTATAATCTATCTAAACTGGTTCCTGTAATTGTCTCTTTTGGAATAAAACTATTTTCAAGTTTGTCTTGAGGGATATTAAATGCATCCTTGTTGGATGAAACACAGGATATTTGTGCTTTGAGTTTAAAGTCAATACCTCTCCATACTTTGATAGATGCATCGAAGGGGATGTCGTAAAGCCCTTTTTTAGATTGTATATCTGTTAGTATTAATGGAAATTCGATCGATTCCCATTCCAAGTGGTCCTGATAGTATTCTCTCTTAGTAACTGACAATGCTTTTGAATTTGCTTCTGAAGGAGGATCGCTTATTTAAAACAATCGGAAGTGAAAATACCATTAGTTTAATGAAACAAAATGATGTTCTGAACCAATTTGTTTTAGAGGCTTATCTTCCTGCTTTTTTTGCGGCTGCCTCGATCCAATTTCCCATATTGTTATACCCATCATCATCGACCCAATCATAGCAAGGGTAGTCTATACTAAAATAAACGGGGTTGCCTTTGGAATCTTTACCTATCTCTCCGAATTTATTGTCACCTTTAGTAGATGTATTTCCGTCTTTGTCTTTTATTTTATGAATGTATATGCCCAATATCCCGTTACCTTTTGAATAGCTCTTTTGCAATTCAAATTGCACGTATGGACGAGTACTGGTCTCCTTGCCAATAAGAACGACGGTCACGGAAGTTCCTTCAAGTTGTTTCTCAATCCATTTTTTAATTGCGACATCGCCTTCCTTTTCTATTTTTTCAAATTCGGCTGAATCTATGAAACCGGCGGCTTGCTTATCATCCTTTGTGACCCAACTGTTTCTAACTTGGTTTGCTCTCCACACGTCATTTTTGTAGTGGAAGCTGAAAAATGTTTTTCTTGCCATGATGATTTATTTTAGGTAATTCATTACAATAATTAAAGTGATAAATAGAATCCCATAAAACAATAGAATTGTTTTGGAAACGGCTGCTCCAGCCCAGTCAGAAATGCCATTGTCAAAATGTTTGGTGCTTAAAGAGAAATCAACGGTTGTTTCCCTACGAACATGGTCGTATACTTTCCTGAATAATCTTTCTTGATAAAGGTAGTAGCTGTCAAGTAACCAAAACACTAAAGTTGGAAAGTAAGCCACGACAACAAATTTGGTATTTGTGTCTTTTGCAGCTAATGCAAATAGTGCTGAAACAAGAGTAACAGTCCAGCCTTTGATTAAAAAGGAGTTTTGTCCCATTCTGTTAATCACGCCCTGAACAAATTCAAGATGTTTATCTTTCATAGAATTGAAGTGTTTAATTCGTAAAGTAAATCTAGTGCATATTGTGTTTCTCTCGGTATTTTATTCCATTCTGACTCCCAATTATTTAGGGTGTCTGCATGAATTTCGGTTAAGTGGCCAAGATAGACATCATACTTTACTTTCAAGCTTTCATTAATTGCACCACCTTTAGCGAACATCCTTGTCATTGCAGGTCTATACTCTAATAATTTTTTTTTCCGAACTAATTCTGACATTGAAATTTCTGAATAAAGCCATGGAGATTCGGTTTGTGAAACAACTTCTTTTGTTGTAATGGAATTTGGAGTATTAAGAAATAACACGCATTCTGTCTTATCAATCATCATATTTAAAGCAGTTGAAAGCATCATGTGAACATGGCTTGTAGAGTGATTTCTTTTTTCGTAACTATATGTTGCCGCACCTGGATTGAGACAGTATTTATTGTCAATCTGTCTTAACAATTCATTTGAATAACCCCAAATGCATGAGTCAACAAAAGTTGAAATTCCAAATTTATCGCTCAACCAACCAGCCAATGCAGTTGCTGTTTTCTCGTCTCTATGAGAATGCGAAACGAAAATGTCGGCATTTATTTGAGGGAACCAATTTGATTGCATATGAAAACCATTTATAGAGCCATCTGGAGAAATAAAACTCTGAATGGACTTCTTTACGCTTAGAATGTTCACAGCGTTTACTGCTCTCCCTTTTTGATAAAAGTGCTCATTTTCAAAGACTAACGATAAATTAAATCCCCGATACATTACTTTTCCTTTATTTATTAGATTTTATCATGTTAGTATTGAGAAAGACTGCTTGATTGCTGCTACGAATTTGAATTTTACTCTTGTAGTCATTTGCTATGGGAGGTATTATGAGGGCAATAACATCAAAAATTTGCAACGGAAACAATAAGAGTGCGATAATAAGGAAGATGACAAAAGAATCTGGAAAATTTTTGATGTCTGCGAGCCGCTGCGAGTGGAGCTTTGGGTGGGAGGCCGGGAAGCCGAGGAGGTACGACGAGGATGGGGCCGACCCATGTGGCTGCGGCATGCACAATAAAAATCTGCCTGTAAGGCAGGCGAAAAAATGAGCCGCAGCACTACACACCCCTAAAGCAGAAGCAAACCTGCCAAAATTGTCTGTGGGTTTGCTTCGCTTTAGGGTAGCCCAAAGCGACCGCAGGCGAGCATAACAATAAAAGGGCAGCCGGCGGACCGAAAGCGGCTGAAATGACCCTTCGGCCGGCTCAGGGCGAAGGGGAATGAAGCGGCTTGAGGGACGAGGAAGGCTGCCGTGACGAACAGCCAGCAAACTGCATAAAGCGTGACAAAGCCCAAGCCCACTGAGTAGCGAACGAAGCGGTAGCGTAGAGGAGCAACGGAAGTGGGCGGTAGCGTTCATTTTTTACTTTAAAAATCAATGCTCAAAAATGGGCGCTGCCGCTTTGGCGCGCTTTATGCTTGCAGGCTGTGAGGAACACCGCTTAACCTGATTCATATGCATGGATCTTATGATATAGCTGATTATGAAACAGCAATTAAATCAGCATCCCAGGCTTCATAAGTTTCACTTTCCGACTTGTTATTGTGGCTAAAGCACAAAGGGAGGATATACTCTTTTCCCCCTTCCCCATCCTTTATGACATGGCCGCCAACATCCGGTTTTCCGCTGCAGGAAAGTGCCTCACACCTTGTAGCTTTTGTGCCTTTTTTCTTTTCCCAGAAATCCAGCCAGCTCGAATAGCCGGATGGGGGAGTTTTATCGGAAGTGCCTTTTTTGTTTTTTACTTTAATGAAACTCATGTTGTGGTTGTTAGGTTTATATTTTTTGTTTAGAGGCATTGGAATCAGACTTAATGTCTGATACGAGAATCGAAAAGAATTCATATGTCAACAGTAGAAATTTCCACCTTTGATTCGCAAATTTGGAAAACGACAAAATAGAGAAGAGTATTAACAGGAGAAGATTCATCAAATAAATGGTGTTACCCTGAGCTTTAATTGATGGATGAAAACAAAAGATAATACACAGTAGTGTAAGGGCCCTAAATAGTTTGGAGTTGGCTTCGTGTTTGTCAAGGTCACCCGTAAGATCAGGCTGCTTGCATCTTATGTATGCCATAGCAGCTCTGGTCACATCAGAATGAGATTTAAAATATTCAAGAGAACTGATCCGTGCCTCTACCTCTTTAATGAATGCAGAGTGTTTTTTACTTTTTAAAACAAAATAGGTCTTTTTGTATATTGAGTTAAAAATCAAGGCTCCAATGTGATGGACAAAATGGCCAAGTACATATGAAAGAATAAGGAAGCTAATCCAACCCACAGTTGAGATGTTTTCGTCAGTGGGTAATGCTAAAAATTTGGGAATATTCAGAGGTATTAGATCAGGTAAGATGGAATACACAATCATACCTGGCACCAAATAGGCCAAGAAATCTACGATGCCGAAAAGAAAGTCGCCTGGTTTAAGTGTTGTCAAATCTGTTCTATTGTTTTTAATATCGCCTATTTTGTAGTCCCCTTTTTAGGATCGTACTTCAGTTCTATTTCATGTTCAAGTTTTATTTTGCTCCCATCTTTTTTATAGACGAATGCTTTTAGTTTAAACGTACCCCAACCATTTGTTTCAAGCATAAACTTGTTTTTTCTATTTTCAATTTTTCTGATTGGGTGAATAAATGTTGGGTGTAATACATACTCAACGTAGGCAATATTGTTTAATTCGCCTGAGCCACTATCGTCAATAAATGCTTCCCAGTCCCATTGGTCTTCGCCTACGTAGTTCCAGTTATTTCTTATTCGGAGGGGCATAATTGTTAGTTTGTTGGGGTTAATTCAGCTATTTTTGGGCTCCTCGAGTGAAAGGAGTCAGATTCCCAGGATTTGCTTCTAGAGTTGGATATTTTTATGGTTATATAATCTTTATCGCCAACATCTCTTGCCATTATTGTGAGGTAACCTGCTTCCCAAAAAGGTTTGGTCAAACAGGATTTTGATTCTCCTGTATCTTCATTGAAAATGGTGTACTCAGCAGTGTAAGAGTTGTCGTTCCTTTCAAAAGTGTTTGACTTGGCGGTTAAATAAACTTTGATGTGAATAGTTGAGTGTGTTTGTTGGTAATTAAGGTAAAACCTAAGGACTACAATTTGTGAAAGCCAAAAAATTATCACAAAACCGGCAATAGCGCCACCAGCCTTAAAACTCAAACCAAGTAAACTTTTTTCATTCCCGGTTACTTCAGCCAAACTTCCACCAAGTTCAAAAAGAGCAGCCGCACTTAAAAAGCTTATTGCTGAGATAATTATATAATTAAGTAAGGGGTGATTAATAGCTTTTATGTTTACTATAAAGCTGACACTAAACTCTGATTATTAGTCGAATCCGATGCTGAGAAAGGTAAGAAGTAAAGCCTTACAGAACAATGCAGATTTATGACAAAACATGTCGGAATACGACATGTGTCGAAAGTTTTTTAAGCTTGAAATTGAGTTAGCGAAAAGCGGATCAAGCCAAATCGAAATAATTGTTTTTCAAAGCAAATAGAAGTAAACCGGCTGAAGTTTTGGCTCTTGTTTTTTCGTAAAGGTGGGTTTTGTACCTTTCGATGGTACGATCTGTTACCTGCAAGTCTGCTGCGATTTCTTTGGTAAGTTTGTCTTTGCAAATCAGAATAAGGGTTTGCAGTTCTTTTTCTGTAAGATGGATGGCTTTGAATGTAGGTTGAATGGTTTTCGCGGCTATCAGCTCTTTAACCAAACCTACATTTATCTTTTTGTCGAAAAAGTAACCCAGATTGTTTACCTCGTGAATGGCGTTGATAAGGGTTGGAAAATCTGTGTTTTTCGGCAGAAAACCCCTTACGCCTTTAGAGGTTAAATCTTTTATAGATGTACTTTCCAAATGCATACTAACCACAATTACTTTACATTCTAATTTGTTCTCCTGAATATAGTCTAATGTAGCCCAACCATCCATTATCGGCATATGTAAATCCAATAGAATGACATCGGGTTTTTGTTTCTCAATGATTTCCAGCAACAGCTTGCCGTTTTCGGCCATACCAACAACTTTAAATCTTTTATCCGTTTCAATGGCTTTTGCGTAGGTCTGGCACACGAGGGTATGATCATCGGCTATGGCTATTTTTATTTTTTCAGGCATTTTTATATGGGATAGTGACTTTGACTTTTGAGTATCCATTTTCAGTAGAGTAAGCAATGCTTCCGCCCATTATTTCTGTCCGGTTAAGTATACTGCTTAAGCCAAGTCCCTTTTTTTTAATCATGTTTTCTAAAGCATCGGCATCTGAAAACGGAGCTCCATTATGACTTAATTCTAAGGTGTATTGATTGGTGTTTATATTAGAGACTATTGTCAAATCAGAAGCCGAGGCATGTTTGATAATATTGTTAACTATCTCCATGTAAACCCTTAATAAGTTGATCTTGTCCTCTGAGGTGAAGGGAAGTGATGACTCACTGGAACTGCCGGAAAAAGAACATCTGATTTTCCCAGACTCGTTTAAGCGTTCAACTGATTGTTTGATTCGGCCTATCAAACCTTGTCTTTCTATTGTCAGCGGGAAAAGATCATGACAGATATTTCGAATGGATTCAATTGTGTTGGCGAGTATTAAAACATCATTGGAAAGGGATTGAATATTGCACTCGCTATTTTTTAACTCGTGAATGTACTTTGTAATGTTGAATTGCACAATTGATAAATCAGCACCAATGGTGTCGTGTAAATTTTGTGCTATCCTGCCTCTTTCTCTTTCCTGAGTGTTTATAATCGCTTTTGTATTTTCAATTTCTCTTTGACTTTGAAGCCTCAACAATTCATTTTGCTGTATCAGGTATCTTTTTCTATGGGTAAAAACAAGATAAAGTACCAGCGACACAATTGCCAACATGGTTACTGCGCCCGCCAATACTATGAGTACTATAGTTTTATCTTTTTCCATTTAATGATACTAACTGTGAATAAAATGCTGGAAGCACTATAAAGCAGATAATTGATTTTCCAGAGGTTTTTGACCGATTTATCTATGTTGGAATCAAGAATGATGTCCGAAAAAATAAATACAAACAGTACTCCAGAAAAGTAAATGAGAAATGCCAGGTTAATCCAAAAGAAGGGGTTGTTTAATAAGCTTGGAGTACTGATATCCGAAATTAGTTCAAAAAAGTAGATGATGCTTAAACCGAGTATAAGCAATGCTGCTATTGCTGAAGCAGCAGAATTGATTTTGAAAAAGCCGTAAATTGAAGTGCTCAGAAGAAGAAACACAAATATATAAGAAGTGCCCACCATAAGAAATCTTTGTTTGTATTTAGGGCTATTCCACTGTAAGTAAAAGATAAGTAAGATTATTAGAAATTCCAGTAAAGTATACACGTTGATCACAAATAAGTTAGAATACCGATAATAGCGAAGTACACGGCATATTAAATCACTCAGAAAAGACACTGTTATCAGCAGTGCGAGAGCCTTGTAGGTATTATTTAATGTTCTACCCGGGAGAAAGCAGATGGCTGATAATGGTAATAAGTGACTCAGAATCGAGACTTCATCCAAGTAACTTATTACCTTATGCATAATACCTTAAGAATTTAAAGGGCTGTTTTCGGCACAATCGTTTGGGCAAGGATTTGCGCGATCTAATATAACTCCATCGTAAAGGTCTTCACCATGCTGATCAACTCCCACCAACACAAGCTGTTTCGCGCCTGTGTTGTCAATGGCATAGTATGCCCGCAGGCCAACACAACCGCTTTGATTAAGAAGATCTTGAATTTTATTTTTACCAAAAGCATGAGCTCTAACGCTATTTGGGTGAGCCTCTCTGTAGCTTGTTGTCCAGGCAATGGCCTCGGTCTTAGTAATTTGCTCTGATTCGTTTCCAGTGAATTCCATAGTTGTTTTTTAGGTTTAGTGGTTATAGAAAGGGTTATTAGGTTTTATACAAAATTTAAAATTGATTATCAATTTAACAAATATCCTGATTCAACAATTAAATGCAACAAATTCTAAATAATTAACTAATAATTAAGATTAATATGCTGATAGCCCCGACCAATGATTTCCGGGAGTCGACAAAATAAAATTGTAATTTTTAAGACATGGATTGCCGGAGCAAAATGTGTCATAAATCCGACAGAAAATGTCGAAAAACGACAAGAATATTTTGACTTTTTTTGAAGGAACTGAGCCTTTTTCGACTTTAATTGTCATTAAGCCCCAATAGGAGTGTTTCGAAAGTGAAGCTATTTTCGTTGAGGCACCACCCAAGAGCAAATCTAAGTTGTAAGTTATTGTAACGTTATGGCAAAACCGATATATACCCCGGAATTACAATCTCAATACCAGAGGTTGTTTGATACATGCATCATAACAACTGACAGGTATGCAATAGTTGATTCGCTCACAAAAGTTATAGTCAATCATAAGGCCAGATATGAGCGTGTAGGTTCCCAACTCAATATACCCTGGTATTTTATCGCGATTATTCATTCATTGGAAGGGGGTTCGAATTTTAATACACATTTACACAATGGTGACCCCCTGAATGCGAGAACGGTCAATGTTCCCGCTGGAAGACCAAAAACAGGTATCCCACCATTCCAATGGGAGGAGAGTGCGCTGGATGCGCTAATGCTTAAAAAATTAAATCTATGGACAGACTGGTCTGTGCCTGGCATTTTGTATAAGTTGGAAGAATACAATGGATTTGGTTACAGGCGCTTGGCTGTGCCAATTCATTCTCCTTACCTCTGGAGTTTTAGTAATCATTATACTAAGGGAAAGTTTATTAAGGATGGGGTGTATTCGCCTACGGCTGTTTCTAAGCAATGTGGTGCCGCGGTTCTTTTAAGAAGATTGGCAGAAATGCAGATTGGAGATTACCTGAATACGGACAGGTTTTCATACATCTTGAAGCTAGCGGAAAAAACAAAATACGCTCCTAAAAAATATTCCATTCAGGCGGCCGAACTTCAAAAGATGCTCAATCTGCATGGGTATCATTTAAAGGCGGATGGATATGCTGGCAAGATCACTTCCGGAATTATTTATCAGATTACAGGAGCCTACTTACAGGGTGATCCAAGAAAAATGACATAAGCTATGGATGAAAGTTGGAATAAAGTAAATTCTGTAGAGGAATTGCAGAATGAGAACCGGCTGACCGGAATATGGGTGAGTGAAAACACATCTATACTTGTTATTCATGGAATCGGAAATCAGTTGCCCATGGAAACATTGGATCAATTTGGCAGGGGTTTGATTGCTGAGTATAAAAAGGTATTCAAGGACAGGATTTATTTGTCACACGAAATAGTTGCCAAACCTTCAGATAATAGTATTCCATGGTTCGACAACGCCATAAGAATCAATTTAAAAGATAGTGACAAGTTTATTGATATCTATGAATATTATTGGGCAAATTATACACAAGACTTAGCTAGCTATGGTGATATTGAAGGGTGGTTAAAAGGGGTTGTTAAGGGGGCTGCTGATTTCTACGAAGAAACAAAGAGAATGGGGGTAACCTATCAGGACAAATCTGTTTTTACGGATGGAAGAGGTGGGTTTAGCACTTGGAGATACAGATTCTTTCTGCGCATTGGGGCTAAACTCTTGGCTCCAATGCAATTCCTGTGGGCACTTGTAATCAAGTTCGTTGGTTTAATTCCAGGTGTAGGTGAATTTGCTACAAGATGGTTAAATGATTTTATGGAAAAAAGCGTAAAGGCTTTTAGAAATGTTATTGGTGATATTGTAGTGTACAATGCAACAGATCCAAAATCTAAATTTTATCCTATACGCCGACAAATATCGGATGGAGCTGTACATGCAGTAAAATATTTATTTGAACAACAAACTGAGGATAAACTACCCTACTATTCAAAAGTAATTATTGCAGGACACTCGCTTGGTTCTCAAGTAGCCTACGATGCAATCAACAAGTTAGATTTTCTTGTAAATAGAGAACTTGTTAATGGTTATGGATCAGACGGGATTCACATTAAAACAAAGAAAAACATAGCTGAGCAGCTTGCTGGTTTTATTACATTCGGAAGTCCGCTTGATAAAATCGCATTCTTTTTACGAGAAAAAGTAAAAGATAAAATGTACTTAAGGCAGCAGATACTTGACAACTACCATGGTTTCAAGCAAAGAAACTGGAGTTTAAATACAAAACACGAGAATGGATTTACCTCACTGCCTCAGCCAATACACAGGCTTTTTGAGGAAATACAGTGGAGAAATTACTTTGATGACAAGGATTATGTGAGCGGCGCATTGGATTATTATAAAAATCTCCAAAATGTTAACTGCAAATTTAAGGCAGGACCTTTAGGTTTCACTCACAGTAATTATTGGGAACATGAATTATTTTACAAGGATATTATTCGTCATTTCCTGAGCTAAAGGCATGAAAACATTTAGAATATTAAGCATTGACGGTGGAGGTTTAAGAGGAGTAGTACCTCTTACAATTCTTAAACGAGTGGAAGAGCTGACCGGTAAACCCATTTGGCAAAGCTTTGATCTGATTGCAGGAACATCTACCGGTGGGTTAATAGCAAGTGCATTAACCTTACCCAAGCATACAGGCGTTGCAGAGGCAAAGTACAGCATCAAAGATATTATGGATGTTTATCTACAAAGGGGACAGGAAATATTTCCGCCAAAAAAGAATGCAATAGGACGGTTTTTTAATTCAGCAAATGCCACAATCAATCCAAAATATAGTGACAAAGGCATTGATAAGGTGTTCAGGGATGTATGCGGTAACGCTAAAATGAACGATGCCTTAACGCATCTATTAGTTTGTACATATGATTTAACCAATAATGTACCGCTCTTTTTCAAAACAAGGTCGTCAAAAAAGCATCCGGATCAGAATATTGAAATCTATGACATATGTCGTGCAACCTCAGCCGGACCAACCTATTTACCTGCGTATGAATTAAAGTATCCCAACAATGGCGAATTACCGGATAGACTTTGCATTGATGGAGGTGTATTTGTCAATAATCCTTCTATGGCAGCTCTTTCTGAGTTTTCTAAGCATTATAAAGAATATGGTTATGAGAGCAAGGATAATGACATCCAATACGAAGATGTTTTTGTTTTAAGCATAGGTACCGGATCCTATTACGGGAGAATAACCCCACAGGAAGCTAAGTACAAAGGGGAACTTTTTTGGGCTACAAGAATATCGGATGTTATGATGAAAGGGGTGAATAAAACAACAGACTATGGTATGAAGGAGATGATGGTTGAGGGTAATTATTTGAGGTTAACGATTACTATCGCTAAAGAGGAGTATTCGGAAATGGCCAGAGCAGATGATGAAGCAGCAAAATATCTAATAGGTGAAACATATAATCAGGTGCTAAATAAGAAGGAGGAAATGGACAAATTGAAGGATTTTCTTATTAAGGCAGAATTAATGTCAAACGATTTAGTATAGGTTTTCTAATGAATATCAACATAAAATCAAGATGCCATATAAGACATTGGAGTATTCTATTCACTTGGGTTTGCTCGGTATTTTTTCTATCATGTGGGGCACCCGATGAGGGCGATAGAATGAATGGACCTCATGAAAATTTGGAAGTGGGTGCCGGGGCAAGTATGGGTGACAGTGCTGTTGAAGAAGAATTAGAGGAGTCGGAAGAATTGCCAATAATTATAGATACGATAAGAACCGATGGAATCAGACCGATAGAAGGAAGGGGGCCTGCCAGTGTTGGCGAAGGTGCAGGAGTTGGCACTTCAGATGATCCTGACGCGATTGCTACGGATCCTGGATCAACTATAAACTCAAGCAATAGCAAAAAAACAAAGGGTAGCCTGGCGTTTTACTGTCCTAAATACATGATTGAAAACACTGCATGCAATATTTCGCTCGTGATATCAAAGGACAGTCTGATGAAAGTAGTTAAGTTATTGACAGGTCGGATTCAAAACGCAAATGCTGAGCGAAGTGCAGAGGAAATCGAAAAGGATATACAATCTCATCAAATTGATGTGTATGAAAAAATGAAAGTGGAACTAAAATTTGACAAGAACGATTTCGATTTGCTAAGTGAACCCCAAAATCTATCTATGATATTTGATGAATCCAATCATCAACACGAATGGGATTGGGTTGTAAAGCCAAAACGACCGGGAAGCATGCAAATTATTCTTGTGGTGTCAGCTTATAACGAAAAAGGGGGTAAATGGATAGAGGTTGAAAGCCCTCCAAGGATATTTAATGTAGCAGTAAAGGTCGATCCAAGAGGTTATTTTGTGAAGCTTTGGGGATTCTTGGGGGCTAATCCTGAATGGCTGTTTGTACAAGTTTTATTTCCTATTGTAGCCTATTTTGCCGGAAAAAGGCAAGGTAAAAAGAGAAAATAGTACAGAGAAGGGTTATAGTAGTTGAAGGATACGGAGGATGCTGAAAATCCGTTGAAGAGTAAGCAAAATGGTAAGAATTATGTCTTCTTCAATTGCAAAAGCATACACGGATGCTGTAAAGTACAATCAAAAAATTCTTTATGGTGTATGGGAACCTGGCTTTAATGTTAAGTTGGGCGATTTTGGGGTTATGAATGGGAATATATTTGTTCAACAGGGAAATATTTCAGAATTGGATGAGCTTTCAGATTTTGAAATAAGCTACAGAGAGGACGATACTTCGAATGATATTTACTTCACCTCGGGAAAGGAAGTCGAGGTAGACTTAAAAGGAAAAGGGACTGTTTCAGGTGTGCCTGTAAATGCATCCATTGATATTTCCTTTTCAAGGGAAAAAGCCGTTTTTTTCAACGCAGCCGGTTGCACTCAAAAAATGATTGAAAACAAATACCAATTGGGTCAAAAGCTTTTAGGTATTTATAAAAAGGACAAAAAAAAGTGGAGACGGGAGTTTGTGGTGGTAACAGATGTGATCAGCGCAAGAAGGGCACTGATTGTGATTTCAACCTCTTCAAACAGTTCAATTTCTCTTGAGGCAGAAGCAACAATACCTCAAATCGACCTCGCCAATGCAAGTCTAGGCTTAAGTATTAAAAACCAAAAGTCAAGTTGCTATAAGGTGGTGACGGAACAAGGACTTATTCCACTAATTGGGCTTGCAAAAATTCAATCGAGTTTTTTATGGTTTGATAAGGATTTTAAACCCATGAAACTGGCCATGAATAAGCCCATGCTTGAAACCATCAAAGATTCGGATCGAATAAAGACAGAAGCATCGGATAAAGATATTCACTTTGGGCAGTACACAGAGGATTTATAGGCTTAAAATTTAAACTTAATCATAAATAAATGAATAAGATTTCACAAAAGGCCCTGGGTTGGCGTAAGGATTACCCGGATATCAGAGATTTAGATCCTTTTTCGAATGAAGTACCAGAGGGGAGCAAAAAGAGAGGGGTGCAACACTCTGTAAAAGACATGTTAAAGGAAGTAGGTTTTGGAATAACTAAAGCTAATATTCCGGCGGCGATTGATTTAAGAGCCTGGTGTTCTCCAATTGAGCATCAAGGAGATATTGGCAGCTGCACTGCGCATGCTGTAGTTGGTCTCTTGGAATATTATGAGCGAAAAGCTTTCGGTATTCATATAGATGCTTCCCGCTTGTTTTTGTATAAGGCTACTCGAAATTTATTGCATTGGACCGGAGATGACGGCGCTTACCTTCGAACAGCAATGGGTGCTTTGGCGCTATTTGGTGCCCCGCCTGAGGAGTATTGGCCTTATGAGGAAGATAAGTTTAACCAGGAACCTTCCGCTTTTTGCTATTCTTTCGCGCAAAACTACAAAGCTATCAGTTATTACCGTTTAGATTCGCTTGATACTGCCAAAGCCGAACTTTTATTGAGGATCAAAGAACATCTTTCTAAAAAACTACCGCTTGTGTTTGGGTTTACAGTCTATCGATCTATGGATGAGGCAGAAGACACAGGGTGTATACCATTTCCATCAAAAAAAGATAAAGTAGATGGTGGCCATGCTGTAATGGCTGTGGGCTACAATGATAAGATGAAAATTAAGGGGAAAGGAGAGGGAAGCAAAGAAACAATAGGGGCCATACTTATTCGCAATTCATGGGGAACCTGGGGAGGAAATGGGGGATATCTTTGGTTGCCCTACGAGTATGTGTTACGTGGATTGGCAGATGATTGGTGGACGCTCATTAAAAAGGACTGGGTGGATACGGGGCAGTTCGGAGAATAATTTTTGTTTCGTTACCATTTCAAACTTAGAACAATATAAACCAACAAAAACATAAAACCATGAAAACAACAATTACACTTACAATTTTTTTAACCCTATGGGCTATTTCTTTAGTCGCCCAAATCCCTAATGGAGGTTTTGAAAACTGGACCAGCGGAAATCCTGACAATTGGGGAACAAGTAATTCGGGTTTATTTCAGCCTGTAACACAGGTAAGCAATAGTCACGGCGGTGCCAGTGCAATGAAAATGCAACCCATCATTTTTAATGGCAATACCATAGGTCCAATAGCATATTTAACCGACACAGGTGACCCATTTCCATATGCAGGAAGGCCAACTTCATTGAGGGGCTGGTGTATTTCCAGCTTTCCAACAGCAGGTAACTACCTTGAAATTACGGGTTCTCTGAAAAAATCGGGTGCTATTATTGGAGTTATTAATACCTCTATAACTGCCAGTAATAGCGGATATACGGAATTCATCGCCCCGATCTCTTATTTTCAAAGTGGCAACTCCGATTCCGCTTATATTTCTATTAAAATGTGGAGCACAAATTTTGGCGGACTTGATCCAAATGCATTTGTGATACTGGATGATCTTGCGTTTAGCACACTTGCAACCGGTATAAACGAGCTAGCATCTCAAAATGGCGAAACGCTTCAAGTTATTGCTGATGCCTTAAATAATGTGGCAAAAATAGAATATAATAACTCAACGGCTGGTAAGGTAAAACTGGTACTTTGCGACTTAAGCGGTAAGGTAATAAAGACTTGCCTTGATGAAAACCAGCCTGCCGGTCAATTCAGCATTTTCGAAAGCCTTGAAACACTCGAAGAAGGCATATATTTCGTAAGGTTAGAAACTCCAAGTGGTGTTCGCACCCAAAAGTTTTGTGTTGTGAAGTAGAAAATCAGTTCTGCCCCGCGTTGTTGTATTGAATTAACGCGGGGTAGAATTTTTTGATTTTCGCTAATTGATACTAACTTCAGATATAAAAGCATCTTCAGTTTGATGCGAAACTAAATGGAAAAGCTTGAAAAGTTACTTGAAGTGATAAAAAGCATGTTTATTGTACTGTTTTACTCTACAATTGTTATTGTGCTGATATACAACTATAAAGTTGTAGTAGACAAAATTCAGGAATTTGCAGTAAATGCCAAAATAGAAAGCGTTGATCTTGGATTAGTGCAACTCGTGGCAGAACAGAAAAAAACAATAGAAAAGGTTTTAAATGAAGCTTCACCGCACGCGGGAAAAGTTGATACTTTGGCGAACGAGACTCAAAAGCTCTTGCTAAAATCCCTTGCAACAACCAATCAAAAGTTGAAAGAATATGAAAATGTACCTACTTTGGGAAAAGCCATTGAAAAAGCACAAGAAAAATGGTTGTATGTGGGTTCTTACTCTGTGGCAAATAAAAGGTGGACTAAAAAGTACATTGCATTTGAAGCTAAGCTAGAAGTTGGCTCAACGGGAAAATCCCTTACCCCTGTAAATGTGAGAGACTCCTCACCTAAGTATACAGATCAGGAGGGGTGGATTATGGGTAGGGTAGTGGATGGAATTGACCAGGATGTAAAATTGGAAGTGCTGGAAGTAAAAGTGGTGCCGGGTACGAATAATCAGGAATTATATTGGATCAGGGTGAATTGAGGCAACTTTTCTATTAAAGAAAAGGAGAATTATATGGACCTTTATTTACCATCAAATTGTTAATGTATTACTATAGCTCCATTGGCACAAAGTAGTTATCTACCTCTATGATATGCTCTATAGGGATATTCTCAGCAATTCCAAACTGACTTCTTAAAAATGAACCATCCCGAACCGGATCCTGAAAGTAGATTTTTTTGAGTTTACTGGGTTGATGGTTTATAATATTAAAAATTTCCTTGTCCATATTTCGGTTAAAGAAGGGAAAGGAGTAACCAATAATTACTAAGTACTCAGTCTCTTTTACCATATCTTTTGCATGACGAATTGCACTTGTAACTGATTTGCCTCCGATTTCAGCTTCCCATGCGAATGTCAGCAAATTATGACAATCGAACTCTAATGCAATTATTGTTTCTAGAAGTTGGTTAATATCATCAAGTTTAGATTTTGTATACTTTGTATTTAAAATGGTTGAGTTGTCTTTGGCAAGATAATAACCTGCAATCCCGTTTAAATGAACCATTGAAAGGTTATTGATTATTTGAGGCGATAAATTAGGGCCATATTGAGGGTAATAATCGATAAGTGGTAGTTTTTTAGACCAGACATGATTTTGGTAGTCGACCTCCTCTTCCTGAAAAATGCTAGCCCCGATCTGAATTTGCATATCATAGTTCCAATTCAATATATGAACGTTTTCCGGGAAAATTTTGCGATTCATAAGTGTTGTTAAAAAGATTAAAACTCTCTCATCCGTTTTTAGATTCACAAACTGTTCAATTTGAAAGAAGCAGGTGAGTGCCTCTTTTAGTTTTGATAATGAGCCGGGTTGGAGTAAGGCTACATTTTTTGCAAAAGTATCGGGTGTACCAAATTTACGAGTGCCTTCGGCCAGCCACACTAAGTTGTTGCAAATTTGTTCAGCAACAGGTTTAGCTTTAGCACTCAACAATTTGTTTTCCCATAGATCCTTAGCGAGCTTTTCAAATGCATCTGCCATACCGGGATGCCCCTTTCTTGACTTAACTATGGGTAGCGCGTTAGCGCTGGCGCCAGCGCCGAGGATGTATGTAAATTTTGAATTTTTGGACATTCTTTTCCTAATTGGAAAACTTAATTATTGCTTTATCTTAGATTTGCCAAGTGGATTATATCAGGCGTGCGAAATGATAACTTATCTAACCATAAAAAGTGATGGGCTCTGATGCTTTTGAATTTGCTGGCGGTCTTGCTCTCATAACTATGTTAGGAAATTTAGTTCAGAGTTAAACAGCCTGACTGTTCAATTTTTTGAATCCGCTCATTTACTTTTGCATAGTTTTAGCTTTATGATACCGGGAAAACCTACCATATTTTGGGAGATTTATTGTGTGTACTCAACAATAAGCCATACTGGTCTTGCATCGCAATCACTCCAGTTGTCAAAATCCACAGACACCACCTGTTGTCCGTTACCAGTCACACTGGTTGTATAATGATGGATCATTCCAAATCGCATGTCGGTGTCAAAAGTATGGTGCCATGGTGTAGTTTTTTCATTATGACCTGCCCCTGCCATGCAACCTGTATTGTACATAAATGCATAAACCTCTTTAATACTTGCGCCAGTGGGCAGTGTGAGCGATTTAGTATTATGCTTGTGTGTAATAGCTCCAAAGTGATTTGAATAGGCGATTCCACATTCGTCCCTGCCTGACGAAAGGTATTTTGCGTTATTAGTTTGCAAATCATTTAAAACGATGTAAGGATTCATTGTTTGTCCAGCACTAAAGGTAGAAATGCTGAAGAATGAAATTACTATAGCGGTTTTTATAAAGGAGTATTTCATGTTTTGAATTTTATTGGCTAATACTATGTTAGTAATGCTAGTTGTTTCTCTACTATTTTTTCAAAAACGTATAGGTCGAAAAGTAATCACCCCCGCAAACAGCTTGTAGGGTGTAGCCTTTTTTGGAGATGGAATTGAGCGTTTGGTTAACTTTTGTATAAATTTCTGTAATGTTACCAGGTTTAAGGTTCGGAAGCTCAGATTCTTCGGCTTTCCCATCTTCATAAATCACGATTATTTTAGCGAAGCCTCCCTGACCTGAACAGACTTGCATGGTAAGATAATTGCCTGATTCACCCGGGCTGTTGAAAGCTGATGTGAAAATTAGAATAAGGAAAAGTGCAACTAAGGCGATACTGGATTTGATGATGGTTGTTTTCATTTGATTTTGTTTTATTTATTGACTAATAAAGGTTTTAAAAAGTAAGCTGTTTAGCAGGAACATTTTAAATTTAAAGTAAAACAAGCAGATCATACTGGTGGGATTTCTGATATTTTCTGTCGGAAAACGACACGATTTTCAACACTCAAATTGTTACTTTTGGTTGAGTCATGGATTGAGCTCGAAGCTAGAAATTGATGTAACGTATTTTAAATATAAACTCAATACGTAAGGCCTAATACAATGGATGAACAAACTTTTAATGAGCAACGAGATCGTTTGGCAGCCATGCTAACAGATTTGGCAGCCAAGACTGCAGAGGTTACTGCAATAGTTGATGCTGCAAAACAGAAGGAGGCTGAATTGAACATTCATCAGAGTAGAATTCATGAACTTAAAACTGCATCAGAGAGCAATACCGATTTGATTTCTCAAATGTTTAAAGCTGTAAATGATGCCAAGCAAGCTATAGACATTATAACCACTGATATTGGAGGCAAACATACTGAGGTGGCGACTTATTACAATCACTTCATTGAACTAAGGCAGAAGATTGAAAGCCCGGAGGAAGGATTGAGTCAGTCTATCCAAAAGGCAGGAGAAGCAATATCGGCTATTACAAAAGTTGGCATCGAATCGAATACCATTAGGGATGAAGCATTAGCAAACAAGATAAAGACCGATAGCGCACTTGCGGACTCGTTAAAGGCGAAAGAAGATACACTAAGGGAGCTTGGTGAAAGCTTAAGATTGAGATTGGAAATAGGAAAAATACTTGACTTGGTCAGAGATACTGGTCTTGCCAATTCGTTTGATAGGAGAAGAAAACGGTCACAGAAAAGCATAATTATAGGAGTTTCAGTAATTTTGGTAGGTGCTGTTGTGAGCTGGATTCTGATTCACAATATTTTTCTTACCGTAGAGGGGCAAGAATTATTTAAGACTATTGACAACGATTATATTAAATTTTTATTGAGGGTCACATTAACTGCACCAGGTGTGTTTATTGTTTGGTTTGGTGCAACACAATATGCAAAGGAAAGGTATTTCCTAGAACAGTACGAGTTTAAAACTGCGGCGGCACTTGCACTTGAAAATTACACCAAACTATTGAGGGATAATTATAAAGATAAGGAAGGAGAAATATTTAGTCTAAGTTTGGAACTGATTCGAAAGGTATATAAAGAGCCATCCTACATGAAGCCTAAATCCGGATTCTTCGCAAAAGTCAAGTCTGGATTCGGTAGTTTAACTGCCGCTAATGGAGATACTGAAAACGCCAACAAATCGAAAGGTTGATTTAGCAATAGATTAGAAGCCATTATGTTTTATTAAGGTGAGAGTCGGGATGTAGATCGATACCACTCCAACTTCGTAATTTCCTTTCCATCATAGGTCCAGACGCCTAATTCATGAGTGCCTTGAATTGCCAAAAAAACCCTAGGAGGATTTAAGGGACTTAATTTCAACATGAGTTTCATCATTGTCTGATCCTGGCGGGATATTCTTGGGATATCCTGAGGATGGGTGTGCCACTCGCCGAGGTAAAGTATAGTGCCGGCACTGTTTCGCTCTTCGTGTTTTATGAGTAAATTGTCAATCTCTTTGTTTCTATCAATGGTAAAGCGGGTGGACTTATCAAAGGAATTGGGCTCGCTAATCCGCTTTACGGAATAGGTATTTTCCTCATGAGCACCAAATAGGAGGCCGCCTTGTTCTAATTTATCTATTCTGTCCTGTTTATATGAGGAAAGAATGGATTGGAACAATTTTGGAATTTGGAAATGTATATTTAGGTTGGAAAAATTTATGTGAATATTGTGAAGGTAAGTGTCGATTTCTGAAATATGTGGCACGGATTACAAATCCGTGCCATCTGGGTTTAATCTATTGAAAAGATAACAGAGATACCATCGATTCGTCCTTCGTTATCATTTCTATATTGAGTGACTCGTTCTATTTTTCCATCAGACAACCTATAAATTGAATATTGATGGGTTAGTTCCCAAGAATAATTGTAAAGTATCTCAGTTTTAATCATGTTATTATTTATTACCGCATAACCAGTCCACCTGCTTTTATTTTGCAAGAATGTATCAACATAATCTTTATTTGCCATATAATCTGAAAGTTTAAACACAAGTTGTTTTTTGTTCAATAAAAAAAAAATAATTCCGGCAACTTCTTCACTTTTAGTAAACTGATTATACCGTCGATTATAATATATTCTGTCAAGTAAATTGCTAGTATCGCTTATGTGCTGCTGATTCATACTTGGTTCGTATAAATTATAATATTTTTTACCCAATTCACTTTCGGATAACAGTCCAGCATGGCACTTTTTTAGGTCGCGACCGTAGGCTCGAAGTTCACGACTTTCTATACAAGTACTAAAAAGTATACTTATTGTTGCAAACAAGAAGAATCGCAATATTCGTTTAATTAAATTGTACTTCAAAAACATAATGTGTCTCTTCAAGAACTTTAAGATGATGGAATTTATGAACTTCCCCCGTTGTGAAATCTTCAATATCTTGTGTATCATGGTAAAAGTTTGATTGCCACATTGCGTCCTCTCCAGTTCGACTAAATGAAAGCGAAATAGGAAAACCAATTCCTGTCATGGTTGTAGGAAATTCGATTCCCAAAGTTTCCTGCGCATTGTTAAGCTCCATATTATAGGGACTTTGATCATCATAGTTTTGCCCTGTAGAATCCTTTATATCCTGGCTATACACTGCATCTTCATTCGACTTTCCATAATACATCCTATTGCTATAATTGAAAGTCATCCCGTTATTTAGTGTGAATCCAGCAGAGGTAATCGCCGAATGAAACTGATCTTTCCCATCTCCAAAAGGCATTAAAACTCTCAGATTTTTCACATCGTTTGCATGGCCAAAGGTGAACCCACCTGCTCGAAACCCTGCATAACCTATTATTTGGTTTCTATTACCGGTTTCAGTTTTGCCACCTGAACTAAAAATAGCTGTGGCGCCTGTTGTAAATGAAGCCATGTAATTATTCCTCATTCCTGTGCCGACTTGTGAGTTAAACAAATTCAGCTTTGTTTCCACACCAATACCGCCGCCTGCTGTAATGGATGCGCTTAGTGCAATGTTAAATAAAGTGGGACTTTTTGTAGAGGTACCTGGACCACCCAAAAATAAAGTTGCTGAAACATTGCCCCCGGTTGTTATTGCATTACTTCTGGAAGATCCACCTGCAAAAAGACTGAAACTTGCGCCACCACCAATCGTCAGAGAGAACTTTGCTCCAGCACTTAACCAGGTAGTATTTTTCGGGTCGGTTTGAGTGCCTTGCAAATCGGTATAACTGACAGGATTATTCCTACAATACCCATACACATTCACTCCATCCCCAATCCCTATTGGGTCAGGGTTTAACCACCTTCCTAGCCACGGTATATAATAACGGGCATTATGATAATTTAGGCCCGTTTCCTCATCACGTTCCATACCGGTGTAGCGGTAACGTTTGGCGGCAGCGGTAATGGTAGAGTTGTTTGCCTGATAACTTGTGGTGCCAAAAGGGTGGTATTCTTCGTAAGTAATTATATCTCCATTGGTATCTGTCTCCAGCGTGCATGAGCTTTGGTGGTTGGGGTGGATGTAGCGTGTAAGCAAACCGTACATGGAGGAATTTTCAATCATAACGAAACGATTTCCGTTATCTATCAAAGATAAGGAATGTGTGATATCTCCACCACCAAAGGCTTCATAATATTCGTAGCCCTCGATGTATATCCTCATGTCTTTTTGTTGTATGGGTGGCCCTGTAGCAGAAAATTCGGTTATTTTTCTAAGGCGTTTGCCGCTGCTGTCGTATTGGTAATAAGTGGTTTCAGGCTGAATGGTAAGGGTGGATTGTTTGCTGCTTTCAACCAACTCTTCTTTCCAGTTCCAGCTCATCACAGGTAAATGCGGCATGTCTGTTAAAAAACCATGCTGAGTATGGTAATTGTAATTGTATGTTGTACTGCCAATTTTTGTCCAATTTAAGCGGTTGTTTGTGGTACTGTAGTCATACTCTCTGGTAAAACTTCCTACACCTGCGGTGTGGCGTAGCTCAGTAATATTGGGAATCCAAGCGATTGGGTTAGTAAAAATCGCATTCTTTCACATCGTGTTTTTTTAACTCTACAAATTATTTACTTTTCTATTACTTTTATGTAATCTGAATTTGTTGAATACTCTACGGTTAATAACTTTCCAATCTTACAATTGTATTCTTTATACAAAGTGATGCTTTCCTTTCTTCTTTTGCCATCTTCTGTAACAAATTCAATAGTGACAATGCATTCTCCATTTATAGGAATCGAAGTGCACTCTATTATTTCGCCTACAGTTTTGCGACCAAATTTTAAAAGCTCATTTTGCCTGTAAATGGTATAAATTACAACAAAAGATATTATTATAATTACGCCAACGAAAGTTACTACATTATGATTTATTTTTTTGTTTAAGATATTCATCGATCTTGACTGGTAATTATGGTTGATTGATTGGTCGAAAACATCCATTCATTAGAAATTGTTTGCCCGGCACCGAGAGTAGTATTTAGTAGAAATGGAATTCCATTTTCTATAAATGGAGATTGGCCCATACCCGAATGATTCTCAAGAGCATCACCTATTTTATTATTTATTAATCCTAATCCAAGATTTGTAGAAAATTCAAAACCAAGTTGAGGTGAAGATTTTGTTGTATTACCAAAACCAAAAGCAAAGAATTCACCATTTATCTTACGGTCAAAACCTGTGCTAACAATTGCATTCCCCAAGGCACCCTGCCAGGTTTGTTTAAAAAAGAATGCACTGCCAATGTCTACAAGATCTATATTACCTTTCCCTTCGTTAAATGAGCTCTGCACGAGTAAATTTGATCCTGAATTAAAAGACCCTTGTATTAAGAATTTACCAAGTGTAACGTTTTTGGCGTTTGCAGGAAATAAGAGAGGGTTTAACCCAGCCGAAATGCCCCCAATTAGGATGCTTGATGCAGCGGATTGAAATATTGGATCAGTTATTAAGGATCTGTTAAAATTACTCATGCCATCAAAATACTTTTCTCTTGCCATTACCTCGCGCATCATTTCAACCCCCCGTGCCATTTCTGGAGTTACTTCCCGTGCCATTTCTGGAGTTACTTCTCTAAATTCGGGTGTTGAAGAAGGTGTTGTGGTCTTTTTATCATCCGACATTAATCCATTTGCTTTAAAAACTTTGGCTAAGGCATCATTGCTTGCCTTTGCGTCTTTTTCTTGTTTTACAGCGGTAGCAACTTTCTTGGCACTTTCAGGATTAATGGTATTATTACCTGTACCCACTCATCTTAGCGAAGCGGGGTCAACTGCAGGGCCTGGTTTTACATTCAAGTCAATAAATGGCTGACCATTTTTCACGGTTACTTTTGGTTCACCTTCTGTTCCAAAGCCAGTATGATCTATATGGGAGATAGGACTGTTCCCACAATAGGAATATACATTTAAACCATCCTGTATGCCAGTTCTATCAGGGTTTAACCATCGGCAAAGCCATGGAATATAATAACGGCCCCCATGATAATTCAATCCTGTTTCTTCATCGCGTTCCATGCCTGTGTAGCGGTAATGTTTTGCGGCTGCATTTATGGCCGGGTTTGTGGCTTGATAGGAAGTAGTACCAAATGGGTGATATTCTTCATAGGTAATTACATCCCCGTTATCATCAGTCTCGAGAGTACATGAACTCTGATGATTTGGGTGTATGTAACGTGTAAGTGGTGTTGGCACTCCTGGTTCTGTTCGGTTTTCTATCATTACAAAGCGCTGGCCATTATTAATTAAAGATAAGGTTTCTGTTATAAAAGTGCTGTTAAAATCTTCGTAAAACTCATATCCTTCAATGTATATTCTTTGGTTTTTTTGAGTCCCCGGACCAGAAGGAGAATAATTTTCCGTTATTTTTCTCAGGCGTTTGCCCTGGCTGTCATATTGGTGCCAGGTGGTTTCAGGTGTTTCGCCCGGGCTAACCAATTGTGTGCTGCTGGCTGTGAGTTCTTCTTTAAAATCTAAATTCAATCACCAACCTGACGTTTTGGTTATTGGTATTTTTTTCCGTTTTAATATTTTTCTAAGTATTCTTTGGAATAGTTATTATACAAATGCGGTGGGATTTCTGTTTTCCAATAATTCATACCCCGCTTTGTTAAAAATTCTACCACTTCCATTTTGACTTTGTATGAGTCAGAATCAAGGTTAAACGTCATGTTTCTAAGTAAATCGGTAAGAAACAAAGAATCTCCCCTTATTGTGCGCATCAACGGTTTTTTAAAATTTGCGCCTTTTTCTATCACCAAATATTTGACAACATCTATCCTATTAAAATTGCATGCTTCATGTAATGCACTTTGATATTGATCATTGTCATAATTAACATCAGCGCCGGCTTCCACCAATAGTTTTACGCTTTCCAAATTACTTCCTGCTGCCGCAATTAGTGGCGTTTTGAGTTGTTGGACGTTTTCTACTGCTCCCGGCTTTGGATTAGCTACGGCGTTGGGGTCGCCACCGTGTTGCAAAAGCAGCTTTACATAGTCGGAAGTTTGGTTAATGTCTGCTGCATGGATAAATGCCGATGTGCCATTGTAAGATTGCAGGTTGGGGTCCGCTCCTGATTCGGCTAAGGCTTTGGCAGCCTTATATCGGTTGGTATAAACAGCCCATTCAAGCAGGCTTTGCCCAAACCGAGTCTCCTGATATTGAACAAGTGAAGTATCATTCCGGCAAAGCTGCTTTATCCTATCGATATCTTCTTTTTCCACAGCCTTTGCAAGCTCCCATGCGGGGCTGTTCTCGTATATTCTGATATTGTTTGCGTACATTTTTTCCTGTCCGTTGCTGCAACTGCTCAGGGTTGCAAATATTAATATAAGCCCTGCTATCCGAATCATGCTACCTTATTCCCTGCTGCTGCATTTTTTGTATCACCGTGCCCATTAAATGATTCTCAACACGCTGATAAGTGCGGTACGCATCATCCAATTTTGTACCCCATATTTGTGGAACATAACTGGCCTTTAATTCGTGCCGAGTTCCTTCTGCTGTTGCAAGCCCTAAAGAACTCTGACTATAATCTACAATTTCGCCCTGTACAATATAGGCATCTATTTGTGCTTGCATGTTCAGGTCGTTGGCGGCTTTTGTGTTGGAGTGTAATCCTGCGGCATTAAAAGTAATGGCATTGCGCCCTGTTGCCAATGCTGCCGCGCTTGCCAAACCACCACCTAATGAATGTCCCACAAAAGTTAAACTGTTCCCTCTTAACGCATCACTAATCGTCCTAGCATTCCTTGCTGCTTGTTCAAATTGTGGAGCATCCATTCCCAAAGCCTGTGCCGCATCTTCTTTTGCATCTGTCAGCAGATCGTTTGTCCCGGCAAATACATAAGCATATTCGGTTACGCCCTCCGCGTTGGTGCGTTCATATAAAGCAGATTGAAAACCTGTTTCAGGGTTATTAAATTCCACACCTGGTATTTTCAGTTCAGATTTTTGCCAACCGTTAATGAGTTCGGCAGCATTAGGGTCACCATACACATTGTCGGCCATCCTTGCAGCTTCTCCTGCTGTTACACTGGTTTTAGTTGCCGTAATGGTCACTTCATCAAGTAAAATTGGATTATCTGATGAACCTTTAGGGGATGTTTTTTGTTCGATCAATGGAATTTCTTCATCACTTTTAGGTGGCTCAACAGTCTGTGTTCCTTGCTTGTCCAAATTCATCACTGGATTATTCCTACAGTACGCATACACATTCACTCCATCCCCAATCCCAATAGGGTCCGGGTTTAGCCACCTACCCAGCCAGGGTATATAATACCTCGCTTTGTGGTAGTTCAATCCCGTCTCCTCATCGCGTTCCATACCGGTGTAACGGTAGCGTTTAGCAGCTGCATTTATGGCCGGGTTTGTGGCTTGGTAGGAAGTTGTACCAAAGGGATGGTATTCTTCATAAGTAATCACATCCCCGTTATCATCAGTCTCCAGAGTACACGAACTTTGATGATTGGGATGGATATAACGTGTAAGCGGCGTGGGCACCCCGGGTTCTGTTCGGTTTTCTATCATAACAAAGCGCTGGCCATTATCAATTAAAGATAAGGTTTCTGTTATAAAAGTGCTGTTAAAATCTTCGTAATATTCATAGCCTTCAATATAAATGCGCATG
>JALOMJ010000059.1 GCA_025455485.1 Bacteroidia bacterium | reverse complement strand
TAGCATCAAAACCCTATTCTCACCCGCCAATATGCTCAAACCGGCTGAGTTAAGAGACATGGTGAAAACCGCCGTCGACACCTTTGGTTCCGTTGATGTTTTGGTGAACAACGCCGGCATACAGCACGTGTCGCCCATTGAGGATTTTCCTGAAGAAAAATGGGATGCCATCATTGGCATCAATTTAACTTCGGCCTTTCATTTGAGCAAAGCGGTTTAAAAAATTCGGACGCATCATCAACATTGCCTCCGCCCATGGTTTGGTGGCATCAGAATTTAAAAGTGCCTATGTAGCCAGTAAACACGGTATTGTTGGTTTTACCAAAACACTGGCCCTGGAAGGCGCGCCCCTAGGCATAACCTGCAATGCCATTTGTCCGGGTTATGTAAAAACCCCTTTGGTGGAAAAACAAATTGCCGATCAGGCCAAGGCTCATAATTTAAGCGAGAGTGAAGTCATCAGTAAGGTGATGCTCTACAAACAAGCGGTAAAAGAATTTGTGAGTGTGGAATCCCTGGGTCAGTTAGCGCTTTTTCTTGCTTCTGAGCAGGCCAACACCCTTACCGGCGCTTCTATTCCCGTGGATGGAGGCTGGAATGCGCAGTAGGTATCTGCAGCTATTGTTTTGAGTTCATTCTCATAATTGTTTCTATAATTCCAATCGTCCGTTCTGCTTAGTCCCAGTTGCTAGCGCCAGGGATGCGAAAGGTTTAGCTCTTTTTTGTTGACGGCGCAGCCTCAACAAAAAAAGCCGAGCGATCAGCGAGCCTGTAGCAGCCCGACCCTGAAGTGAAAAACCTCCGGCGTGTTTTTTTAGTTTTTCTACTTCAGGGGGGCGCCCAACTAAAATGCCATTTCATCCTATTAATTAACATCCTTTTTAAAAAGTGTAATTTCTTAGAAACTAAAGTTTCTACCTTTACATGCCTTATTATGAAACTTCTTTTCCACTACATAAAACAACACAAGCCATTATTGGCACTCGCACTTGTACTTGCCGCCATCAACCAGAGTTTTGCCCTCTGCGATTCCATCATCACCGGGCAGCTCATCAACCGTTTTGGCGCGCCCCACAATGAAACCAACAGCAACTACTTTTGGTACCCTGGAGCTGATTTTACTGCCTTCGCCAAAATGGTGTCGTTGTTTTTATTGCTCTCCATTGGCGCCGCCCTGCTTTCACGCATTGCCAAAAATTTTCAGGATTATTTTACCAACATTATCATTCAACGCACCGGGGCGCAGATGTACAGCGACGGCATTAAAAAAGCCCTCTCTCTGCCCTACAAAGATTTTGAAGACCAGCGCAGCGGAGAAACCCTGGGCAAACTGCAAAAAGTAAAATCGGATACGGAAAAGTTCATCAACCTGGTCATCGGTTTGATCTTTCAATCCATCGTTGGCATTGTGTTTGTTTTTGTTTACGCCATCAACATCCATTGGCTTCTGGGGCCTTTATTTCTTGCAACTGTACCTGTGATTTCAACCGTTAGTTCCTTCCTGGGCAAAAAAATAAAAAAGATTTCTAAGGAAATCATGGGCGAAACCACGGCTTTGGCCGGTGCTACAACAGAATCCCTGCGCAACATTGAATTGGTAAAAAGTTTGGGTTTAATTGAACAAGAAGAAAAACGCCTGAACACCACCACACAAAAAATACTTGGACTGGAATTAAAAAAAGTACGTTTCGTTCGTTCATTAAGTTTTATCCAAGGCAGTACCGTGCATTTTGTAAGAACCTTGCTGGTATTTTGTTTGTATTGTTTTGTGTTTAACGGGGTCATTAAAGTGGGTGACCTCATCACCCTGATGTTTTTTTCCTTCTTTATATTTAATCCCATGCAGGAATTGGGCAACATGATTGCCGTTTACAACGAAACCCGCGCCAGTATGGATCATTTTGAAAAACTAATGTCCTCTGAATCGGAAGCCGTACCCGAAAGCCCATCCAAACTGGGGGAGATTGAAGAGCTGCGGTTTAAAAATGTTTCCTTCGGACATAAAAGTTCCAATGGCTACGCGGTAAAAGACATAGAATTACACATCAAAAAAGGCGACACCGTGGCATTTGTTGGGCCCAGCGGCAGCGGGAAAACCACTTTGGTAAAATTAATATTGGGCTTGTACAAACCCAACGAAGGCCAGATTTTTTACAACAACATCAATTCCACCGACATTAACATGACGGAGCTGAGAAGGCAGTTGGGTTTAGTGTCTCAGGATTCCCAATTGTTCAGCGGAACCATTCGCGACAACTTGTTGTTTGTAAAACCCAAAGCAACACAGGAAGACTTGATGAACGCCCTGAACAAAGCCGCTTGCGGAGGCATCCTTAAACGCGCCGAAAAAGGGCTGGACAGCACCATTGGTGAAGGCGGCATCAAACTCAGCGGAGGTGAAAAACAACGCCTGTCCATTGCCCGCGCCCTTTTGCGAAGCCCTCGTTTGTTGATTTTTGATGAGGCCACTTCGGCCCTTGACTCTTTAACGGAAGAAGACATTACCAGCACCATACGCGAATTAAGCTTAAGTAAAAATCAAATTACTATCCTGATTGCCCATCGCCTTTCGACCATTATGCACGCCGATAAAATTTTTGTGATGGAGCAAGGAAGAATCATTGAAAGCGGAAAACACGACAACCTCGTAGCCGAGAAAGGACTTTATTACGCCATGTGGAGGCAGCAAATTGGGGAAAGGAAGACGGTAGCTTAAGATAAGTCGTGGGAAGTTAGTCGTAAGAGGCTAATACAGAGACTTTGAAAATGTCACACTGAGCGAAGTCGAAGTGTTGAACAACATTGAACCTTTGAACACTTTATTCAGTAGGTAGTTCGGAATTACAACACTAACCTGCCCGCTGAAGCGCTGGCTCTTGCTTCGGCAGGCGGGGGCACTAAGCGCACTAAGTTTCACTAAGAAAAATAGACTTTGTGTAACACTGTGCTTCACTCTGCGAAATCTGTGGTTAATCAGTCGGCAGGTGTCAGTCATAAAACAGAAGCTATCACTTCACTCCATGACCTATTGGTCTCATACCATCGAAATTAGAAATCAGAAATCAGAAATTTACTCTGTGTAACACTGTGCTTTACTCTGTGTACTCTGTGGTTAAAGCAGTCGGCAGTTCGGAATTACACCACTAACCTGCCCCCGTCCGAACCGGCACGGGCGCACGCTGAAGCGCTGGATATTGCTTCGGCAGGCGGGCCTTTCCGCCGAGGCCTGATTCGGCAAACACACTTGCTCGCTCATCCCAATAGCAATAGGGACCACAGGATGTTTGCCGGAGGCAGGTTGGTAGCTTAATTGAAGGTCACTTAATGTTTTTCATGCTTGCCATGGGCTTCGTGCTGAGGGTGCTTGGAATGATCGCCTTTTTCACAGGCCTCCATACATTCTGTAGAACACTCCTCCTTACACTCGCATTTTGCATGACCGGCTTTAGGATCGCAAAGACTTAGGAACATTAAAATAACGATAACGGTAACCGAAGCCAAAATAAATGGCACTGTGAAGGCTACGGGTTTTTTTTCATTGGATGAATGCTCGCTATGGCTCATAATGGGGGTTGTTTTGAATATTCTGCCACGAATTTAACAGTTAATTTAAGGAAACAAAAATATTTTGGCCCGGCCCTTATTCCTTAACAAAACGCATACTTGTTTTTGTTGAGGTCCCCAGGATGTTAAGAAAATATACCCCTTTTTCAAGGCCACTTAGGTCGAGACTTTGCTCCGAAGCCATGGATTTGAAGGCACCCGAAAGCACTTTTTTTCCATCCAGGGCATACACTTCAAAATTTGAAGGTTCTTGAGACAAACCAAACACCTGCAGTTTATCTTTTACAGGATTCGGGTAAAGCCCAATGTTGGTTTCCTGGAGTTCAGGGCCGTTGGAAACCGGATTGGCTGCAATTCTCTCGTATCCCCTGTACCGCACCTGGGTAATGGTAAACACATTGTTTACCAGAGAGCCGCTAACTTCCAGAAATGGAATTTTACTGTTTAAACTCATCCACTGATAACTTCTTTGGTAATTAGGAAATCCAAACGGGATGGTGATAGGGCCAATACTTGTTTTTATAGTATCTTCAGCGTATTGGGTAGTAATCAAACGCAAACAATTTACCGTGTCGTAAGGTGTAATTACTTTTCCCCAACCATCCACTTTTGTTACTCTGTATCCACCCTTCGAGTAGGTTATTGGCAGAAGTGAATTACTAAGCGTTGAAAACTTAAACGTGGTGCTGTCGTATTGAGGATAGGTCATGGGAAATTTATACAACTCGTCTTTATCTGAATAGTAAGATGGCACAGGAACAGAAGAAAAAGTCATACCTACTCCATCCGCAATAAACGCATTCACAGGATTGGTTTGTTTTTTATAATAATTGTAAAAGTTGGTAATGGTTACCGGTCCTGCTCCCAGGGTATCGGCTATTTTTTCACCAAAAGCATTTAAAGCCAAAAAATAGAAGGCGTAAGGGGTTTGCAGGGCGTTTTTAAAACTCCTTACACCTTCGCTCAGCGAAACGAGGGTGGAAAAATCCCAGGTAAAATTGACCCCGGTTTGGGTATAATTTCCAAGTGAAACCGGACTGGCATTGGTGTAACGTAAAGTATCATTATTACCGGGCATGTTGGCATTGCCGATTGTTATCGGGCTTTGAGCCGAAACACCCATCGAAATAATAAAAATCGATAATGTAAAGAGATGTTTAATCATGAGCTTTTGTGTTAATTTTGAGTCAATCATACGCTAAGATATCATTTCTGCGTTAATTTAATGGATTTGTTTGAAAAAAGTTAAAGCATACCTTCTGCTGTTTTCCATCATGGTATTTTCCATGCGTGCCCAGGAATGGCAATTAAAGGTGTTTTCAGAAAAAGGCGGTCCCGCCTCTAAAATTACTTACAAGAGTAAAGTTAAGAGTAAGGAAGCTGCCTTTAAGGAAATTTCAAACCTTATTACCACGCTTCATTTTAAAGGCTACCTTCTGGCTGAAGCGGATAGTGTTTGGGAAGACAGTTTAAAACTGTTTGCCCGCATCAAAACATACGAGTCATTTAAACTTGCACAGCTCAAATTAGGAAATGTAAATCCGGTAATCGCCTCTAAAGCCGGATTAAGTGAAAAACTATATACCGGAAAACCATTTAATTACCGCGAATTAGCCAGAGGCATAGAAAAGATACTGGTGTATTACGAAAATAACGGTTACCCCTTTGCTACAGTTAAAATAGACAGTGTGAAATTTGAGGGCAAGGCCATCAGTGGAGTATTGCAGGTGAACAAAAACAAATTGTTCAGAATTGATTCAATAAAAATTGAAGGGGATTCTAAAATTAAACGAAACTTCCTTTACCGCTATTTAGCCATCAGCGAAGGCATGCCCTACAATGAAGAAGTGCTAAGAAAAATATCGAAAAATTTAAAACAATTGCCGTTTATAAAAGAAACCAAACCACAAATTGTACGCCTGAGTGATAAAACCAACCGTTTGTATTTGTACCTCGATAAAAAAAACGCTTCTCAGTTTGATGGTATTGTGGGCATTTTGCCGGATGCCAACACAGGAAAAACAGTCATAACCGGCGATGTGAAACTAAAAGTTGTGAACGGGATTTTCAGAAATGGAGAAACTTTTGATTTGCAATGGAGGCGATTACAAAACCAAACTCAGGATTTCGCAGGACGATTAATATACCCTTACATTGCCGGCACACCCATTGGTGCAGATTATTATCTAAAAATTTACCGGAAAGATTCGTCATTTATTGACATCAATAACCACATTGCTTTGCATTATTATTTTAATGGCCTTAATTTTTTAAAACTTGGTTACAAACAAAGAAATTCCAACCTTATCTCTACCAGCAATTTGGTTTTTGTAAACACACTGCCGGAATATGCCGATGTGGAAACAAAATCCTATGGTGTAGGCATATTTTATGAAGACCTTAATTACAGGTTTAATCCGCACAAGGGAATTTCCATTAACTTCAACGGACAAACAGGCAACAGGGTCATTAACAAAAACCCCAACATAAATGATGCGGTGTATGAAGGCCTCGACCTCAGATCGCTGCAATACCAGCTGGAAGGTGCGTTTGCTGCTTATGTAAAACTTTACCGCAACCATGTTCTCAAACTTGGTTTGCAGGGAGCCTCCATTTTTGGAAACTCCACAATTTTCAGAAATGAATTGTTTCGAATTGGTGGATTACGAACCCTCAGGGGTTTTGATGAAGAAAGCATTTACACCTCCTCCTACATCATCCCAACACTCGAATACCGGTTTTTATTTGCCGAAAACTCCAACCTGCTTTTGTTTACCGAAGGTGCCTGGTACGAAAACGTGAGCAACGGCGATTACCTGAGCGATACCCCATTTAGTTTTGGTGCCGGGGTTAACTTTGAAACCAAGGCCGGCATCCTCACCATGACTTACGCTTTGGGCAGTCAACTCAATAACCCCATTGATTTGAGAAATGGCAAGATACATTTCGGACTGATTGCCTTGTTTTAACCATTTGTAAGGCCTCACCAACCATTTATCAAGCTTATCCTTAACGAAGTAATTTATCTTAAGCGAATTACTACATTTGTAATAGACCTAATTACAATGAAACACCTATTACTTTTCATGTCGCTTTGGCTTATGCAAACCCTTAGCGCTCAAACCTACGACAGTCAAAACATTCAATTGTTAGCCCACCTCGACCCCAACAACAACCTGGCCGGCATTGGCGTAGATGCCAGAAAATATTCGGGCTGCTGGGGCTGGTACCAAGCGTCCAAAAACAAAGAATACGCCATTATAGGCGCAAGTCATGGTACCTATTTCATCGATGTAAGTAATCCAACAAGCCCAACTGTATCGGCATTTGTGCCCGGCAAAACCAATTGTACCTGGAGGGAAATGAAAACGTATCAAAATTATTGTTACATCGTAAGCGATGATTTTTCACCCAACCGTTTTCAAATTGTAGACATGAGCACCCTGCCCGATTCAGTGAGCATAGTGCACGATGGTACAACGTATTTTGAAAGAGGCCACACCATTTGGATTGATCAAAATAAAATGTACATCGGCGGGCACACCGATAACAGCGGCCTCTCTCCAATGGCTATCTATAGTCTGGCCACACCAACTGCACCGGTGTTGCTTAAAAAACTGGAGGAAGATATTCCGAATTCCATTATCAACTATGTACACGATATGTATGTGAGAAACGACACGGTATATGCTTCTTCTGCATTTCAGGGACTTTATGTTTTGAAATACAACAGTGTTTTAGACAGCTTAACCATTCTTGGTTCTTACGTTAACTATGCCACGCAAGGCTATAACCACTCCAGTTTTTTAACACAAAATGGTAAGCACCTTGTGTTTTGCGATGAAGTTCCGGAGGCCATGCCAATACGCCTTGTGAACGTTGAAAATTTCTCCAACATTCAGCCCGTAAAAACATTTAAACCTGCCGATGGCACAACGCCCCACAACCCATACGTTATTGGAAATGATTTTGCTGTGGTATCTTGCTATCAGGATGGCTTATACATTTATAACATTTCCACACCATCCGTCGTGTCTTTATCCGGATTTTTCGATACCTACCCTCAGGGCGGCTTTCAACAAAATGACTACACAGGCACCTACCGCGGAAATTGGGGGGCCTATCCTTATTTGCCAAGCGGCATCATTATTGCCAACGACATGCAAAATGGGGTATTTATTTTGGATGCCACCGCTGCATACACCACCACAGTTGTTAATCCGGTAAACCTTGAGGAAATTAACCTACAGGAAGTTCAAATTAAACTCTTTCCCAATCCGGTTGATGATGAAGTAAAAATCAATTATCCCTACAACATCCCTCTGAATTATAAAATCTACTCCACTACAGGCACTTTGGTGGCATCGGGCACAATTGAAAAATCGGGTACCAGAATCAAAACCAGTCACCTTGCCGTTGGTATGTATGTATTTCAGGTGGAATCAAAATCAAGTCGGCACACCCAAAAACTCATCATTTCACATTAAACCAAAACATGAAAAACACATTGATTTTGTTGGCACTGGTCTTGATTTTTCGCCAGAGTGTGCAAGCGCAGGTTTACCCCGCTTCCAATTTCACCATGGTGAGCAACATCAATCCCGAAACCGGCACCAACGGCTCAGGCAGCAAATACTCAGGCTGTTGGGGCTGGTACCAGCCGGGTTTAAACAAAGAGTACGCTATTGCCTGCTCACAATCCGGCACCTATTGGGTAGATGTTACAAACCCCGCTACCCCAAGTGTATGTGCTTACAAAGTTGGCGCTCACAACGGTGCCATTTGGCGTGAGGTAAAAACCTTTCAAAACTATTGTTATGTGGCCAGCGACGATGGGGGCACTAACCGATTTCAAATTTTTGACATGCAGTATTTACCCGACAGTGTACAAAAGGTGTACGACAGTCAGGCTATTTTTAAACGCGGACATGCCCTTTGGGTGGATGGTAACCGTTTGTATGTTTCTTCTGTAACTTACAGCAATAATTTATTCTCTAGTTTAAACGTTTACAGTTTGGCAAACCCGGCGAACCCCGTCCTCCTCCGCCGCTTGGATCAGGATTATTCATTTATCAACCATGCCCACGATGTGTTTGCCCGAAATGATACCGTATACGCCTCATGCGGATACGACGGCTTGTATGTGTTTCGTTTAACAACCTCAAATACCTTTAGTATAATTACCTCGCTTACCTCCTACCCGTTTTCGGGTTATAACCACAGCAGCGCATTAACGCCAAACGGACAAACCCTGGTGTTTTTAGACGAGGTGCCGGCCGGCCTGCCGGTGAAAGTTGCTGATGTTAGTAATTTATCGAACATTCAGGTGCTGTCTACTATCAACCAATACAGCAACACCACCCCACACAACCCGTTTATTGTTAACAACCAGTATTGTTTTGTGAGCGCTTATCAGGATGGTTTGCAATTGTATGATATTTCCAATCCCAATGCGCCTTTTTTAGCCGGGTATTTCGACACTTACCCTTTAGCCGGTGGCAACAACAACACCTGGCCAAATGGTGCAACCTATAAAGGACAGTGGGGCGCTTATCCTTATTTTCCCAGTAAAAATATTTTTGCACTCGATCAAACCAACGGTATTTTTATGCTAAGCACGCACTTATACTCCAATGCAGCTCAGGGTCCTAATGTTGGGTTTACTTCACCTTCAGTGATTTGCGCAGGCAGCACAATCAATTTCACCAACACCACAACCGGAGGCACAAGTTACACCTGGACGTTTTCAGGCGGAAGCCCCGCTACATCCACACTCAGCAATCCGGTGGTAAACTACGCCAATCCGGGTGTTTTCAATGTTATTTTAACCGCCGGTAACAGCAGTGCACAATCTACCTACGCCTCTACCCTTTCAGTAAACCAAATCAGCAGCAACGCAACCTTTACCCACGCCACCTGCAACGCGTGTAATAATGCCTCCATTAAAGTTATACCCGCCGGCGGCACGGCTCCATACACCTATACCTGGCTGCCAACGGGCGGAAGCGCCAGCATGGCCACTAATTTATTTCCGGCATGTTATACTTCCATCATCACCGATGCCTTGGGCTGTTCCTCCAGCAAAACCCTTTGCGTTTCGCACACCACGGGAATAGAATCCTACACGTTAGGTGAAAACTACTTTAGTGTTTATCCTAATCCTGCCCACAATTCTCTGCAGGTGATAACTCAACTCAGTGATTTTGACTTTTCGCTTTTTAATGCTCTGGGTGAGGAAGTTTTTCGTGGGCACTCCAATTCTCCTGAACAAAACATGGATGTTTCTGAATTGAGCAGAGGCATGTATTTCATCGAATTACAAAAAGATGGACTGCAGCAAAGAAAAAAAATTCTATTGGAATAGTTTGGTATTGCCCTGTACTGATTAACTTCGGCACATGTTACATTCTCAATCTCACATTGGCATCATTGGCAGCGGCGCTATGGGCAGCGGAATAGCTCAGGTAGCCGCCACAGCCGGTCACCGTGTATCTCTTTATGATATTCAGACAGAAGCCTTAAAAAAAGCTGAACAGGCCCTTGCTGCTTCTCTTAATAAACTAAAAGAGAAACAAAAACTCAGTGAAGCCGATTGTGTTTCCATTAAAGCAAACACACACTTTGTAAATGATATAAAAACGCTTTCCGACTGCGATTTAGTGATTGAAGCCGTGGTTGAAAATCTGGATATAAAAAAGTCGATTTTCAAAGAACTTGAGAATTACCTCAATCCCGGCGCCATTCTTGCCAGTAACACTTCTTCTCTCTCAATTACTTCGATTGCTTCTGCCTGCAAAAATTCTGAACGTGTGCTGGGCATACATTTTTTTAATCCGGCCACGCTCATGCAATTGGTGGAAATTATACCCGGTTTAGCCACCGCCCCTGAACATACAGAATCCGCCAAACAAATACTAAACGCCTGGGGAAAAACCACTGTTGTGGCCAAAGACACCCCGGGATTTATTGTGAACCGAGTAGCAAGACCCTTTTACAGTGAAGCATTACGAATTTTTGAAGAAGGCATAGCGGATATGCCCACCATTGATGCCACAATGAAAGAAAACGGATTTAAAATGGGACCTTTTGAATTGATGGATTTAATTGGGCACGATGTAAATTATGTAGTTACCGAAACTGTGTGGAAACAATTTTATTTCGACCCTAAATTTAAACCGGCCCTCTCACAAAAACGCTTGCTGGAAGCTGGTTTTTTAGGAAAAAAAAGCGGCAGAGGGTTTTACGATTATTCTGAAAACGCATTAAAACCACAAGCAAGCACCGATAGTGGCTTAAAAAAACAGGTGTTTGAACGCATTTTAGCCATGCTCATCAACGAAGCGGCAGACACCTTGTATTTGTCCGTTGCTTCAAAAGAAGACATCGATATGGCCATGACTAAGGGAGTTAATTACCCCAAAGGTTTATTAAAATGGGCCGATGAATGGGGCGTTGACGCTGTATATAAAACCCTCAGCAACCTAAGAGATTTTTATGAAGAAGACCGTTACAGAGTATGCCCTTTGATAAAAACACTCAAAAACACCGGGGCTTCCTTTTATTAACATGTGGGGTTTTTAAGTCAAACCTACAGGACTTTTGCAGGTATGGTTTTTTTACTTAGATTTGATTTTCACTAAAAAATGAAAAACAACACACTTCATACTGCCTACTTTAAATTATTTGGTCTGGTTTTGCTTTTTAGCTTGCTGCTTGTGGCTTGCGAAAAAAAGGAACCATTTAATGGCGTGGCACCCGACTACAAACAAAATGCCGGAACCGGTGGTAACCCTAATCAAAATAACCCAACAGTAACAGGCACAACCACCCTAAGCAATCCGGCCACTGAAAATTCAAGCCTCCCTGTAGGCGGCTCAGGCTGGTCAAACCCAACTTGTCCATCTACCAATAGTTTGGCCCTAAAGGGCATTAACGGTGAAACTCAGGTAACTTTAAGCTTCGCAGGCACCATCACCAGTGATACATTTAATATAGCAAGTGTGCCCGGACCAAAAATGTGCGCCATGACTGTCATCAATGCACCAAATCAACCGGCCGGCATAACCTGGCTTGGTAAAAGCGGTAAAGTTATTGTTAACATTACCAGCACGGCTATTAATGCAACGTTTAATGCCATTCAATGCACACAGCCCACCTTTATTTATCCGGTGGTGAGTGTAAGCGGAACTTTATCCTGCTCTCAATAAAAAACACCTTTCAATCCCATACAAAAGCAGAGCAATCTGCTTTTTTTATTTTTGAGTAGTTGAAGATTCTGAATTTCATACAGCGATATTATGGTATTGATCCCAGAGCTTTAGCCTTTATGCGTATTGGGCTGGCCTTCATCTGCCTCCTCGATCTCAGTTTCCGAATTGTCGATATCAGTACTTTATACAGTGATGATGGGCTTTGGCCCACCAAGGTGATGTTCAATCTGGGATGGCAACCCGGCTTCTGGTCCATACACGCTTTATCGGGCAGCACCAGCTGGAGTCTTTTTCTTTTTCTACTGCATGGGCTCTCGGCCATTTTTCTTTTGATTGGTTACCGCACACGTCTTGTCACTCTGCTGGTGCTGGTGCTTTACATTTCTCTGCACAACCGCAACCTTTTTGTGTTACAGGCAGGCGACGACTTGTTAAGACTCACGTTGTTCTGGGGATTGTTTTTGAATTGGGGCTCCTGTTATTCTTTGGATTCAAAACATTCTGACAAGGTTTATCCATCCCCTGTGCCGGCCGGCTTTGCTTATTTGTTGATGATAGCCTCGGTGTATTTTTTTACGGCACTGCTAAAAGACGATAAGGAATGGCACAACGAGGGCTCAGCTTTGTATTATGCACTCAGTTTGGAACAGATGCGTTTGCCTTTTGGTGATTTGCTTTACCCTAATGAAAGTTTACTGAAGTTCTTAACTCACTTAGTATACGGCGTGGAATTAGTGCTGCCCTTCCTGATACTATGGCCCTCTCAAAAAGGAGGAAGCAGGTTTATTGCAGTACTATTAATCGTTGTTCTTCATTTGAGCATCGGCCTGAGTTTATACGTGGGTTTGTTTTTTCTGATCAGTATAGTCAGCGCACTGGGTTTGCTTCCAGCTAAGGCGTTCGATCAACTTGAATCCCGTTTTACCTTTCTCATGCCCCATCAAAATCCACTCAACCTTAACCTCAGCCTCAACCTGAAAAATCTTCTCATTTTACT
>JALOMJ010000176.1 GCA_025455485.1 Bacteroidia bacterium | reverse complement strand
TGAGGAAGCCATACTAACGTCTGTTTCAAAAACCAAATGCGTGGTCACCGCCGAAGAACACCAAATGAACGGTGGCCTGGGTGACAGCGTTGCGCAACTTTTGGGCAGAAAATTACCAAGCCCTCAGGAGTTTGTAGCCGTTAACGATTCCTTTGGAGAGAGCGGTACGCCGGATGAACTGATGAAAAAATATGGCTTAGACACCTTGAACATTGTGGCTGCAGCAGAGAAAGTGATAAAACGGAAGTGATTCTGAAACATTGATTTTTTGTTTCATTGGCGTGTTCAAGCGAGAAATGAAAAATCAGCAATAAAAAACACTTCACAATTATTTAATTTCATTCCTTCCCTGCATTTCTTAACTTAGCTTCCTATTCTTAATTATGAAGCAATTTAACCGCACAAAAATTGTTGCCACCATGGGTCCGGCTACTGCCGATGTTCAGGTTTTGGAAGAACGAAGGGCTCGATATTTGTCGCATCAACTTTTCGCACGGAGATTACGATGCCGTGCTCAGTACCGTAAAAAACATACGCGATTTAAATAAAAAATTAAACCGTCACGTTGGAATATTAGCCGATTTACAGGGTCCAAAACTCCGCATTGGAGTGATCAAAAACAATCTGGTTCAACTTGAAAACGGAAAAGAAATCAGCATCACCACCAAGGAGAAAGAAGGAGACGCAGAAGAGATTTACATCACATACCCGCAATTTCCTCAGGACGTAAAAGCCGGAGAACTGGTGTTGATTGATGATGGCAAAATTCACTTAAAAGTGATTGACACCAATGGAAAAGACAGTGTACGCTGCAGAATTATTTCAGGAGGGCCTTTGTCTTCAAAAAAAGGCGTGAATTTACCGAATACAAAGATTTCGCTTCCCTGCTTAACGCTAAAAGATTTACGTGATTTGGACTTTGCACTAGAGCAAGATTTTGATTGGATTGGATTGTCATTCGTTCGCAGCGTAACTGATATTGTTGAGCTCAAAGAAATTATTAAAAACAAGGGCAAACGCGCCAGAGTGATCGCTAAAATTGAAAAGCCTGAAGCCATCAAAGAAATTGATAACATTATTGATGTAACCGATGGCATTATGGTGGCCCGCGGCGATTTGGGTGTAGAGTTGCCAATGGAGCGTGTACCTCTCATCCAAAAAATGTTGGTACAAAAGTGCATTGAAATGAGTAAACCGGTAATCATTGCCACACAAATGATGGAAAGCATGATAACAAGTTATACGCCCACTCGAGCCGAAGTAAACGATGTGGCCAATGCTGTGATGGATGGCGCCGACGCGGTGATGTTAAGTGCCGAAACTTCAGTTGGCAAATACCCTGTTAAAGTGATTGAAATTATGCGCCGTATCATCACCGAAGTAGAAGAACTCGATACCATTTACCACAAGGAACACACGCCACAAATTAAAACCATTACTTATATTACGGATAGTATTTGTTACAATGCATGTTCATTGGCTCATCATGCAGGCGCCAAAGCCCTCATCAGCATGACCAATAGCGGGTACACAGCCTTTAAATTATCCAGTCACCGGCCAAAAGCGCCAATATTTATTTTCACAGATAACCGCTCCTTACTCACCACCTTAAGTTTGGTGTGGGGCGTGCGTGGTTTCTTTTACGACAAATACGAAAGTACCGACCAAACCATTAACGACTTAAAAGAAATGGTGAAAAAAGAAGGGCATTTAAAAAGCGACGATTTGGTAATCAATATTGCCAGCATGCCCATGAAAGAAAAAGGCCGCACGAACATGATGAAGTTGAGTTACATTCAGTGATGTGGCTCAAAGCACCCAATATTTCGAGTATACATGGTTTCTCAACACGCCAAGGCGGCGTTTCTTCAGGTGACTTTGATTCACTTAATTTAGGTGGTTCAGAAGACAATAAAGAAAAAATCAGCCGCAACCGTCAACTGGCGTTAAAGGCCTTAAAACTGCAACACCACAAACTCATCACGCTCAAACAAATTCACAGCAACAGGGTGTGCTTGGCCAGTGAGGGCTTTCAGGAAGGCGATGCGCTTGTGACCAACAAACCCGGCCTTGTTTTAGCGGTGAGTGTTGCCGATTGTTACCCCATTTTACTGGAAGACCCTAAAAACAAAATCATTGCGGCAGTGCATGCCGGTTGGAGAGGAACGGTTGGTGGTATAGTAACAAACACCCTTAAAAAAATGATAGAATTGGGGGCACAACCAGAAAATATTTGTGCAGCCATAGGACAAGGCATTTCTTTAAAACACTTTGAAGTGGGCGATGAAGTTTTAAAACAATTTTATGAGGCCGGTTTTGGTGAATCGTATTTTGAAAACAATCATATTGACCTTGCCGCCTGCAACACAAAGTGGATGCTGGATGTGGGATTACAGGAAAACAACATCTGGCACCTGAACCGTTGCACTTTTGAAGAGGACTTTTTTTCTTTCCGCAGAGATAAAGGAATAACCGGAAGGATGTGGGGGGTGATAGGTTTAAAAAGTTAATGCTTCGACAACACTTCGATGAACTCAATGTAAGACTAAGCACAAGGGTTTAGAAAAACTGTGTGCCAAAAAATCTGCAACAAAAATATACTATTAAAGGAAGATTACCCGAATGTGTCAGCAATTTAAATTACTTCTATTAAGAAGGCGCCCTACTTTTCTTTAACTATTTTATGCGAATACCTTCGGCCTTCGATAATGGAATTTAAAAAATACAACCCAGATGACAAGTTCTTGGTTTCAAGGATAAGTGTTTTTTGCAAGCTTTTCAATTGACTTGTCTGTAAGACCTTTCCTGTAATATCGGTAATGGTAAATATTAGTGGATCTTTGAATGAATTTGAGATTGAATGGATGTCGATTTTTATTTCATCCTTAAATGGATTGGGGTAAATCCTAAAAGATACATCCTGTAATTGAAGTTCATTTACATTTACCTCGGCCATCATTTGGCAATAATCTAATGTACTATCACAGCCAGTGCTATCGAATTTTACAAAGAAAAAAGGGTTTGGGATAGAGGTGTTTGCTACTTCAATCGAGGCAATAAAGCCTTTATCAGCCATAGTATTCAGAGACCATAAACCCGCACCATTGCTGCTGCCGGATGAATTTGTTTTGTAATTATAATATTTGTTCCATTTAACGACCCCATTGTTACCTATTCTAGTAAGCCGGATAAGGCTATTACTCTGCATATTGTGAAGCACCATGGTATCTATGCTGCCCCCGACAATCATATCCCCGTTATCTAGCTCGGTGATATCTGAAAAAACATTATTGAGTACAAGTTTGTCAAAACTGAACCGCCAGATAGGAGGATTGGGCGTATTCACATCAAATTTCACAGCAAAAGCCTTCCTTAAATTTGTACCTCCTATCATTTGCGGGAATATCCGGTAACCTACGGCGACAAATTTTCCGTCTTTGGTTTGAATTAAATCGCTAAGTGAACCCCCATCAGGCCCCCCGAAATTATGCTGAGCCAACTTGTTGCCCAAACTGTCGAGGATCAGGATATTGCTATAAAACCACCAGTTTAGACTATCGCCAATTGTCTGCATGCCAACAATCACAATTTTTTTACTTGCACTGTCCTGCAATAAGGCCTTGCATTCCTGATAATTCTTACCATTCTTGTGGATTTCCTTTCTCCACAATTCATTTCCGTTACTATCTGTTTTAATCAACAATGCTGGATCATCTCCTGTGGGGTTGAGCCATGTTCCTGTAAGAAAAAGGCCACCGTCATCGCTTTTTGTGACCATTTCGGGGGCAACATTATATAAGGTGTCCTTGTAGGTTTTCTGCCAAACAGTATCTCCGTTAAGGTCAAACTTCATCAATACCCCATAAATTTTATTCAGGCTGTCTTTTACCGACCCTGCGTGATACATGAAATTACCGTCAAAATAAAACCAGGGTGCCGGAAATTTTCCGAAGAACTGAAACTTGTGATCCCCGTATTTTTTAGTCCATTGCGGTTGACCATGAGCATCAAGCCCCATAATCACAAGGCGGAAAGAGGAATAACCCTGTACTGTGTCATAAATAATTCCTCCTGCTAGAAAGCTTCCATCAGACTTTTCATATATGCCTAAGGATGTGTGATTAAGTACCCCCGGCAATTTAAATTGCCGCTTAAAACCACCCTGAGCATGAAACTGCAGACTTAAGACGAAATAGATTATGGTGAAAAACCATTTCATTATTATATGTTCAGCCAAAAATGTTTATTTCGATTTAACCAATTCGGTGTTTTGCAATATTCCTCACAATTCATTCAAAACGACAATCAGATACAAGTCTTTAATGAAAGGCATTTTGTACAAGACCCTTATACGAATATAATGAATAAAATCAGATTGTTCAGCGCCGATAATCTTAAACTAGCACACACAAAGCATAGAACAGGTAAATACAGTGTGTATTCTCTCAGCGAAACTTAGTACGCCTTTAGTGTCAGTAGTTTTGCACCTGACTGAAAACTGTTAACTTCCGACTGAAGACTGATTAGGCCTTCACCCCTTTTAAAATCGCTGCCATGGTTTTACCAATTTCAGCGGGACTTTCGCACACGTGAATGCCACACTCGCGCATGATTTGCATTTTGGCTTG
>JALOMJ010000175.1 GCA_025455485.1 Bacteroidia bacterium | reverse complement strand
TAAATTTTTATTATCCTTCCAGATATCGCACATAATACAACGGCAATTGCAGGCACTGTGCGGCATCAAAATTACAATGGGCAGGCTGCTGATTTTATGTGTTCGCAAACTTGCAAGCCGTTTGTAGCTGTCTAACAGGGTGTTCATGCAATGTGCTCAGAGAGGTAAGCGATTAAGAAGATGTTGATTGGTAAAGCTAATAAAATTCTTTTACAGGCAGAGTCGTTTGAAAGGGCTTATAAAGGTTCACGCGGTAAATTAGTATTTTCGTTTATTCCTGAATGAGAAGTATTTTCGTTTATTCCTGAATGAGAAGAATACGAATGAGAACAAAGCTGGTTGAAATCATTTATCACAGGCTGCAGGTAGAGGATGTTGATAGCTACCGAAATAGATTCGGTTCAGCCTGTTTATTGATTGAAGCTTTAAGCAAATATTTTGATGTGCTCAGTTTTAAAGCGGCGGTATTCAGCCAAAAGCTTGAAATGGATAACGCGCAGTATCAATTTGTCAATAAACGCTTTTTTAAGCTGTGGATACCGTTTACCTTTCATCATCTCATAAAAGCGTGTGAGCCTGATGTTGTTTTGATACACGGCACCTTCAATCATATTCAGATTGTGCATTTAAAGTACATGCTTGGGAAAAACTGCAAAATAATTGTTCAGCACCATGGAGAACGGCCGCGGGGATGGATTAAGCGAGGGTTATTGAAATGGAGTGCCAAATCAGCAGATGCCTATTTGTTTACTTCCCGGGATACTGCCTTAGAAATGGGAATTTCGGAGAATAAAGTAAAACTTATTATGGAAGGTTCAACTGAACTTAGTCCGCTTGAAAAGCTTAGGTGTAGAAATGAACTTAAGCTCAAACAATCCGATAAAATTTACCTTTGGGTAGGGCGTTTAATTCCTGTAAAAAACCCCCTGTTTTTTCTGAACCTGTTTCACGAATTTTCTTCAATGCATCCTGAAGCTAAACTTTTTCTTTTTTACCATGATGAATCGCTTCTTCAGGAGTGCAGAGCCATTACCGGATTATCGGAGCAGATTATATACATGGGAAAAGTTGAACAATCTGAATTGAGAAGATGGTACTCTGCAGCCGATTTTTTTGTTTCGGCTTCTCTTCATGAAGGCAGCGGTTATGCACTATGCGAGGCCATGGCCTGTGGTTGCATACCCATTGTGCCATCCATTGGGGCTTTTAAATTCATGACCAATGATGGTGAATGTGCTTTGATGTACGCATCACAGGATGCAGATTCCTTAAAAAACGCATTAATGACCTCTTTAACATGTGATCTGGAGGCCAATAGCAAGAAAGTGAAGCAGCAGTTTAGCGCGCGATTAAGTTTTGATGCTATTGCAAAAGATTTGGCGGATATTATCGAAGCCCTGTGACAGCTCAATAAATTTCTTTGCCGACTTTTCTGTATTAAATTCCCTATACGATCGATGAACGAGTTGAGTGTTTAGTAATTTTTTAGAGGTTTCATAAAATTCGGTATAGTTTTTTACCTGATGCATGTGTTCGACGTTTGTGTGAAGTGGATTAAACACTGATACCACATGACATCCTGCGTAAAGCGCTTCAATAAGAACGTTTCCAAAACCTTCGTATTCGCTGGGATGAAGGAAAATTTTACACTTCATCATCTGTTCAATTACCATTGGTTGTGGAAGTTCTCCTGTGAACTTCACTTGATTATTTATACCTAATAAGCCGGCCAATTGCCGGAGTTTGTTTTTTTCAGGACCCTCCCCAACGATCAGTGCTGAAGCAAAAATGTTTTCTTTTTTCAAATCGGCAAGCGTGTGAAGTACCCATTCAAAACGCTTCAGTGGTATCAGCGATCCGGCACTCATAAAATCAATGCCTCTGATTTCACCGGTGTAGGTTGGCAGGTCGGGCAAATAAAGCGCTGATGGCACCTGGCCAATCACTTTGTGTTTAAAATTGCTTTCAAAGGTAGTTTTAAGAAAGTCAGACATCACGATAAATTTGGTGCCTTTGGCCAGCAGAGGAATAAAGCGGTTCCCGCGTTTGGCATCCTGACCCATGATCCAGCAAAAATGAGGGAGTTTATTCCATCGGCAAAAATGTGAGGCGATTAAGGCCGGTTCTGTTGCAAAAATGCTGAGAAAAAGGGTGTCCTTTTGTTTAGCCCAGTGCTTTTTTAAACTTAACCAGGTCTTAATGTAAAGCGGCAATCTGTGCCATCCTTTTTTGTTTTTGCCCATGAGCGATTGAACAGGAATGTTATGCCAAAAATAGCCGGCTTTCTCGAAGGGATAATGCATACTAATCACTTTTATATCAAAGTGCGTCAGTAAAATAGGTTCTCTTAAAAACATTTGAAGCGCAGGCAAACAGGTACTGTCTTGTTCGTCCATCGGAAATCCCGGACTAAGTATAATCAACCGCGGCTTCACCATTCTAAATCAATAATTATTAACATCGTTCCAATTCCAGATTTTATTGCTTTACTATATTCGCTAAATATCAAATATAGTTTATGAAACACAAATTCTCACTCTTAGTTACAGCACTTGTTTTAACCATTACCGGGTGGTCGTTTATTTACATTAGCAGCAATGGCATTGCCGGCTATACCGGTTCACCGGGAGAGGCAAACTGTTCGAATTGTCACAACGGGGGATCATCAGCAAGTTCTGCTATTACCATCGGTGCCACGCCTTCTTTTTCAAATAACGAGTATGTGCCCGGCACAACATATACCATAGAAATTACCATTGCTGCCACAGGTTTTGGCCGGTTTGGTTTTGGCTGTGAAATTTTAAATGGTTCAAACGGCAATGCCGGTGTAATGCAGAATGCAGGGGCCGGAGTAAAATTTTTAAATGCCGGGCCTCGCAAAAATGCTGTGCAAACCACCACGAAAATTAATCCGGGTTCAGCTGTTTTTACATTTGAATGGGTGGCGCCTCAAAGCGGACCGGCTACAATTTATGTGTCTGGTAATGCCGTCAACGGAAATGGCGGTACGTCCGGTGATTTTCCTTTAACGCCAATTTCTTTGGCGTTGCAGGCTCAAGCCCCTGTTGACCCAGTTGGTATAACCGAATCACAAGCCTTATTGGGTGAAATGTACGTTTATCCGCAGCCATCCAACGGCATTACTCAGTTGAATTATGCCTTGAAACAAAACACTCGCATTGAGATAAGCATTTGCGACCTCTCAGGAAAAGAACTGAAATACTTTAACGAGGGAATTAAAGAGCAAGGACAACACAGCAAACTGCTGAATCTTGAGGGACTCTCAGAAGGCGTATATTTTTTAAAGCTCTCCGGCGAAGGTAAACCGCTTAGTCAAAAACTAATCATTCTCAATTAAATAAATTGTTCGTTTTTCTTAGCACATAAATGAACGTGTTGTTTGAAAGTCCGAGGCTCCTCTTCAGAGAGCTGATAGCCAAAGACATTCCTTTGCTTTTCGAAATGGATTCGAATCGTGAGGTGCACAGATATCTCGGGAATTTCCCGCTTCAAACCCCTGAGGAAGCTGAAGCGGTGATTTTAATGATTCAAAAGCAATACAATGAGAATGGCATTGGCCGCTGGGCTTTGATTGAAAAACAAAGCGGAGAATTTTTGGGATGGGCCGGTTTAAAGCTGGTGAAAGAGGAGATCAATGGTCACAATAATTTTTACGACCTGGGGTTTCGCCTGATGCCAAACTATTGGGGCTGTGGTTATGCTACAGAGGCTGCCACCAGCCTGGTGAAATATGCTTCTGAAATTCTGAAACTTAAAAATCTTTACGCGTTTGTAGATGTGGAAAACAAAGCATCCATTCGCGTTTTGGAAAAATCAGGATTAAAAAATGAAGGCCGGTTTTTATATGAGCATCAAGCTCATTTTTGGTTTCACCTTTCAATGTAAACTAACCCCCCCTCAGTGTCATTAAATAATGGAGTTTAGGAACCATTTATCAGCAAGAACACAGAGTAAAAACAGAATAATTTCAAAATTTATTTGGGGAAGTGAATCATCTCCACATCTCTTTGTGCCAGTTCTATTACATCTTCTTATCCAGAAAGACTGATGGATTTGACCCAAAGACGTCTTGACAACCCTTCGCTAACCAGCGAAGAAGTTGCCAAATTCAACTCCGGTAAAACGGAGAAGGATTAGTTAGGAACACAGCAAATAACCATTCGCGATAGTTAAATGCTCTTCCGGCTTGTTTGGAGAACATTCTTTTTATGCCCTTTCGCAAGGCATTTTCCGACAAGGACTTTTGGATAAGTTGAACAACATAACACTGTTTTAACCAATTTATTCAAAAGAAAAATGAACATAACTACAAAAATCTTACACAGCATTCCTGTTGACGAACTCACAGGTTCTATCGCTGTCCTCTCCTTTGTCTGGCAAAGTCCAGATGGCGCTTATAGGTTTATCGGATAATAAAGCATGGAAAAGAACCCGCCTTGAATTGGAGGAGATAACATGGGTAGAGGAAAACGATTGATGGACGAAACAAAAAGTTAAATTTGTGATGAAATCAATCGGGCTAAGTGAATTTGATTCGAAAGGGATTCTATAGTTTAATTTTTGGTCTGGCAGTTCTTGTCTTACAGTCGAATCAATTAAAGGCGCAGGATTCGATTGCTCCCCGGAAAATAAATATAACGGGATACATTGAAATGTATTACGCCTACGAAAGGCGCAGGATTCGATTGCTCCCCGGAAAATAAATATAACGGGATACATTGAAATGTATTACGCCTACGATTTCAGTAAACCTGCTGATAAAGAACGACCGGATTTTTTATACAGCTACGACCGGCACAATGAAATCAATTTAAATTTTGGTTTTATCAAAGCAAACTATTCCGGTAACCGTTTCAGAATGAACGCCGGGATTATGGCCGGCACCTATGTTAACTCCAATCTTGCAACCGAGCCGGCGGTGGTAAGAAACATTTATGAAGCCAATGCCGGGTTTCGGTTAACAAAAAAACACAATCTATGGCTGGACGGAGGTGTCATGAATTCGCACATCGGTGCTGAAACGCCCATTGGAAAGGACTACTGGAGCCTGACGAGAGGCATTGTGGCTGACAACTCTCCTTACTATGAAACAGGCATAAAATTAGGCTATTTGAATGCTAAGGAAAAAGTTTACATGGCTTTGCTTTATGTGAATGGGTGGCAAAGAATTCAAAGAGTGCCCGGTAATACCACGCCTGCTTTTGGCACACAGCTTACATTAACCCCTAATCAACGATGGCTTTTCAATTGGAGTACTTTTATTGGTAATCCAAACCCTGATAGTAATAAGGTATGGCGGTATTACAACGACCTGTATACCACCTTCCAATTGAATACTAAATGGGCCATCTTTGCCGGCTTAGATTTAGGCCTGCAACAAATGGAACCTATGAGCCTACGTTATAATGTCTGGTGGACCCCCCTCTTGCTTCTGAAATATGCTCCGGTGGAAAAGCTAAGGGCTTCAGCACGTTTGGAATATTATCACGATAAACAGCAAGTAATGCTTAATTTGGATTATCAGGTCAATAAATACTTTTTATGCCGCTTAGAAGGAAGAGCATTTTCAAGTAAAGATGAAATTTTCGAATTGAACAATCTGCCTTCGAAAGAGAACTATTGCATCTCGGCAGCGATTGTCCTTAGTTTGTAAGACTCAATTCACAATAGCCGAAATTTCTACATGCGCGCCTTTGGGCTTGTTTTAATCCAAAAGCAGTTGTCTAAAACCCTTCAAGTGTTTTTTTAAATTCACAATAGAATTTTAATTCAACGATTCAAAAAATTAATTTTATTCATTATATTCACTTCGTTAAAACAAATGAGAACCTGGATATTTATTTTATTTTTTGCTTTTGCAGCTTGTTCTGACCCGGTGATCAATTATGTTGCCAGGGTGAAATTGCATTATCTCACTATCGATGACATTTACGAACCGAATAAAGTAAAAGACATGTTGTTTGACGCTGAAGAGAGAAATATTGATTCTTTGAGAAGGAAAAGCAGGGAGTATTTTCTTTCAGGAGTAGATGCGTTTAGAAATAGAAATAAAATTGATGAGGCAATACCTGACTTCAAACGCTCTATTCTCTGTCTGCCTGATGCTAAAACATACTACGAATTGGGCAGCGCCCTCTTATCCACGGCAAAATGGCAGAACGACTATAAGGAGGCAGCCAATGCATTTATGGTGGCGGAGGAACTTGATTTTAAACCAAAATCTTTGCTTTTGTATAAGTTGGCTTGTGCACATAATATGGCAAGAGATCATGACGATCATTTTTATGATGTTTCTAATTGTTTGCTTAGGGCATTTTCAGAAGGCTTTAATGATACTGTAGCATTGATAAAAGACCCTTTCCTCAGTTCATTTGTGCAGTCAAGCAGTTATAAACAGCTTTTATTAAATGTTGGTGCAGCCAAATGGAATAATAAACCTGTAGAGCTTTTTAATGTGTTTGTTAGTGCATTCCCAAAAGTTGAGAATACAACATTTGAGATAAAACCTGAACAGGTAGGAATGAGTGATTATAAAAACTCTATCAGTTTTGACTTTGTGCGTTTTGTTCCTGAAATGCAATCCAGTAGTTTTGGTCGCGATGTTAGTCATGATTTTATTTATGTGGCCAGTGTTGCTGAAACGCCCATCTACCACGTGTTGATTTATAATTCTGTTAGTTATTACGGAGAGCAATTTCAGCCGATTTATACAAAATTAGTTACCTATAATAAATCCGGAGGGATTATTGCGGCTAAAATTCTTGCCGGACAATTTTCGGCTGAAAAAATTAAAAGCGGGCGCATTGAAAACAACCAAATCACAATTACAGATTACAAACGAATTTGGGAGCGCGCAATTACAGAGCTATCGCCGGAGGAAAACAAGGTTCTAAAATACGAAGTAATTGCAACGGCTAAATTCCGAATACAAGAAGATGGGACAATTATTGAGGAATCGGTTCCAAACGGGTTTAAAGATTCTTTGTTGCTTGTAAAACAATGATAAGAAGTTTTATTAATACTGTGATTGGCATTGCTTTTGTTTCCTGCAGCAGAGAAACAATTACAATGTATAAGGATGTAAATGCACTACCGGTGAGTTTGATTTACAAAGGCGACACCGTATATAAATTTGTAAATGGGATGGCTCAAGTAAATGCTGATGTTGCAAAATCTTACCTTAAAAAGGGTGAAGATGCTGAGGCCATACACCCTGAAAAGGCCATTTATCATTATAAACGGGCAATCACTTTAAACCCCTCCAGAGAGGCTTATTTAAAACTGGCCAAAATTTTGGAAAAATCCGGACTAAAAAGCGAACTCGCACAACTTTACGAGTTTATGATTATGCCTATTTCAATGAAACCAAAGGATGGAAAGGTTTATTCTCAATATGTTTTTGGTGCTCCCGACGCTGAGCTCTACTATGAATATCTGGTGGCGACCATCTTAAAGAATCAAAGTTTATGGGGAGAGGATGTATATGTTGCCAAAGAATTGGGATTTGACACCGAAATTATTAAAAAGAGGCTCATTAGCGACTCCAGAATAGGCATAGACACCTCGTCTATGGTATTCAAGAATATTCTTTTACAATTCCTGAATTATGAGGAATTTGAACAAGCGTCAAAGGATCCGGAGATGTTCAGGAACTTTGTATCCACTGCTATCGATACGGTTCCGACTTTCTCTATTTCTGAAAAACAAGTTGGACAGTTCAACTATCTTACAAATACTGCCTCTAATGGTAATTTTATGGAAAACGATTTTAGTGCCATATACCGCTATTACCTCATTGAGACAAAGGAACAGCCCAATCTTTGGTTCAGATTTAACCTTACACACCATTTGCACCTATCCAATAAATTTACAACCCTCATTTGTGCTATTGATACTTCCAATCCCGGATCACCGCCCGAAATGCGCAATATCTATTACCGTCTCGTTACGTATGATACATCGCTAAACGTTATTGATAATAAGATTATTGCTGTTCAGTCCGGTGAGCAATTGTGGACTGTGGAATTTCGCAAAAACAGATTTAACATTCACCACTTTAAGCGTACTTTTCGTAAACCTTATAATGAAGGAGAGTACGACAATGAGGTAACAGGATTGGTTTTAGAAGATGAGAGTTATTATGAGATCAATGAAAACGGGCAGATTATTAAAACAAATCCAGTATCAGTGATGTGAATTAAGGTTCAGTTTTCGCACTGCAATCAATATAATAAGCTCAGCTATCAATAAATTCGGCACCCAACTTAACCATGAGACCATTACGTAAAGATCGTGGCCCCGAATTAAAATAATTTTTGGAATAAGAAAAACATAAGTTCTTAGGGTAATGGCGGATAAAGTAAGTGCAAAACTCCTGTAAACAAAAGCCCTGTGTTTTTCTACTTGACCCAAACGTATCGATCGATAGGCCATAAATGAAAAATACCACCACAGTATCGACAATAGAATGAAAGAAAATTTTGCTGGAAGTCCTCCGTTTGCGAATATTCCCATAATCAAACCAGAAGGAGCGCTGATTAACACTATCGCACCAATATAAAACTTACCAATAAACCTGTGAGTGCCTGGAAATTTTAGTCGCAGTTGTTCAGAAAGTTGAAGGAAACCAAAAAGCAGGACCGGTAAACTAAAGGTAATGTGGGCATAGAATGCATATCGCCAGATATCAACATGCAAAATATGTTGTTTCGTTAGCAGGAATCCAACATCAATATTTCCATTAAGGTAAGGCGCTGTTATTTGCCACATCAAGCCAAATAAAAAAAGACCCAGACAAATGAGAATTGAAGGGAATAGCCAGATGCGAATATTGCGAAGTATAGTATTTACCTGATTTTCTGAATAAATGAAATGCTTGAACATAAAGCTAAATTTGCATTTTAGAAGCAGCCTAAAAAGAAAAATTTCTTAAGTATAGTTACTACTCAATTCACAATCGCCGAAATTTCTACGTGCGCGCCTTTGGGCAAAGCTTTCACGCCTATGGTTTCCCGCGCAGGGGCTTGTACCGGAAAATATCGAGAGTACACCTCGTTCATTTCTTTGAAGCTGTTTAAGTCGGTAAGAAACACACTGCATTTTGAAACGGCTTTCAAATCAAAGCCTGCCGATTCAACAATGGATTTTATGTTTTGTAAACACCTTTCTGTTTCAGTTGTTACTGAACTGCTGTCCAGTTTTCCGTTTTTGTCCAGCGCGATTTGCCCCGAAACATACACCCGTTCCCCAACTTTTACCGCCTGGCTGTATGGCCCAATGGCGGCAGGGGCCTCCGTGCAGACAATAATTTCACGCGAAACAGCATCTTGCTTTGAACAGTAAAGAAAAACAAGAGCAATAAACAACAATAAGATGATCAGCATTCTCATCCTTCTTTTTTTGGATTGGGTGGAGGGGGCGATTTGGAAATTTCAATTAATCCTTTCACCAGCAGATCAAGATCTCTGGTGCTTGTGTAAACATTGGGCGTAACACGAATGCCATTCACACCTTCATGAATGATGGACACCGTATGAATCTTAAATCGCTCAAACAAACGCGCTTCTATTTGTTGGGCTTGCCAGCCTTCGAAACCTAAGTTGGCAATAGCACAGGAAAATTTGGGTTTGAGAGAAGAATAAAATTTCACATTGTGAAGTTTTTCTACTTTATCG
>JALOMJ010000174.1 GCA_025455485.1 Bacteroidia bacterium | reverse complement strand
CAAACCTAAGTCGAAATCTCCATTTTCACTTTTTTGTTTTTGATGCGTTCGTCCTGAATCAAATGTAAAACCTTCACAATTTTATCGCTCTTTACCGCCGCGTAAGCCGAGTGGTCCAGCACTTCTATCTTGCCCAATTCATCTTTGTGTAATCCCCCTTTTTGCAACAACATGCCCACGATGTCCATTTTGTTCACCTTGTCTTTTTTTCCGGCAGAAATGTAAAGCGTTTTCCAAAGCGCGGGTTTGGGTATTTGAATTTGTTTGGGCAGGATTTCCTCGCCCGGAGTTTCCTTTAAAAATGGGGGCAAGTGATCGCCTTCGTCCAATAAAAAATACACTGTGCCTTTTGCGTTCATGCGGGCCGTTCTTCCGTTGCGGTGTATCATGGCGTCTTCTGTTGCAGGCAACTGAAAATGCACCACGGCTTCAATCTCGGGTATATCAAGTCCTCTGGCGGCCAGGTCGGTGGAAATGAGCAAGGAGATGCTTCCGTTTCTCAATTTTATCAGGGTTTTTTCACGATCCATTTGTTCCAAACCTCCATGGTAAAACCCATGCGCAATTTTTAAGTCGTTCAACTGCATAGAAATCCGGTTCACGGCATCCCTGTGGTTGCAAAACACAATAGTGGAACTTGAATTTATTTTACCAAGCAGTAAAAGCAGGGCATTTATTTTATCGTCTCCCGGCCTTACGTGCACTGTTTTTAATTGAAGCTGACCTGCAGCGCCGCTGTCACTTGATGTAAAATTGAGTTCGGTTTTTTCTTTGATGCCAACAAATGCAGGAAGTTCTGCAAGAGCGGTGGCTGAGGTCAGGATACGTTTTTTAAGCTGTGGCATTTGTTTCAGAATAAACGACATTTCATCTTCAAATCCTGCTTCCAGAGATTTGTCGAATTCATCCAGCACCAACACGCTGGTTTTTTTAAGTGAAAGCGATTTTTTACGAATGTGGTGCGCAATGCGACCCGGTGTGCCCACCAATACCGCCGGTGGTTCCAGCAAATTGTTGCGTTCGGTTTGCACGGCATGCCCACCATAACAACAGGTAATCTTAAATCCGCTGCTCATTTGTTTAAACACCTGTTCTATTTGCTGGGCCAGTTCGCGGGTGGGCACAATAATAAGAGCCTGCACCTCATTGGATTTCGTATCCAGCAAATCCATCAATGGCAATAAGAAAGCCAGGGTTTTACCCGAGCCGGTGGGCGAAATCAGCACCACATCTTTGTTTTGCTTGATGGCCTCAAGGCTGGCGGTTTGCATGGCGTTGAGCTCATGTACTTGGAGTTTGGAGAGGTAGTTTGAGCGCGTCATACGTGTGGATTTAAAAGGTTAAAAAAAACCGGGGTTCCTAGCAAGTTTACTGCTGTGGACCCCGGTAAGGCAGCATAAAAACAAGAGCTTAAAGACCAGCTAATTGTTCTTCAAGGGATTTGATTTTCGACAGGGCATCGCTCTCTTTTTTTCGTTCTATGGCAAGAACCTCTGGCTTTGCATTGGCCACAAATTTTTCATTGCTGAGTTTGCTTTGCACCGTGCGAAGAAATCCTTTGTTGTACTCAAGGTCTTTTACTAAACGTTTTTTCTCTTCTTCGGGGTCAATACCGGCTGTAAGGCTCACGTAAAATTCAGAAGTACCGATAACCAAATTGATAGCACCTTCTACTTTTTCCTTGGTTGGGTGAAGCGTGTTCAAATTGGCGAGCTTTATTACAAAAGCAGCATCAATGGAGGTTTCAGAAACCAATTTTTCATGAACATCCAGTTTGATTTTGGGTGAAATTTGTTTTTGCTGACGGAGATTTCTCAGGGCTGCAACCAGGTCTTTGCTGGTTTCGATGGTTTGTAAGCGCTTTGCATTGTTTGGAGCAGCTTTTGGCCATTCCGTCACAATCACACAGTCTTTTTCAGGACGTTCTTTTACCTGATGCCAGAGTTCTTCTGTAATAAAAGGCATCCAGGGATGCATCACCTTTAAGAGGTTCTCCATGAATGCTATGGTTCTAGTGTATGTTTCTTTATCAATGGGAAGGGCTTTTCCATCTAAAAATTCGGGCTTGATGGCTTCGAGGTACCAGGCGCAAAAATCGTCCCACACCAGTTTGTAAGTGGCCATGAGAGCATCACTCATGCGGTATTTGTCGTAATGTTCGTTGATGATGTTCAGTTGCTCCGAAAATTTATTTTCGAACCAGGTAATGGCCGATTTGGCGCTTTCGCTTTGTTGTACTTCTCCAATTTCAAATCCTTTGATAAGACGAAAGGCGTTCCATACTTTGTTCCAAAAGTTTCTTCCCTGCTCGCAATGGCTTTCATCAAACATCAAATCGTTACCGGCCGGTGAACACAAGAGCATGCCCACACGAACGCCATCAGCACCATATTTTTCAATCAGTTCCAAAGGATCGGGAGAATTGCCCAAAGACTTGCTCATTTTTCTGCCGAGTTTATCTCTTACAATTCCGGTGAGATACACATTATTGAAAGGCCTCTCTCCGGTGTATTCCTTACCGGCAATGATCATGCGTGCCACCCAGAAGAATAAAATTTCAGGTGCGGTCACCAAATCGTTGGTGGGGTAATAGTATTTTAATTCGGCATTGGCCTTGTCCCATCCGTTTTTGATCACATGAGGGTCAAACACCGTGAGCGGCCACAGCCAGGAAGAGAACCAGGTGTCGAGCACATCTTCGTCCTGTTTGATTTCTTCTTTGCTTACCTTTGAATTCAGAGCTTGTAATTTTAAAAAGGCTTCCTCCTGTGTTTTACACACCACGGTATTTCCGGCTTTATCGTACCAGGCCGGAATGCGCTGCCCCCACCACAACTGTCGACTGATGCACCAATCGCGCACGTTTTCCATCCAGTGTTTATAGGTGTTGATGAATTTATCGGGAATGAGGTTCACCTCTCCACCGGTTACGGCTTCCAAAGCCGGCCTGCTCAATTCCTCCATTTTGAGAAACCATTGCATGGAAAGTTTGGGTTCAATCACCGCGTTGGTTCTTTCGCTGTACCCCACCTTGTTTTTAATGTCTTCAATTTTTAAAACCAGGCCCTGTTCCTGAAGGTCTTTTACGATTTGTTTTCTGCATTCAAAACGGTCCATGCCCACGTAGGCCCCGGCTGCTTCACTGATCTTGCCTTCATCCGTTAGCGCATCTATCACCGCCAGCTTATGCCTTTGACCAAGATTAAAGTCATTGATGTCATGCGCCGGTGTTACTTTAAGCGCTCCGGTTCCAAAAGAGGCGTCCACGTAATCGTCGAAAATTATCGGCACTTTGCGGTTCACCACAGGCACTATCACAAACTTTCCTTTTAAGTGGGTATAACGCTCGTCCTTTGGGTTCACGCACACCGCGGTATCTCCCATAATGGTTTCAGGGCGGGTGGTGGCCACAGCAATATAGTCTTCTGAGTTTTCGAGTTTGTATTTTACATACACCAGCTTGCTGTTGCTTTCTTTATGAATCACTTCCTCATCACTCACGGCCGTTTTGCCCTGAGGGTCCCAGTTCACCATGCGCACGCCCCGGTAAATGTGGCCTTTGTTGTGCAAATCGATAAACACATCCAGCACGGCATCACTCATTTCAGGGTCCATGGTAAATTTGGTCCTGTCCCAATCGCATGAGGCACCTAGTTTTTTTAGTTGTTCGAGGATAATGCCTCCGTATTTTTCTTTCCAGTCCCAGGCGTGTTTTAAAAAGTCTTCCCGGCTGAGATCGGCTTTTTTAATGCCCTGGTCGGCCAGTAATTTCACCACTTTGGCCTCTGTTGCAATGCTGGCATGGTCTGTTCCGGGCACCCAACAGGCGTTAAAACCCATCATTCTAGCTCTGCGAATCAGCACGTCCTGTATGGTATTGTTGAGCATATGGCCCATGTGCAGCACGCCGGTTACGTTTGGCGGAGGGATGACAATGGTGTAGGGTTGGCGCTGGTCGGGGCTTGAGCTGAAAAATTTGTGTTTCAACCAATGGTTGTACCAGGTGGTTTCGGCTTCTGCGGGACGATAGGTCTTGGAAAGAGACATGTTAAACTCCTCTAAATTATATTGTTAAATTTCGTAAAATTAAGGAAACAATTCTGAGCATGTAATATCTTTATGGCACGATTAACTAAATCTAACAATCAAAATCTAGGAAACATGAAAAAACTAATCTTTACTCTGGCTTTCATTGCAGGTTCTACTGCT
>JALOMJ010000173.1 GCA_025455485.1 Bacteroidia bacterium | reverse complement strand
CTCGGTGCCAATCATTTTCTCCATGTTCATGAACACCTGCATAAAGTTCATGGGGTAAGGCATGGTGCCGCTCATGCCCCAGGTAACTTTGGTTTGATTATCAGCCGTGGTTTCGGTGGTAATCCAGGCAGGGGATTGGCTTTCAAAGGGGATTGTAAAGCGCAGTTCAAAATCGATACGCTCTCCTTCGCTTACTTTGATGATTTCCTGTTCGTCGGTACCCACATTTTCCGGATTACCTACCCAGGAATGAATAAAACCAGGGGTACCATCTTCCCCTTTGTATTCGTTTTTCTGGTTGGGGTCCATTTGGTTCCAGGTGGCCCAGTTGTTTTGGTTTTTTAAGGACTTCACATAAGCAAACACCTGATCTTTGGGTTTGTTGATGATGACCTCGCGCGTTACTGCATAATCCTTAGGCAGGAACAAGGCAACTAGAAGTGGTATTGCAATAAGAATACCAATAACGATAAGTACCCATTTTAAGATTTTCATGGTTTTGGTTTTTTTGAATGAGGAACTAAAGTATTGAAATATAGCGAAGCAAGAACACTTGGTTTTTAGTCTTTTTTTCCTATTTTTATCTTACCCATAAACTTTACACAAAGAACTTTCTAAACCTTCTAAACCTTCTAAACCTTCTAAACCTTCAAACCCATAACCATGAAATCAAAAGTTTTTAGTTTTTTCTTGTTGCTCTATAGCATTGGTATTAGCGCCCAAACCTTTACCTTAAAAAGCAAGGACCTTGGAGGGCAATTTAAGGCCAAACAATACGCCAACAGTTTTGGCTGCAACGGCGATGGAGAAAGTCCGCAGTTGAGCTGGGAAAATGCCCCTGCTGGCACCGAGAGTTTTGCTGTTACGGTATACGATCCCGATGCGCCAACGGGTTCAGGGTTTTGGCACTGGGTGGTGTACAACATTCCTTCGGGCACTACTGAACTAAAAACCGATGCCGGCAATGCCAATGGAAAAAAATTGCCCAAAAATGCCATTCAGGCCCTGAACGATGGAGGCGCTTTGGGCTACATGGGTCCTTGTCCTCCTCCGGGTCCGGCGCACCGATACATCATTACCGTGTATGCCTTAAAAACCAAACTGGAACTCGATAAAAACGCCACTTGCGCTTTAATTGGGTTTAACATCAAAGCCAATGTGCTGGGTAGGGCTTCCATTATAGTATATGGGCAGAGGTAGAGGGAAAAAGTAATTACAGTTGATTACAAATGACAACAAGCGCTTACAATTGCTTGCAAGCGACTCTATTACGCTTAGCGGGAAGTTATGTTCAAGCAGCGGGACAGAGGACGGAAGAAAATACTTATCGACAGAAAATAATTACACTTAACTATGACAGACGGCCTTGACATGACCAGCCCAGTCGACAGACTGATCTTTAATTACACCCACGCTCGAAGAAGTTGGGAATCTTGGTGCTACATGGTTAACTACAAAGTAAAAGTAGAAAACCATGAGATAACTAACTACATCAACAATGACAATCTTTTAGTTCATTTTAGGTACTTAGCGTTAAAGGACTTTCATATTGAAATCACAAAAATTATCAAGGAGAGCAATAATTATTGTGACAACATTTTTAAACTCTTAAAAGAATTGACCAAAGACGACAATCCAAAAAAAGATGAAGCTTTTAAAAACCTTGACGAGTTAAATAAATGTGAAGAAACAATAAAAGCAATTATTGGTGCGCGCGACAAATATTTCGCTCACTTAGATCCCGACTATAAAGAGTATTTAAAAAATGTGCCATTAATGGACTTCAATCATTGTTTTGTCGCAATCGAAAATGGCATTATGACTTTGACTTCCAAAGAAATTTTACTTTCACGCCTTGACAAAATCCCATCAAGAGACGAGTTTCAAATAAAAATGTAACGGGACTCAACTGTGTGCCGCTGCCTAAACATAACAGCAAATAAACCCAAGCGGGCTGACTCGGTCATCGTTCGCGCGCAAAATTTCGGCCACTTCGTGACATTTTATTTGCGGCTCACTAAAAAACATTTGTATCTTTAAATAAACATTTGTGGGTATAGACACAGGAAGCTTCGTAAGCCCGCCTGGGTCTATTCGCCAAACGTTACAGGTAAGTTTACAAATGAATAGGACCATATATCTTTTACTATTAATTACATCAAATGTATTCGGACAGACAATGTCGGAAAGGATAATTGAAAAACATGTTAAGACCATTGACTCGTTAAAAAAAGCCGATGCTTTACAAAAACTTTCTTATCCAGACATGTCTATGTGTGGCGGTGGGCTCGACGGTTATTACTACAAAGACAAATTAGTGCTAATTGACGCAACATATCAGGCCGAATTGGGTTTCTCTTCGCGAACAATTTATCTCAAAGACACATCATTTGTAAAAATAATATACAGAGAGAAATTTGCTGAATGGGAAAAATACTACAAGAAATATCCTTCAGAAAAGAACGATCTGGATCCAAATAAAATGACGTACACTGACACGCTTTATTTTATAACGCTTTGCCATCCACCAGTATCCAAAAAAAAATCTAATAAGAAGATTATTAGCAAGACGTTGGACTTTAATTTACTGCAAACACTTTTATCATGCGGACGAGACATGAAGAAAGAATTGGAGGAAATAAAAACCAGCCGGTAACCGCAAACTTTTGCCACCGGGACTGGAGGCTTCTTCACTTAGGCGCCGCTTTTTTAAATTAAGGTGCCTTCGGCGGGACACCATTCGACAGGCTCACGGTTAAATAGTGGCGGCGGCGCAACAAAGCTTTTAACATCCGGACAAATTTTCTAACTTTAACTTCAGACTGGTTGTCCGTATGCCGGCGAGTACCTTCGGCAAAACGTTAGTATCCCCAAAACACAAATAAACCAATACTTTTTAAATTCAAAGTAATACAAGCCATCAACGAGCACCAATCACAAACTAAAAATTGATTTAAGCGAACAAATTAATGAACCGACTCATAAAGTATTTTATAGAAAATCAAAGAACGCTTTTTCTAATGGATGGTTTAGGCGCATTAACGACTGCGTTTTTCCTGTTTTTAGTAATGAGGGAGTTTAACGGGTATTTTGGCATGCCTAAAACAGTATTAACTTATCTTTCAGTTATAGCATTTTGTTTTTGTATGTATTCCACGCTCTGTTTTTTGTTTTTAAAAGGACCTAAGTCCCCTTTTATACGACTTATTGGTATAGCCAATTTACTTTACTGTGTTTTAACAATTGCACTGGTGATTCAATACTATCCTTTGTTAACAGGAATCGCCATCCTCTATTTTTTAAATGAGATATTTATTATTTGCGCTCTGAGCTCTATCGGAACTCCTTGTAGCAGCGCGAAGTAAGTAATACAAGGCGGCTAATACCGAAACGGTATACCTACAAAGTTCGAAAAGAAAAATTTGCATTATCTTAGTTTGTACTTTATGAACAAGGTCTTCAAACATTTTTATTGGCTACTTCTGCCTTTCTTTTTTGCCTGCAGCGGTGTAAGGTTAAAACAAACCAGTTCTAAAGGGCATTTACCTAAAGAAGTCATTCGTGACATTGACTATTTTTCAATGAAAGATAGCCTACCTGCCGATACCTTACGAATAGGGGATTTTGTTCTGAGAGAAGATTTGAACGCGTCATGGGATGTCAACAAAATTTATTTTGAACGTTTCATGAAAAAAAACCACGCGAATGTGGCTGTGGTGAAAAAATTGGGTTGGGGAATAAAAGGCCACTTATTTTACATGGAAGGAACGATATATTACTGTTCTCCAAAACAACTGGAACAGCACCGCCTTCGATTTTCTCAGGAAACTACCTGTGGCATCGTGTTACTGAGAGATGATAAGAAAGGCTCTCTGGCAAGCGCGTATACCTTAGATGTTAACATTGATGGTAACAAATACCCTGATTTAAAGGCCAAGACTATCATCCGGCACCGAAGTTCAAATTGCAAGGAATTGAAAATAGCACTAAACAAAGAGGAAAACCTTGTGGAACTTGAAGATGGTGTGAAGTATTTCAGAGTCTATAGGGCAAGCAATGTGGGTTCAACGGGCTTTGGATTGTCTTATGCTTTTGGATCGGGAATTTATATTATTGAAACACATCCTACATTAGGTAGAATTTTAGCTCAAGAGTTTTCTGAATATTCTGAGCAATCGAAGAATTAAATAGGGCTTACTGAATAACTAATTTTGTTAGGCACTGTGTAGGAAACAGCGTATTTTGTCATCAAATTCTGCAAGGAAATATGCCAAAAGCGTCAAAAAT
>JALOMJ010000172.1 GCA_025455485.1 Bacteroidia bacterium | reverse complement strand
GCTGCAATTCCATCATCAATCACTTTGTCAAGACTGGTGTCTAAAGCCGCATCTAATAAATTACTTTTTATTTCATAGGTGTTACCAGAAAGGTGAATGAGTTTCGCATCATAATATGCGCCATCATCGTTGGTATTAAAAAGTACAGCATCACGGCAAGCCTCGAGTCTATTCAAGAGTGTAGCATCAAGTATATTGTCAATTTCATTTGCGTCAATAGCTGCTTGTAGTATTGAGTTAAACTGCGCTCTTGAATGTGTTAATGCCATATGCAGAGTGTCTGCTTTTCTTTCTAATACAAAGAAAACTGCTAAACCGACAGACGGATTTCCAACAAATTCACCGCAAAAGGTCGCTGCAGCCGGGTATACATAATCCATCGGGAGACCATCCTCAAAGTCTACAAATGCCAACCAGAGTTTAATGGCATTATTAAGACGTGCAATACCACGACTATTAAAACAGGTCAGGCAGGCTAAGTCAGCTAGTTCTTCTTCAGATAGTGTAGGCAAAAGTGTTACCGGGGTGGCTCCACCGGTGCATAGTGCATTAACACCGGAGTAAATCTTATCGTAAAGCGGGTCACCACTTTTGGAAAGGTCAATTGAGAATACAAAGTCAATCACATCGTCAGCACAAAATCTACTACTTTCAGCAATCAGTTCATCAGCTTCGCCGTTTTCCAGAAACAACTTTAGTTTAATGGCGTTTGTAGCAGAGGTAATTGTTTGGTTAAATGTACCACTTGCCGTGATAGCAATTGTACTGATTTCTGTTTCTGTGCCTATACCTACTTGATATGCTTTTAGCACAAAATCAGTGAAGTTAATACACGAAAAAAAATCTTTGTTTATTGACTCGATACGACCTTTAACTAGAAAATCCATATTGATTACGTTTTAAATAATATTTGAATGCAATTGTTGAATTATGAATTAGGATGTTTTTAAGCAATTGAAATACGTCGAATATGATAAGCGCAAATTATACCATATAACGCTTGAAAAAATTATAATTTCAGTTTTTGCCGGGCGGCTTTCTGACAGGTGTTTGTCGCAAAAAGGAAATAAGGATGTCGGAAAACGACAATTAATGCACGAAGAACAAACTATAGAATGGATTGAAACTAATTCAAACGCATATTCTAATTCAGTTTAAATGCTGAGGAAAACTAATTCATGCCAGGAAGCAGGTTATTTACCATTGTGGCGATTTTTCTCCTGTCACTTGCAGGGTTATGAAGTGCTGAAAGAAGAATAGAACAATCTAAACCCCAATATTCATCAAAACCTCTTTTCATCAGGTGAAGGCCTGCATAGATTTCTTCAGGAGTAGCTAATTTTTCAATACGATAAATGTCATCGTGTAATTGAAGATAAATATCCGCCAGATGCTCATCGACAAAGAAACTGTGACTTTGCTGATCAGTTGAGAGAGGCTGAAGAATAAAATGGCATCTTAGTTGAGAGCCAACAGAAGAACCAAGGAAACTCAACAGCGCATCGTAAGCACCATCGTTTTTAGGATCTAATTCTTGCCATTCCATTGGAAAGGGACCAGGAACTGGTTCCAGCTTAGAGCCGTAAAAATATAAGTCAGCCAGATGGGGTTGGAAATCTTTTAAAATATTGAAATTAGCAGGCGTTGTAATTATTTGTTCGCAGAACGTCAGATAGGATTTAGCTGCCGCTATGAAGGCTTGGGTGCTTGATAAATTGAGGTAAGATTGCATGGATTTGGAAAGATAGTTGTTAGGCATCATTAAAACTTTCGAGTATTAAAGTTAGAGATTTTTAGGCAAGTTGGAAGGAGGCGGTTACTCTTATAAACATCAATGGAATTCGCTAGATGGATTTACCGTCTTAAATACTGTCATTTTATCTATAGGACCATTGAATAAAGTCAATAAAAAAACAATGGCATTACGGCCAAAGAATTCTGGTACATTGATAGAAATCAGTTAGCCTATATGCTTGGTGTTTCCGCAAACACTTTATGGCTTCTTGCGAAAAAAGCGATTGGTTAGTATATTCGGTGATGAAATTTATGTAAGCAAGTTGTTTAAGTGAAAATAGACTTATAATTTAAAGTTTATTGTAGCGTTACAGCCTATGAGAATAGTCAAATATTTCTTACATTAACAGGCATACTTTGCATGAAAAGTAAAATTTTAGCTGAATCAAAAAAATCCGTTTTTGATGTCTGTAAAAAGGTGTTAAAGGATTTTGATTGTGAACTTATTTCGTCGCAATATGAAGCAGGAACTATCCAAGCCAAAAGAGGCGGCGGGTTACTTACGTATGGACATAGAATCACGGTGAAACTTGAAGAAATAAAGAACGGGAAAATAAAAATTTCTGTTACATCAACAACGGTTGGAATCCAACTTATTGATTGGGGAACTAACTCAGATAACGAGAATGAGATTCTTGAAGAAATAGCAAATTATTTAAGATGAAACTTTATGTTGTAAATAATCACAATCAAAAGGTTTATCTTAACCTTAATGCGCGAACAAGACGAGAACTAGTTAGTCAAATTGGTGGGTATAATTTCTTTCTAAGCAATAAACTTTACTCAGTTAATGATGTTATAGCTGAAAATGACAGTAATAGCACAGCTACGGGAGCAGTTGTGGGGGGCGTGGTGGGAGCTATTGGCGGCCCTATTGGCATTTTAATTGGCGGACTCCTTGGTGGTTTGTTCGGTAATACTACCGATGAAGAAGAGTCAGTTCGAGTTAAAATATTTAATGAGAGCTGATGAAGAACACAGAAGCTAAATATAACTATAAGCTTTTATTTGCCTCTGCAATATGCTTGGTTGTGGCTGCCGGCGCCTTCTATTTTTACTGGGACACCACAAAATTTGTTATTAGACAAATACTAGAATCTAAGTTCACGGCTTTTATATTATGGGTTTTGACAGTGCTTGTCTTTCTCTTCCATTACTTTAAACACAAAAGTAAAGAAATCGAAAGTGAACCAATCTTAACTAAAAAGTTCGGCGCATTTATTGACAATATCTTGGGCGGAGTTGGCTATGCTACAGCCATAACAACCTCATTAACTTTGTTAAAGGGGATATACATTCAAAAATTCTACTCTGACAAAACCTATTTCGTTGAATTCCAAGATTTAGATTTAATGACAATTTTTGGAGTAACCTTGTTTCTGCTCTACTTTTCTGTGATGAAAGTGATTGACATTGCCAAAGAAACATACAAGGTAGAGCATACCGAACAGGTATTGAATGAACAAGGAAAGGTGGTCAATCCTGATGTTAATTCTAGATTGGGACCTAATGCCAATGAAAATTAAAACAATAAATGTTGGGCCTTATTGATGATTTGAATTCTGAAGATCTTTATGAGGAGGAGTGTTTAGCTTGTAATTTATTAGTAGGCCTTAGATTTCATTACCTGAAGCTCCGCGCTCTTCACTTCTTTATAAAGTTTTTTTAATCCGGCCAAGTCTTTAACCGGATATTCAATGCCCATGTTGGAGTAAGAGCATGTACCATCGGCTTTGACACAGAGCTCAAAATTTGCTTTTGACATGATGATATCTGGCCCTGCGTTTTCGGGCTTTTGTGTGAAGCCGTATTCTTCAAGTACTATTTTGCAAATGAGTTTCATTGATTACTGTTTACTTGGTTGGTGAGAAAACGGACAGCTAATATAGAAGAATCTTGATATGTGGATGTTTTATTTTCGTTTGTCGGTTGATTGAGAGCTGAAAGCCAACAAATTAAATTGTTCACGTAAACGAGAGCGTACTCTATTACCGTAGAATTTTTCGATTTCAGAAGCTGCCAGGTTGGTAGTGATGTGGGTGATCAATTGACGGGAAGTAAAGAGATCGTAACGACTTAAAAGCACCTCAGCCAAAACGTTGCATTCGTTACCGTAGTATTTGATATTGCGTTCAGAGCCCAGGTCGTCGAAGCAATACACAAGAGGCTCGTAATTACGAAAGCTGAGGTTGCTGTATTTGGAAATGGTTTCGTAGCCCTCCTTAATAAATTCAAAACTGATATCGCGGCAAGATCTGAGAATAAAACGATGGTCAGCTGGTTCATAGAACCTCATCAATTTCATGAGAGAGGTTTTGCCACAACCAATAGGGCCATTTAACAAAATGCCTTTATTGAGGTTGATGCCTAAATATGCTGCAGTGTCTTTTTTTGACGAGTTCTTTTTCGGAATCATGGATTTTAAATTCCGGATGGATTGTTTCGCTACCGCGTTTTAGAAGCCATTGTATGGCGTGCTCGTATTTAAAGGTATTCATAGGATTTATTTATGTAATTTCCACACCAACCCTTTGGGCACACTATTGTGGAGGATATTAGATCAGTCAAAGGGGTTCATTGTAGTTTTTAGTGTTAGGAGTGTTAAGTGAACCTGGATTAAGGGATTGTTTTTGTGAAGGACTTCTGCCCCCCTCTTCTACTCCACTCATTGAGACACTCGATATTTGGAAGTTTGTGACATTCAACATCCATTTTGCGGCGGAGGCCTGCCAATCGGACATGGGTGTTTTGCCTCCGACTAACCAACCGTTGCTCTGATAGTGATTGAAATACTTTTCAGCTTCCATTTCTGGCCATGCTTTTTCTTTGAAATAAAGCTGGACTTGCTGCAGAAGCGGCCGTTGGCGTCTCGCGGTTGGGGTGGTGAAGTCTTTTCCCGAGGTCGCAGCTTTGAGATTTCTGGAACTGCGGACCGGGATTTCGTTCCCGGCCGCGCCCGGGAACTCAACTTTTTTTTCCGCAACTTTTTTTCTTTTTTTCGGAATGGAGGTTTTAGTGGCGACCTGAATTTTCTTTTTTGATTTTTCATTGGATGGTTTGAATGTGAGCGAGAGGTTGTTTTCTCTCTTTCTCTTGTTTATAATGTTTGTATTGTTTATACTCTTTATATAAGGTATCACTGCTATTACAGAACCTTTACTGCCACCTTTATCAGTACTCTTATCAAAAGTGTACATGTAAACTATACTTCCCAGGTGAGGATTGTAAGAAGGATTGTATTTTAAATAGCCCCATGCATCCAATTCTTTAAGGCACCTTGTGTATGTATTGGCGGATCCAATTTTTGAAGCCAACATGAGTTCTGAACGACTGATTGAAAAGGGGTTGCTGAATTTTACCTG
>JALOMJ010000171.1 GCA_025455485.1 Bacteroidia bacterium | reverse complement strand
CGGCTAGCGGCTGTTACCGGCTGTGCCTTACTTCTTCAGATAGTCCGTGATTTTAAGAATGGTAGTCCTTTTGAATTTCTTTAGAATAAGTAAGTCCTCGTCGCCAGTTATTAAATAATCTGCTTTACCGTCTTCACAAAGCGCTAGTAAAAAGTTGTCTTTTTTATCCCGACAGATGTCAACATTTACTGTGACTTCAATGAAGTCTGCATGAAGATTAATACTATTGAGCAAATTTCCGAGGTCCTTGTCGGAAAAGTACTTTTTGATCTTGGGTCGATTTACAACCTCGAGAAATTCATTTAAAAGCTCTTCACTAAAAAGAAAACGAACTTCGTTGGTTCGAAGATGTTTGTCAAGTTTAGAAAAGGTGTCGCTGATGAGAAAGCTTATAAAAATATTGGTGTCAATAACGATTCTCTCAGGTCTATTTGCCATTACGCTTAGCTCTTACAATCTCAACTTCTTTTGTAATGTCAGAAAGTGACAGATGAACTTTTTTAGAACGAATTTTCTTAACTGCGTCTAGGAAAGGATTCGCCACATTTTCAGAAATCGATATAAGTCGGAGGTCGGCTAGGTCCTGAAGAAGCTTTTTTGCCTTGGGATTTAGTATTTCGATATTTAATGTCGCCATGCTTCAAAGATAAGACTTTCGTTTGAGATGTAAAAGTCGGTCTTAAAGGCATTGCCGGTAACTAATTTATAAAAGTGAGTTTATCACTCCAGTCTCCGAAATTCGCTTGGCTTGGGCTGAGGTTTCCTTTTATTTTAAGGGCGCTGAGGTTAAGGTCGACTGCTTTCATGACCCTAACCTAAAACGATCCAAACAATAACCTTTGCCCAATTTGGGATTCATCAAACTTCCCTTCATCGTACACCAAATGTATATTTAAAAGGTTATTAATACTGAGGGCTTGAATGTATGCCCCCTCTAAGGTGCTCCAGCTGCAAATGTAAAAGAGATTTGATAATTGAATAGTTTTAGTTCTTTTCATATCAAGTAGCGCCAGATTGCTAAAACATCCTTCGCTAATAGATCCTTATTTATTAATGTGGAAATTATCAAGGGTGCTTTGTTTTTATTTAAACACAACAAACTTAAGTGTACCACGGCCGCTTTTCTGAAAATAATCAACAAAATAAACACCTGGTTGAAAGTCGGTAAGTTGAATATGGTTGGATCCCTTTTCGACATCTGTTTCGATAATCTTCAAGCCGAAGGAAGAATACACAATCATGAATCCCGAATGAGCACTTTCAATAGTTAGAAGATTTGTAGCAGGATTTGGGTATATATTAAACAAATCAGAGCTTGGTAGATAAGTGTTAAGTTTAAGACATTCCGAGACAGTAACAGTAACGGTACTTTTAGCTTTACAAATGTTTGGAGCACTTTCTCCAGTTAAGCTATAGACAGTAGTGACGGATGGCGATACGGTTAAGGTGGGACTGTTCGAAGTATTATTCCATGTGTAGGAGTTTGCACCATTAGCAATAAGGTTTATACTTTCGTTAGTACAGATTGTTGGGTTAAAAACTGTTAGGATAGGAGGGGGACCAACATTAATGACCTGAGAAATGGTTTGGGTCCCACCACCACAAGAATACAACACCTTAAGCTGAACTGTATAATTTCCAAAGCCTGTAAAAGTATGTGTAGGATTGCTAATGTTTGAGGAGTTGTTGTTTTGTGACATAGGGTCACCAAAATCCCAAATTATTCCTGTAAGTGAATAACCTAATGAGCTGCATGCACTGGGTGAGGAATTACCTTGTAAGACAGGGGCAGTAAAACTAACTGTAAGGCATGAAAGGGAATCTGCGGCAAAGCTAAAAGGAGAAGTAGTACCTTGCCTTTTATAGACCATTCCTGGAAGACTAAGAAATGAAAAGCCAGGATTGAGATTGATGACACTGTCAGTATAGTTACAGGATATACCTGCTGCGTTAGGATTATTGATTGCACCAAGAAATCTGTTTACTTGGCTCAATATAGACATGTTGTTTCCTCTCGCTACATATATTTTTCCATCAGGTGAAAGTTGAAGAGAGCCTATGAGTTGTGGTGGGTTTACTGTATTTGGAAAAAAAATGATTTGCCTTGAATTTTGTATGGCTTGGCTGTTTCCTGCACATAGGTCCCATTGTACAATCTGATTGAAGTCAGTTGTCGTATTGCCGCCAGAACAATACAGTTTACTTCCATCTTGTGAAAATTCAAGACCATAACTATTGAAGTCGTTGGACGGGACTAGAACCAAGGAATTAGAGACTATACCAGTTGAATTGTCAAAATCAAATAATTGTGCAGGGGAAGATAAACAATAAGCAACAGCAAGTTTTTTGCCTGTTGGAGAGATCTTCATTTGTCCTGGATTCCATCCATTAGAGGTACCGACTGGGCTGATCACAGGAGTATTGTTCAAGCCATTAGTGCTTAGTAGGTATGATTTGAATTGATTGTTGTTCAGGCCATGTGACACGATCCAAACATCCCTACCGTTACAATGCATTGTTCCTGCGAGTTTTTCTGCACAGGGCTTGTAAAGTAAGATATTCTTTACTGTAACCGAGCCCATTCCGGCTGCCAGACTCATGTCTACAATGGAATACCTGAGTCCATTCACCGAAATTCCGGAATCTGTTGTAAATACATAATAAAGCGTGCTCGAGCCTGGTTTTCTTATGATTAAAGCCGACTGTGATGATGACTGGTGTCCCATTAAGCCAGTGCCATTGGCCATGATCACGTGTGCTTTGTTCCATATGGTATCAGCCGATGTGTAAAACAGTAGATTGCCCACTGAATCAGCTATTGAAGCTCCGCCTTCCGGCGTGTGTGTTTTACCATTATTTAATGAGAGCGGAGGATTTGTCAATAGATCTACTCCTGCTGAATAACCGAAGTACCATTTGCTGTTTTCATTTTGTGAATGTTGTTGATGAGGAAAAGCTATAGATAGTAATATAATATAAATAGTAAGAAAATGGATTCTCGCGATAAAATTGGTGATGATGGCATGTTTTTTCATATCAGAAAATTAACTATCCAAATTATTAACTAGAAGTTCAAACAAATGATTAAGTATTTACTAAGGTGAATAGCATAATTTAGCGACTAAAGTTTAAACGCAAACCTTTATTGCTTTCATCAAACTTCCCTTCATCGTACACCAAATGACCGTTCACAAAGGTCTTCAGCACCGAACTTTTAAAAGTATGTCCTTCAAAAGGGCTCCAGCCGCATTTGTAAAGTAAATTCGATTTTTGAACGGTGTTGGCTTTGTTCAGGTCAACCAGCACCAGGTCGGCAAAATAGCCTTCGCGCAGGTAGCCTCGGTTTTGGACGCGAAACAAATCGGCCACGTTATGCGCCATTTTTTCTACGATTTTTTCAAGACTGATTTTTTTCTGGTGGTAAAAATCCAGCATGGCCACCAGACTGTGCTGAACCAGTGGCCCACCGCTTGGAGCTTTTAAATAGGGCAAGGATTTTTCTTCCCAGGTGTGCGGGGCATGATCGGTGGCAATCACATCCAAAGTGCCGTCGAGCATGGCTTCAAAAAGTTTATCCCTGTCGTACAGAGTTTTAACCGAAGGGTTCCATTTTATTAAATTGCCCTTGGTTTTGTAATCCTCATCACTGAACCACAGATGGTGAATGCACACTTCGGCCGTGATGCGTTTTTCTTTCAGCGGAATTTTATTGGTAAACAAACTGAGTTCTTTTGCTGTGGAAATATGAAACACGTGCAAACGGGTGTTGTGTTTTTTGGCCAATTGCACAGCAAAGGAAGAGGATTTGTAACAGGCCTCATCGTTGCGGATAATGGGATGAAAATAAGCCGGCAAATCTTCTCCGTACTCCTGAATTAGTTGTTGTTGTTTGGCTTTGATCATGGGGTCGTCCTCACAATGGGTCACAATCAACGCGTCTACTTCTGAGAACACGTGCTCCAAACTGTGCACATTGTCAACCAACATGTTGCCGGTAGAAGAACCCATAAAAATTTTTACACCTGCCACTTTACTGTAATCCACCTTTTTTAATTCGTCGAGGTTGTTGTTGGTGGTGCCCATTAAAAACGAATAATTGGCTAAAGACACCTGAGCAGCGCGGCTGTATTTTTTCTCCAGCTCCTCAACGGTAATGGCGGGAGGTTGTGTGTTGGGCTGCTCCATGTAGGAGGTCACGCCACCGGCTACTGCGGCTTTGGCTTCGGTATAGATTTCGCCTTTGTGCGTTAGCCTTTGTGCGTTAAACCAGGTTCCCTGAAATGCACCTGATCATCAATTACCCCCGGCAAAAGGTATAAGCCCTCGGCGTTGATTTCGGTGTAATGGCCGGGGTTTTCAATGCTTCTGTCGATGCGGGAAATGATTTGATTTTCGATGAGCACATCGGAGACAAACATCTCTCCTTCGTTTACAAGTGTGGCGTTTTTTATAAGGTAAGGCATAACGTTGAAATTATCTTAGCTAATTTAAGCAAAAAAGTGTTTCTTTTTTAAGATCCTATCCTTTGACAAAGGAGGCAAAAGTTGTTTGCTAATAGGCTTCGAGGGAAAGAAAAAAACGCTCTATCTTTTCCTTCATGGCAGCCGGACTGCAGGTGTAATTGTTAACCAGGATGGCAAAACACATGTCTTTTCCCGATTTGGTTTTTACATAACCCGCATAAGCCCTTACGCGTTCCATGTAACCGGTTTTGGCTCTGAGGTTGTTCTCTATCCATTTTCCTTTGCCGATGTTGCTCATGCTTCCGCTTTTTCCGGCAACAGGCAATGAAGGCACAAAGAGTTTGTGCATTTCTGTATCTCCATATATTTTTGCTAACACCTGTGTCATGAGAGCACTTGAGCAAACGTTGGCCCTTGAAAGTCCGCACAAAGTCAATGCCTTTTTTAAAATCACCTTTTCCCAGTATTCGTAAAATGCTTTCACAAAACATGTTATCACTTTTTAGATTGGTATGAATGATGAGGTGATCTAATTCAGGAGAAAAGTGAGAGAATAAAAATTGTCTTGGTTCTCCGGTTTCAACATAATGGTACCTCGACATGGCCTTCTCCATGCTGCATAACACACCAAAAGAATTCAGAGATCTGCAAAGTGATTCTGCACAAAGCAACGCTGGGTCGGGTAATGCAGCTTCAATTTCAAATTGTTTTTTGTTAGGCGGAAGCTGACCTACTATGTGTTTGGTGAAGGAAGTGGGGTCTCCATACACTACAGCCTGATCAGAGGTTCCACTTGCTACTACCTCTGATTTAAATTCTATGGTTTTGTTGTTGTATTTTGGGTTATAGGAAAGTAGTTTAGCTTCAGTGTTGATTTCTCCTGTTTGAAAAACAATTTTAAATTTATTGTCCATAAAGCTCACCCCGCTGGGTATAGCCCCGTAGTAATTGGCAATGTCGGCCCAAATCCATTCTCCGGGAATAGTTCTGTCAAAAAATGAGGCATCAGCAATTACATTGCCCTTAATCTCTTTAATGCCTTTTTCTTTAATAAGTTTGGCCCATTTGTCGGTAACCAAAAGGTTGTCTTTGCTGAAATATTCCGATTGCAGACTGGGGTCTCCTCCTCCGAGTATCAGAATATCCCCATCGAGTACACCGTTTTGTTCATCCAAAGTGCCGGTGTAAAATAAACGTGTTTCGAAGCGAAATCGGGAACCTAACTTTGAAAGTGCTGCATAAGTGGTTAACACCTTAAGTGTACTGGCCGGCACTAAAGCCAAGTTAGCATTGTGTTCTGCTACGGGTAATTTTGTTTTTAGATCCAACACGCTAAAACCAATGCTTGCAGCACGTAGTGTTTTATCTTGTTTCCATTCCGCCAGAACCCTGTCTGCCTGAGCTGAAAAAAGCAAGGGCAATAGAAGTAGTATGGAAATTTTTAAGTTCATTTTACCAAATCTCTATTCTTTCTTTTTCTTCTCTGAAAAGTTTATCTCCAGGTTTTATATTAAATGCCTCATGAAATTCTTTTAGATTGGTGAGGGGTACAAAGGCCCTGATGTATGCCGGAGAGTGGTAATCCATACTGAGCAATCGTTTTAATTCCTCGTCTCTTACTTTTGATTTCCAACCCTGAGCCCAGGCTATAAAAAAACGTTGTTCCCCGCTAAACCCATCCATGGTTTTGGAATTGTTTGCGCCAAGTGTTTTTTTATAGGCCCGGTAAGCTAAGGTAACACCTCCCAAATCGGCAATGTTTTCGCCAAGTGTTAGCTGCCCATTTACATGCAAACTGTCTAATAGCACATAGTTATTGTATTGTTCAACCAAACGTGCTGCGCGGTCTTTAAAGTTTTTAAAATCGGTTTCAGTCCACCACATTTTTAAGTTGCCGTAGGCGTCAAATTTTGCTCCTTCATCATCGAAACCATGGGTGAGTTCATGACCAATGATGGAGCCCATGGTGCCGTAATTGGCGGCGTCATCGGCCTTGGGATCGAAAAAGGGCGGTTGTAAAATGGCGGCAGGAAAAGTAATTTCATTGGTGCTGGGATCGTAATAAGCATTTACGGTTACCGGGGTCATTTGCCATTTGTAGCGGTTCACCGGTTTTTTTAATTCGCTGAGCATGTCCTGGTACTCAAAGGCTCTGGCGGCACACACATTATCCCAATAGCTGCTGTTGGTTATGGACAAACCTTGATAAGTTTTCCACTTATCGGGATACCCAATTTTTCTGATCATGCGATCGAGTTTTTTGTTGGCCATTAGTTTTGTTTCCGCATCCATCCAGGTTCGTGTAGCAATTCGTTCACGGTAGGCCGCCACCAGCTGATCAATCATTTTATTTACCCTTATTTTTGATTCAGCAGAGAAATGCCGTTTAACGTATTCTTTAGAAAACATTTCGCCCATTTCCCTGTCAATTGATTTGAACACTCTTTCCCAACGGGGCTTCATGGTTTTGCTTCCACTCATGGTTTTATCTTTGAAATCAAAGCTGAGGTATTGCATTTTTGTGGAAAGATAAGGGGCAGCCTGCATGATGACCTGGATTTTAGCGTAAAGTTTTAGTACCTCAATTGGCATGCGTTGTAAAAGTATGTCGGCCTTTTTTAAGTACTCTGGACAAGTAACCACAACAGAATCCGGTTGTCCAATGTTTAGAGATTTAAAATACGCATTCCAGTCTATGGATGGAGATAGTTCCTTCAGCTGATTATAGGTGAAGGGATTATAAATTTTATCAGATTCCCTTAATTGTTGTTTGTTCAAAGCCTTGTCGGTCAGGTTTATTTCAAAAGCAAGGAATTCGCCTGCGTCAAAGTCAATTTTATTTTCTGGATAATTGGACAGATACAACAAATTAGAGATAAACTTTTCGTATTCGTCACGAATGGATTTATGCTTAGCGTGATGGTAGTAGTCTCTATCGCCCATGCCATAGCCTGCTTGACCAATATATATAATGTTCTTACGACTGTTTTTAAAATCAGGTGCAACCGTAATGGAAAAAAGTAAGGGAATGCCAATTCGGTCACAGTAAGATTTTAAAAGTATAAAGTCAGTAGGGCTTGAAATGCTATCAATTTTATTCAGTAATTTTTGAATGGGGGCATTTTTTTCCAGGTCAAGTTGCGCCTGCCATTTCATTTAATATGATTTTAATACGGGCAAGGTTGGCATTGTGTATTTCGTTAAAACTTCCATATCTGGCATCGCTTTCAGGCAATTGAAATTCCTCTTGCCAGGTACCATTGCAAAAGTTATAAAAGTCATTCCCGGGAACAAGGGATGTATTCATGTTTTTGAGTACTATACCTGAATTGTTTTGGGAGGAAAAACTGAGTGCAAAGAAAATTAAGAGAAATGTACCGATAGGTTTCATACATGTTAAATTCTATGGATTACAAAAACGAAGATACTAATTTAGCTCTACAACTCTATTTTCTTCCAGGTACACAAGCAGTTTTCGTATGGTTTTGAATCCCAAATTTTGCAAGGC
>JALOMJ010000058.1 GCA_025455485.1 Bacteroidia bacterium | reverse complement strand
AATGCCCATGAGTTCATACACCCTTATTCACAGTGAGACTAAACTCAGCGAAGAACAAAAACTAATTCTGATCAATTGGTTCAGCTCATTGAGAAAACCGGAACTTGAATCGTCTGAAGATAAAGACTGATTAGTGTCGTGATAACACTATTTTTTTTACCACACTTTTGTCCGCATAATTCAATCGGACAAAATAAGTTCCATTTTCTTCCCTGCTCAAATCGATAGTGTTTTGAGAACCTGAATAGGTTTTAATCAGCTCTCCGAGGGAATTATAAACGCTTACCGAAATCAATGCATCCGAATCAGGAACATCAAGTGTAAGATTTCCGCTTGTAGGATTTGGATAAAGCACAAATTCGGATTGAGGCTTATCGATGCGTACAGCAAGTGTTTTGGAATATGTGTAAGAGCCGTCTTTATCCACTAATTTTAAACGATAATAATTTAATTCAGCAGGATCTTGGTCGATACTGTGGTACTCCACAATAGAATTGCTGTTCTCCAGGGCCTTTTTCCTGTCCAACTCCTCAAATTGTTCACCATCAGTGGAGCGCTCCAAGGCAATAAAATCACTATTTTTCTCTGAAGCGGTTTTCCAGCTCAATACCACTTTCCCTTCCCTTAATTGAGAAGTAAAGTTCAAAAGGGTAATGGGTAGTGGCGAGGAAGTGATATTTCTGGTCCCAATTCTCCATGAAAAGGAGATATTGTTTAATCCTGTTCGGTTGACCTCATAAGTGGTGTTCACATTTGTAGCAGCAGCATGAGTTCCAAGCACGGAGGCAATAAAGGAAGCATTAAGGTCGGCCAGAGCATTACTTCCATAACCTGTGCCGCCGTAACGAATCAATCCTGTTGATCCGTTAAACGCCAGAGTGCTGGATGAAATTGCCCAAACAGAATTGGATACACCTTGAAGGGTATTTCCCCAACTGGCATCGTTATGGCTTGCTGCGATAAAGGTGGCCGGATAGGTGGCCGTGTGCACTGCACTTATCACCCCACCGCTTGTTAAAGTTGTTGTATACCCTACCCAAAATGGTCGGTAGTCTCCTTGTGCTGTACCTAAAGGTAATAAACCCGAATTACTGCCAATTGCAACGGTAGGTGTAGCAAACCACCTGGTAAAGGTGCCTCCGTAAAAATAATCGGCCGTTCTTAAAAGTGTACCGGGTGTTGCGGCAGAAGTGCCTAATGTAAACGTATTTGTGTTCAGGTTAACCTTACCTGCCGTTAAAGTTAATCCGGCACCTGCGCGCATATTGGTGCTAAGTACAATTTGAGGAATAACCGTGGATGTGTTATTTACCACAATATTATTAAAAACCATGCCATTAGCAGCTCCGGTATTCGAAATAGTTTGTGTTGCCGTTCCTTCGAAGGTGATTCTTCTTGCTCCGGTACCTTCAATCAATGGATCAGCAACTGCGCTGGCATTGGACCAGTCTCCACCAACTTCTATATCTAAAAAACTGGCATCAAAGGTTCCGTTTTGGATTGTGATATCATTGGTGATTTGCAGAAACGTAGTGGTTGGGGCAGCCGGTGTTCGGGCCTGAACGGTAGAGCTTGGTGCGTTTATCACAAGATTATAAATTGGAATTGAACTTTGAACGCGCATGATGCTCCCCGCAGTTGTTGATGCATTTCCCATTTGCAATACACCCCCTGTAAAACCCGAACCCAGTGTGGCTGTATTGTTATAACCCAGGTTCTCTCCTGCAGCTCCACCCCTATTCACTATGGTTAAGGTGCCTCCTGACATCGAAAAAACACCATTAGTAGCGTTGTCCATATTAAACACATCACGTCCTGCAGATGTGTTGCCAATGGTGCCAAGCAGGCAGAGGCCGCCGGTCATGGTGTAAATCCAGGGATCTGTTCCTGAAGAAATCCTTCCTGTAGCCGTTAAAGTACCTCCATTGATTTCTATTAATCCGGTGGTGGCGGAAGTGGAATTGGGTGCAATTCTATTGTCTAAGGCCGTTCCAAAGTTTAATGATCCTGCATCTACTCTTAAAGCACCTAATAATGTCCAATTGATGCTCGCCGAACTGTTGATGGTTCCGCCATTTACCCATAAGCGCGCGGTGGCTCCAATATTTGGATCAACCGTAAAAGGAATGATGGTAGAGACACTTGAGAGTTTAAAGGTTCCATTGGTAAGAGTCAGACCGCCGGCCAGCATGGTTATTACGCTTGTTACTTCAAGAATATTGTTCTGAGAAGTGCCCTTGTTCACCGTTATTCCCCCTCCAAATCCTGTGCTGGCTGCCGTTCCGGATATAGTATTGCTCGTGGCTCCGGTAAAGGTCACTCTTCCCGTACCGGAAGTAAATGTTCCGTTGTTGGTGAAGTTTCCGTTTACCGTAAATGGCACATTATTTGAATTATTAGTAAAAGTCCCGTCGTTTAAAAAGTTTCCAAAGGATTTAGCGGCGGTATTTCCTGTATTCAACACAACGGTACCGTTCACGTTCCAAAATGTACCTGAAACCAGCACAGCAATATTTTGTATTGTTTTATTGGGACCCGAAATGGTAAGGTTGCCATTAATGATTAGAACCCTTGAAGTGGCGGTTCTGGTATTGGTGTTGAAGTTTAAACTGCTGCCAACGTTCATGGTGATGCCGGCAATGGTTTGGTTGGTGGTGATGTTAATGACATCGTTATTATCAAGAATAACCACATCTGTAGCTGTAGGTACCACACCTCCAACCCAGGTGGCTCCGGCATTCCAATTTCCACTGGCAGCTGACGTAATGGTAGCTGAATGCATGTTGTTTATTAACAACATTATCAGTAGAATCACACTTTTTGAAATAAGCCTTTGTTTCATAGCCAGTTACCAAAGATAATTATTCTTTTTCTTTGATGACTCTATGCCTATTCTAAAATACGGTAACTATTTAGTGCTTGCGGCCATGCGGCCTGTTGCGATCATTTTTGCCCGCACCGGGTCGCCTTAATGGTTTTTTACCCGCAAATTCTTTTCTGTTGGCTTCAGGATCATAAGCCGGGCCCGCACCCAATTCTTCGGGAAGCGGCATTTTTTTGACTTCCATGCCCATTAGGTCTTCTATTCTTGCAAATTTTTTCTGATCCGCAGGGTTGATAAAGGTAATGGCTGTTCCTGTTCTTGAGGCTCTGGCTGTGCGGCCTATGCGGTGGATATAATCTTCAGGATCCGGCGGCGCATCGTAATTTAACACCAAACTCACCCCTTCCACATCAATACCGCGGGAAAGAATATCGGTTCCAATTAAAATACGTAAGGTTCTGGATTTAAATCCGCGCATGATGGACTCCCGCTCGGCCTGCTCCAAATCGGAGTGGAAGGCGCGCATTGAATTTTCTGTTTTGCGCAAAGTTTTTTCGAGTTGTTTAACGCCATCTTTTCTTGAACAAAAAATAATCACCGATTGGTAATCCTGATTTTCAAGAATTTTTTGAAGCAAGGGCAGTTTTTGGTTTTCATGCAAAACATAAGCCTGTTGTTCCACCGCTTCTGCCGGTTTGCTGATGGCAATGTTGATCTGTGCAGGATTAGATGTGATTTTTTGAGCCAGGGCCCTGATCTTAGGCGGCATGGTAGCCGAAAACATCACCGTTTGCCGTTTCTTTGGCAGGTAGTTGATAATGGTGTTGATGTCATCCATAAACCCCATATCTAACATGCGATCAGCTTCATCCAGCACCAAGTGCTGAAGGTGGTCAAAATTAATTGAGCCGCCTTGTAAAAGGGCTATCAATCGTCCGGGTGTTGCGCAAACAATATCAGCACCTTCGCGTAAAGCGTGTTTTTGCTTTTCCCAGGTAATACCATCGTTGCCACCATAAATAGCAATAGAGCCAACGGAACAAAAATACCCAAGACCATCAATTTGCTGATCAATTTGCAACACCAATTCGCGAGTTGGCGCAATAATTAAGGTATTGAGATGTCTGGTTGGCGCCTTTAAAATATGCTCCATGATGGGAAGCAAAAAGGCAGCCGTTTTGCCTGTGCCTGTTTGTGCACAAGCAATTAAATCATTGCCTTCAAGAATAACCGGTATGGCTTGTTGCTGAATGGGTGTGGGTTTTTTAAAGCCCATGCTCATTAAACCTTCCTGCAATTCAGGGTTGAACTTAAACGACTCGAATGTGATTTCAGACTGTTCGGCCAGCTGAGCCGGTGTTATGATTTCCTTAGAATCCTTATTTTGCTCGGTATTATTTTGCATAGCCTGTTGCCCTCACTTCACGTATCACCGTAACTTTTACCTGACCGGGATAGGTCATTTCGGTTTGTATGCGTTGAGAAATATCAAAGGCCAATTCCTCGGCACGTTTGTCGCTCACTTTATCACTTGCAACAATCACACGCACCTCTCTACCGGCCTGAATAGCATAGGTTTTTTCAACGCCATCGTAACTCAAAGCCAATGCTTCCAAATCTTTCAAACGTTTCATGTATTGTTCGGCTACCTCGCGGCGGGCACCCGGGCGCGCTCCACTGATGGCATCACACACCTGAATGATGGGAGAATACAAGGTGTTCATTTCAATTTCATCGTGGTGAGCACCAATGGCATTGCAAACTTCGGGTTTCTCTTTGTATTGTTCAGCCAACTTCATGCCAAGCAAAGCATGTGGTAATTCAGGTTCGTTATCGGGCACTTTTCCAATATCGTGCAACAATCCGGCACGACGCGCAATCTTGGGATTAAGTCCCATTTCACTGGCCATGATTCCACAAAGGTTAGCCACTTCACGACTGTGTTGTAATAAATTCTGTCCGTAAGAGGAGCGGTATTTCATGCGCCCAACCATGCGGATAAGTTCAGGATGCAAACCATGAACACCCAAATCAATACACGTGCGTTTTCCGGTTTCAATAATTTCCTCCTCCAGCATCTTTTTGGTTTTCTCAACCACTTCTTCAATGCGTGCCGGGTGGATACGGCCATCGGTAACCAATTGATGCAAGGCCAATCGGCAAATTTCACGACGAATAGAATCAAAACAACTCAAGGTTATCGCATCGGGTGTATCGTCCACAATAATCTCAACCCCTGTAGCAGCCTCCAGTGCGCGGATGTTTCTGCCTTCGCGGCCAATGATGCGACCCTTGGTTTCATCACCCTCAATATGAAACACTGAAATGGAATTTTCGATGGCGGTTTCGGTGGCCACACGCTGTATGCTTTGAAGAACAATTTTTTTGGCTTCTTTGTTTGCCGTGAGTTTGGCCTCTTCCATAATGTCTTTTATGTACACCATGGCCTGGGTTTTGGCTTCTGCTTTTACTGATTCTACTAATTGCGCTTTCGCATCATCGGCCTTTAATCCGCTGATTTTCTCCAACATGTCCACTTGTTTGCGGTGTCCTTTTTCAACTTCGTCAAGACGGTTTTTGTAAAGCTCAATGTGTTGGGTTGCCTGAGCTTTTAAAGCCTCCAATTCTTTTTCTTTTCTACTGAGGTCTTCCATGCGCTTATTGATCTCCGCATCCTTTTGTTTGATTTTGTTCTCAGTTTGTAAAATGTGGCTGTTTCTCTCCTGAATTTGCTTATCATGTTCAGCCTTAAGCTGAAGAAATTTTTCTTTGGCTTGAAGAATCTTTTCCTGCTTTATGGATTCGGCCTTAACTTCCGCTTCTTTTATCAGGTTTTGCTTTTCCTTTGCAGCACTCGAGTTGAGTTTACTTCCTGCTATAAGAAAGCCGGCAACAACTCCAATAATGAGCGCGCCTGCAATAAAAATAATGCTTAATATTTCCATTTTGTCAAATTTGTGGGCAGGCTTTTGGCCTCTCACCCGGTTAATAAAAAACGCACAAACATGAGCTTGTGCTCAACATTTGTGCGTTAGATGGCAAACTTTAGGGTTTATTCGCTGATGTTATTCACCTGTTTAAGGTGATCTTTCAACATATCCTCAACGTCTGCAAAAAGTTGTTTTAAATGACTTAATTCTTTCTCTGCACTGCTGGCCTGCTTGTTTAATTGAGCTACTAATTGCAGCATGACCATTCCAAGCAGGTCCTTTTTATCTTTTATCGCGTACTTACTTTCAAATTCAGCGATTTTGTCATTTATCAGTTCAACAGCCTCTTTAATGTGCTTTTCTTCACCGGAGTCTACTTTTAACGGGTATACACTACCTGCTATTTCAACTTTTATATGAACATCGCTCATTTACAGAGGGCGAAAAATTAAGCACTTAATAACGCTATACACTTGTCAATTTCACGCACCAAGTTGTTTATTTGCTCCTTCATTCCCGAAACGTCCTCATTTCGGGGTGAATTCCCTGCTAAGATAACATTCTTCCTGTGATTATTCAAACCCGTAACATCAATACTCTCATTATCAACCTGTTGAGAAATAGAACCGATGACTTCATTCATTTTAAGCAATTGTCCGGCCATTTGTTCTTTTTCATCCAACAAAGCTAAACGCTGGTCGTTCAGCAAATCAATTTGTTTAAACAAACGGTCGATAAAGGCATCCTGTTCGGCCTGATTTTGACTCATACCAGAGGTTTGAGTTTGTGTTTCAAACGTTTCGTGTTTAGCATTTGCTTCTGAAAGTTGCCCTTCTAAAGTTGACACCCTGTGTTTTAGTTCGGCAATTTGAGACAACAAGGTTTGATTTTCGGATTGAAGGATGGTGCTGTTTTGTTGCAGCTTATCGCTCAACACCTGATTTTCCAAACGCAAATCCTGATGTTCGGAAATCATTCGGCTAAGGTTGTCCTGCAGCGCCTCTATTTCAGTTTGTTTATTGGCAAGACTCTCTTTAAAATCCTCAGATTTAGCCTGACTTTGTAAGCGCATTTGCGCTAACTCATCCTTCAATAAATTTACTTCCCCCTCCAGAGCTTCCTGTTTGTTTGTGCTTAATTCAATATCGTTGATAAGAATGGTGTTTTCTGCCAAAAGTTTTTGGTATTCTAAATAACGGGCATTTAACTCCTCCTGAATGCTGATTTGAAACTCTGATTTAAACATTTCTAAATTCTCCTCAACATTGGTGCCGACGTTCTCTAATTCAGTCAATCGGTCTTGAAGTACTTTGATTTCGGTATTTTTAGTTTCTATCTTTACCTCAGCTTCTGCCAGTTGATTGGTGGCATCCTGAAACACAAGACCAAGGTTGGTAATTTCTAAATTCAGGCGCTCTATTTGAGCGCTCATTTCCGCCACTTTATCACTGTCGGATAAAGACGCATTTTGACGGAAAATCTCAAAGTCGGATTTTAATACGGCGTAACGTCCTGCTTCATCCACCAATTCTACCTTTAACTGATTAAGTACGGTGTTCAGTGAATGTATTTCATTGCTTTTAGCCTGAAGGCTGAGCTCATTTTGCTCCAACAACTGTATGTTGCTTTTGAGCTGACTTTCCAAATTCTGAAGTTCTTCATTCAGTTTGGTGTTTTGAGCGTTGGAGTGAATGAGTATATTGGATAGTTTTTCCTCATAAGCCTTCACTACTTCTGATAACTTTGATTCTAAATTGGATTGCCCTTCATTGATAAGCACCTCTTTTTCTTCACGCAAAAGTCCAATCTGAGTTTCATAACCGGCTTGTTTGTCTGCCAGGCGTTCTGCCCAAATGCGTTCAAGTTCGCTTACCTCGCTAATGTGTTGGGATTGAATACGGTTGAGTTGCTCTTCGTTACTTGATTTTATTTGAGTGATTTGCCCGGCGTATTCATTCTTAAGTGTTTCGAGTTGAACCTCGTAATCTGTTCTGAGTTCATGCACGCTCGAATCTTTGCTGGCCAGAAGGCTTTGTTCACGCTCAAACCAGGTGGCACTAAGTTCTGAAATTCTGTTTTCAAACTCTTCGCGGATGCCTGATTCACGGTAATGCGCGTTGGTTTTTAATTCTTCCAGTTGTTTTTCGTAAGCCGAACTAATGGCTGCATGTTCAGCATGCGCATGTTCACGTAAGGCATTGATTTTTGATTCATAAGAAGAGGCAATACCTGAGAGTTCAAATTTCAGGTCTTCAATTTCCTGCAAACGCAATTCAATTTCTTCCTGCTTTGCCGTTAATTGTTCATGGATACTGTCTTTGAGGTACTTAAAGGACGCTAATTCCGCTTTATAGCTTGAATTGTCTCTTTCCAGAACCAACAATTTGGTATTTAACACATCAATGGTTACCTGAAGGCGTTTGCAATCCTCGTCCCTCATAATCAACTGATTACGGTAATCACTAAGGGAGCGTTTTAATTCATTGTATTCCTTCCTAAGAGCTAAATCCTGGTCCAACACCTGCTGTATTTCTGATTTAAGGCTATCTGGGTTCATTTGCGACAGTTTTATTTTGGTTAAAAATACAGGGATAAAGCCTAAGGTTTATTACATAAGTAAGGTTTGATTAAACAGTCCAATGTTAATTAAAGTACTGGTTTTCATCATGTAAGTGTTAGCAGCGTAGAGCCCTCATTTAAGCCGTAAACAAAGGGTAAGCCACGCTAAAAGTGTCGAAAGGTTTGGTATTCCCGAAAAATTTTAAACCTGAAATGGGCCTAAGAATTCATAAACTGCTCTGTGGTTAGCCTTAAAAAATCTTCCGGTTTCTGCCGGTATTCTAAATTTAATTTTAAGGAAACTTTAGAAAATTGGTCATTTTATCTAAACTTTTTTGTCGGAAAACACGTTTAAGCCTTATATTTACTTTAAGAATAGCTCCTTTTTACCTAAATTTGTAATCTTAATCTATCCCCATGAGGCAACTAAAAATTACCAAATCCATTACCAACCGCGAAAGCGCTTCCCTCGATAAATACCTTCAAGAAATTGGCCGTGAAGAACTTATTACGGCTGAAGAAGAAGTGATTTTGGCGAAACGCATTAAAGATGGTGATCAGGTGGCTTTGGAAAAACTTACCCGTGCCAACCTCAGGTTTGTGGTTTCAGTAGCGAAACAATACCAAAATCAGGGTTTAAGTTTGCCGGATTTGATTAATGAAGGGAATCTTGGATTAATTAAAGCCGCCCGCCGTTTTGACGAAACCCGCGGATTTAAATTCATATCCTATGCCGTTTGGTGGATTCGTCAAAGCATTTTGCAAGCTTTGGCTGAACAAAGCCGTATTGTACGTTTACCTCTTAACCAGGTTGGTTCTCTTAACAAAATCAATAAAGCATACAGTAAGTTAGAACAACAGTTTGAGCGCGAACCAAGTGCTGAAGAACTTGCTGAAATACTTGACCTACCCATCGATAAAGTGAGTGATACCATGAAAGTGAGTGGTCGCCATGTTAGCATGGATGCACCTTTTGCCAATGGAGAAGAAAGCAGCTTGTTGGATGTATTGGTGAATCTGGATTCGCCAAAAGCCGATACCGGTTTAATGAACGAATCCTTGAGTAAAGAAATTGACCGTGCCCTAAGCACACTCACCGAGCGCGAGCGCGATGTGGTTAAATTATTTTTTGGTATTGGATTAAACCATGGTTTGACTTTGGAAGAAATAGGCGATAAATTTGATTTAACCCGTGAACGCGTTCGTCAAATTAAAGAAAAAGCCATTCGCCGCCTCAGACACAGCAGCCGAAGCAAACTATTACAGCAGTACCTGGGTTAGTTCAGATTTTTCCAAATAATTTTAATTGATAAGCTCAACATAAGTTGGGCTTATTTTTTTAGATCAGGGTTATTTGCCCGTTTGCATTGGTTTTTTCAGGTGTTTGCTGAGCCAGATTCTGATATCGCTAATTTCTTTTCCATTTAACACGTGCTGCATGGGGTAAATTTTATATTCCAAATCGTTTACCCCTTTACTTTTAAGATAAGTCACCGCCTTTTCAGCTTCTGTTGCAGGAATGCGCTCGTCTTCTGTACCATGGGCAATAAAAAAACACGTGTTGAGCGCAGCAGGTGAATTGGATTTGGGTTTGCTCTCTTCCATCAAACGTCCGCTCAGAGCCAGAACCCCTTTAATTTTTCCGGGAAAAGCCAGGGCAAGGTCGTAGGACATCATGGCGCCTTGACTGAAGCCCAAAAGAAAAACCTGTGAGCTGTCGAGTTTCATGGTTGCACAAACGGATTGGATAAACGTCATTATCTGCTTTTTTGCGAGGGTCACCTCCTTGTAATTGTAGATGAGGGTGTTGTTTTGATCACGAGCGAGATTGTACCAGCAATAACTTCCCTGCGCCAATAAAATAGGTGCTCTCAAAGAAAATATACTTAAGTGTTCATCTAAAGTTTTTGCCAGATCAAACAGGTCCTCTTCATTGCTGCCGTATCCATGAAGGATAAATAAAACCGGCGCACGCTGATTAGTTTTTTTCAAGGGCTCCCTCAGTTTATACACCATTTCCTGGCTTTTGCCCGAAGTGGAACACAAGCAAAATACAACAATGCAAAGCGCAGCAAAATAACGTTTCATCTTACCTCCGTCTTTTCTTTTTGCCTGTATGATTTCCTTTCTGACCCGACTTGCTGTAATGGCTGGATGGCCCGTTTTTGTCTGATTTTACTTGCGAGTTGCGGGCGTTAGACTCCCTTTTTGAAGTGTATGCGCCGGCTCCTTGATCAACCGGAACGGCGTCGGCAAAAGCATAATCCAATTGTTTTTTTATCAAATCGGCATTTTTCACCATCACTTTTACTTTATCGCCCAAAGCATACACCTTACCTGTATTTCTTCCAACGTAACGGTAGTTATCCTCATCAAAAACATAACGGTCATCGGTCAAATCGCGGCTTTTTATCATGCCTTCACATCTGTTTTCAATAATCTCAACGTATATGCCCCATTCGGTAACGCCACTAATCAAGCCATCAAAACTCTGCCCTACTTTGTCCGACATAAATTCTACCTGTTTGTATTTCACCGAAGCCCTTTCCGCTTCGGCAGCCATACGTTCCATATCACTGCTGTGTTTGCAAAGCAATTCAAGCTGTTCTTGGTTTGAATAACTTTTTCCTTGCAAACGGGCATCCAGCAGGCGGTGTACCAGCACATCCGGGTAACGGCGAATGGGAGATGTAAAATGAGTATAATATTTAAAGCCGAGGCCATAGTGCCCGGCATTTTTAGTGGTGTAAATGGCTTTGGGCATGCTGCGAACGGCCAGCAGCTCTATCATGCCCTGCTCTTTTTTATTTTTTACATCCACCAATAATTTATTCAATGAGGCGGCCACTTTGTTTTTATTCCCAATTTGAAAATCGTAACCAAACCGGCTCACAAAAGTGCTCAGGTCGCTGAGTTTTTCGTCGCTGGGTATATCGTGTATCCTGAACACACAAAGGTGTTTGGAATTTTCTTTCGTGGCTTTTTTATTGTGTTCTTCATCCTCATTTTGCAGGCGCACTTTTCCGGTGGCAAGGTATTCTGCCACGGTGCGGTTGGCCAGAAGCATAAAATCTTCTATGAGTTTATGAGCATCTTTTTGTGTTTTAAAAAACACACCCAATGGTTTGCCTGCTTCATCAAGATTGAATTTCACCTCGGCCTTATCAAAAAAGATAGAGCCTTTTCGGCTTCTTTCTGCTCTCATTTTTTTAGCCAGAGTATCCAGGGTGAGAATTTCCTCTGAATAATCTCCGGTTTTGGTTTCTATAATTTCCTGAGCTTCTTCGTAGGTAAATCTGCGGTTACTGTTAATAATGGTTCTTCCAAACCAATGGGAAGAGATGTTGGCCTCTTCATCCATTTCGAAAACGGCACTGAAGCACAGTTTCTCTTCATCGGGCCGGAGTGAGCATACAAAATTACTTAATACTTCGGGCAGCATGGGTATGCATCGATCGACCAGATATACGCTGGTGGCGCGTTGCACAGCTTCTTTATCCAGTGTTGAATTCTCCGGAAGGTAATGACTTACATCGGCAATGTGTACCCCTATTTCCCAAAGGCCTTTATTAAGTTTTTTAATGGAGATGGCATCGTCAAAATCCTTTGCGTCAACCGGGTCGATGGTAAAGGTGGTTACCTCTCTGAAATCGCGTCTTTTATTGATTTCTTTGGCCGTAATTTCTGTAGGGATTTTTTTTGCTTCGTACTCAATGGCATCCGGAAATTTTTCGGGCAAACCGTATTCCGCCATAATAGCGTGCATTTCGGTTTTGTGTTCGCCAGGAAAACCAAAAACGCTTAAAACCCTGGCTGTAGGATTTTGTTCGCCGGATTTCCATTCCTTTAGTTCAATCAATACCTTTTGTCCGTCTTTTGCCCCCAGCTGATCGCCATTTCGGATATAAAAATCCACATGAATTTTTGAGTTATCGGCAATCACAAAACAAAATTTAGGGTTCACACGTATAGTTCCAACAAATTGTGTGCGGGCCCGTTTGATTACTTCACTGACTTCACCTTCCTGACGGCGACCTGAGCTGCGCTGTTGTAACACAACTTTGACTAAGTCGCCCTGAAGGGCATCCCTGGTTTTTTTGGCCGGAATAAACACATCGGGTTCGTTGGGGTTAACCGAAACAAATGCGGTGCCCATGCTGGTAAAATCAATACTGCCGGTAAGTACTTTTTTACTCGCCTTCACCTGGTAACGGCCCTTTTCTTTTTCAATTATAAACCCTTGTTGTTTTAGACTTTCCAATACGCCAATTAATTCAATGCGTTGTTCGTCGTTATTAATTTCCATGGCGGCCCCCAATTGCTTATAGTTGAAAGCCTGGGCATCGTTGTGTTTAAGAAAATCGAGCACCTCCTCGAAAAAATAGCGCTTGGGTTTTTTGGTTCTGGACATGGTTAAATGTAATGAAGTGGGACGAATAGCTCATCCATCAGTCAACTGTATTATTAACAAAATAGTAAAAATGCAGAATTGTACCCTTTGTTAAGCATGATGGCACTTAGACGCCAAAAACTGCGTATTTTAAAAACTGATGGATTTTAACCTTTGCCACATTTTCAACATAGGGCGTTTAAGAACATTTTAAACTGGCTAAACATAAAAGTACAAATTAACTTACATTTGGTTAAGTTTACTTGGATTTTGAATTGTTCTTACCTGAATTTGAAAGGCAAAAAACTTGATTAAACCTAAGTATTGCTAAAAGCATGGAAAATTTAAAAATCGAAAAATCCAATTCAACCCCTGAAATTGACTTCAGGATGAATGGAGAGTTATTCATGACGGGTGTAACCTATCCTGAAGATGCTTTTAAATTCTATGAACCGGTAACGCGCTGGTTAAAAGAATTCAAAAACAACCTGCCCAAAAACAAAATTGTCGTGGCCGTGGAGTTAGACTACGTCAATACCGCATCACTCAGAATTTTAATAGATGTCATTAACACGGTAAATTCTTATAAAGAAAGCAATGAAGTGGAAATAAATTGGAAGTATGAGGATGAGGACAATCTTGAATTCGGTCATGATGTGGAGCGCATTACCAATTCAAAATTTAATTTTATTTCCATCGAATAAACTTTACAAATTCCTTAAGCGTTATTCCTCAACATCCTATTCAGGAAATGATTACTCCAGGGTATTAATTCCATTTTCCCGGTACCACCAAATCAAAACGGGGAATAGGCACCTTAAACTCTTTGTTATCCATTAAATTTAACAACATGTAATACCCTTGCATGTAGCCAATGTCACTGTTTAAATTACAACCGCTGTTGTATTGAAACTTTTGGCCAGGTTCTAAAACGGGGGTTTCTCCAACGACGCCTTCGCCATCCACAACCCGCTTTTCTCCAGTAGAATCAAAGATATCCCAATGGCGTTTGTTTAATTTTACCGTAAAATCGGAGTTGTTTTCAATAGTAATAAAATACACAAAGAAATAATGGTTTTCGGAAGGCAAGCTGCGCGTGGGCCAATACTTTACATCGACAGAAATTTCAATGTTATTTGTATTTGTTTTTACCATGCTCTTTATACCATTTTAAAATGGATTTAATTTACAGCTTCTTTTGCGAGTAGCTGACGGTAAACTTGCTCGTATAAAGGTAATATTTTCTCAACATCAAAAAGGGCAGCCCTTTCAAAAGCATTTTTCCTGAAATCGGCCATTAATGCCTCATCTTTCAATAAACGCACGGCATTGTTCGACATATCGTCTACATCCCCTACTTTGCTCAGAAATCCGGTTTTCCCTTGAATGTTAACTTCCGGCAAACCGCCTTCATTGGTACTAATCACCGGCACTTTCATGGCCATGGCCTCCAAAGCAGACAAACCAAAACTCTCCGTTTCAGACGGCAAAACAAATAAATCTGCCACGCATAAAATCTCTTTTGGATCAGTAATTTTTCCTAAATGAACCACCTCATGGTGTAAATTTAACTGCCGGCAAAGTTGTTCCACGTTGGCTTTTTCAGGTCCATCCCCAACCAGAATGAGTTTGGAAGGCACTTGCTGCAACACCTTATGAAAGATGCGAATCACATCGTCAACCCGTTTTACTTTTCTGAAATTACTGATGTGCACCAGTATTTTTTCGCCATTAGGAGCGTATTTCCTTTTCACACAGTGCTCGCGGGAAACCTGAAATTCTTTAAGATTGATGAAATTGGGGATAACCGTAATTTTATTATCGATTTTAAACGATTTCAACGTATCTTTTTTTAAACTCTCAGATACCGAAGTGATGGCATTGCTGTGGTTCAGAGAAAAACGAATCACCGGCTCAAAGGCGGGATCTCTGCCCACCAGAGTAATGTCGGTGCCATGCAAGGTGGTTACATACGGCAAATGAATTTTTTTTGATTTGAGAATTTGCTGAGCCATATAGGCCACGGAAGCATGAGGAATAGCATAATGAACGTGCAAAACATCCAGATGCTCAAAAATGGCTACGTCCACGATTTTGCTGGCCAGAACACTTTCGTATGGCTGGTAATCAAATAAGGGGTAATCGTTGACGTTAAACTCATGAAAAAACAAATTTTCATTGAACAGGTTTAGACGAAAAGGCTGACTGTAGGACATAAAATGCACTTTGTGCCCCTTGTTGGCCAAAGCAATACCAAGTTCCGTGGCCACTACCCCACTTCCGCCATATGTTGGAAAACAAACAATGCCTATGTTCATAGTTAAAATTAAAAGGTTCTCTGAAACCTAAAAGTACAAATAATATCCCCTTTCCCTTTGGTTAACAAAGCAAAGTGCTGCTTGTTCACGAATTTTAATTTCATTCCAATACGCCTGTATTTTTGGGACCAGTTAAAATAGATTTTCGACTTGACTGCAGTATCAGTACCTTTGACACCTTGAATTACAAATTACATAGTTTACCGGCGGAACAAGAGCAATTGTTAAAAGGAGGATTGCTTTTACCGGTAATGGAAGAATTTTACACCATTCAAGGTGAGGGCTTTAACACAGGAAAAGCAGCCCATTTTATACGCATAGGTGGTTGCGATGTGGGTTGCCATTGGTGCGATGTAAAGGAAAGCTGGGATGCCAATGTTCATCCGCTGACGCCCATTGGTGATATTATTACAAAAGTACAAGACAGCGGCGCCAAAAGTGTTGTGGTAACGGGTGGAGAGCCTTTGATTTATAATCTGGATGCGCTTTGTGGGGAATTAAAAAACCTTGGCATACACACTTTTATTGAAACCTCGGGAGCTTATCCGCTCAGCGGAGCTTGGGATTGGATTTGCCTTTCGCCAAAAAAAACCATGAAGCCGCTTGAGGATATTTATCTAAAAGCCAACGAACTCAAAGTAATTGTATTTAATAAGCATGATTTTGTGTGGGCTGAAGAAGAAGCAGCCAA
>JALOMJ010000170.1 GCA_025455485.1 Bacteroidia bacterium | reverse complement strand
ATAGGTGTTAGCAGATAAAAAATAATTGCTAACGTCTCCCCCTTCAGTGTAATAAAAGGTGTACACCAGACAAAGGGAAATCCCGCCTATCATTTTACATTCGATGCGAATAAAAGTATAAAAAAAGGCTCAGTTAATTTCGGGGGATTAAGAAAGGCCCTTCCTGAGAATGTAGGAAAAGGCCTTAAAGATTCAAAAACACTTGGCTGAATCGCTTCCATTTTGAAGGCAATTCCTTACTTTTGCCTCTATGCGTACAATTCTGGTCACCGGAGGAGCGGGTTACATTGGCTCACACACACTTGTTGAACTGCTTCAGAATACCAATTACCGCGTAATTTCTTTGGATAATTTCTCGAATTCTCTTGAAAAAACTTACGACAGAATCAAGAAAATAAGTCCCCGACCTCTTGAAACCCTCGCACTTGATCTTTGTGATAAAACCCGATTATACGAGGCTTTGGGGCGAATAGGGCAAATTGACGGCATTATTCACTTTGCCGCCTACAAATCGGTGCCGGAAAGCATGAAAGAGCCTTTACTATACTATCACAATAACCTGAGTTCCTTAAATAACCTCTTAAGCTACGCAAACGACAACGGAATTAACCATTTTATTTTTTCTTCCTCCTGCTCGGTGTATGGTAATGCCGATGACCTTCCTGTAACTGAAGAAAGTCCATTGAAAAAAGCGGAAAGTCCTTATGGGCATACAAAACAGGTGGGTGAAGACATGATTTCGTTCTTCTGCAAATCGAATCCTTCTTTTAATGCGGTGTTGCTGCGTTACTTCAATCCGGTTGGCGCCCACATGAGTGGTCTTCTTGGCGAATTGCCCCTTAACCGACCGAACAATCTGGTGCCCATTATTACACAAACAGCAGTTGGTAAAAATGCCCTTACCGTTTTTGGCACTGATTATCCCACCCGCGATGGTTCTTGCATCAGGGATTATATTCATGTGAGTGATATCGCCGATGCCCACGTCAGGGCGCTGCACTTCCTGATGGAAGGAAAAAACGCCAGTAATTGTAAAGTATATAATCTTGGTACCGGCAACGGTGTAACCGTTTTGGAGGCCATCGCCTCGTTTGAGAAAGTGACAGGCAGAACATTGAGCTATGGTATAGGCGATCGAAGAGGCGGTGACGTGATTGCCATTTATGCCAACAACACCCTTGCAAAAAAAGAGCTCAACTGGGTACCACGCTTTGGCATTGACGACATGATGTTGAGCGCCTGGAAATGGCAGCAAAACCTGGAACTGGAATAAGCACCCGACGCATCATTTAACCGTTTTAGATTTTTTCACACCTCGCCTTTCTTAAATTTCCTTTAACAGCAGCATCAAAAGGCTTCTTTTTATTACATTTAAGCACAGCATATGCTAAAACCATTCATCCTTTTTTTCCTGCTGATTCATAGCATCATTGGGCTATGCCAATATCAGCCCTTTGTTGAAAATAAAAAGTGGGGCATCAAAGCCGGGGAGAAAATTATTATATCCCCTGTTTACGATACAATTTTTAATTTCGATCAAAACACTAAAGTGTGTATGGCGTGTTTTAAAAGTAAAAGCACAAACACCAATAAATTTATTAAAGTAACCAACACCAATTACTTCTGCAATTACCTTAACACTGAATCAAAACGCTTGATTATAAAAACCTCTGAAAGAGACACCTGCAGCGTATTTCAACTAACAAAAAATTCAATAAAACATTATACCGAAAATGAAACTGTATTTAAGGTCAAGATCAAAAATACCATGTACCTTGTAAACAAAGAGTTTGAACAATTGAGCTTCAAGCCATATTTTGACATTGATTTATGCGATGACCCAGGCTTTTATGTTGCGCAAGGGTTAAATGATGCCGATGTGCCTATGTTTGGTCTTATAACAGTTAAGGAAGAGGTAGTCATCCCTTTTAACTATTCAGGAATAAAAATTAATCCGGCCGACTCTCTGGTGATGGTTTGCGGAACAGGATATGGCGCAGGCTCTGAAGATTACGTGTTTAATTACAGGGGTAAAAAGCTTCAAAGTTTCAGGCACCACGTTGATTTGGCGACAAAGGAATACATTGTTTTTAAAGTGTTTGAGCCTCTGGAGCAGTATGTTTCCCTTCGTATTGCAACCAAAGAAGAAAAAAAGATACAGGCCGATGAAATCAAATACTATATGGGAAATACCATACGTTTAAAACTTGGCGCCGGTTGGTGGTTGTATAATCTGGAATCCGGCGAAAAATCTGAATTAAAAAATTAATGTAAATATTAAGCACACCTTCTGTTATGAAAAAAATAAACATTGCCATCAATGGTTTCGGAAGAATAGGCAGGGTGTTTTTAAGAAACAGCCTCAGTCAACCCAACATTGATGTGGTAGCCATTAACGACATTACAGATGCTGCCACCCTTGCCCATCTGTTTAAATACGATTCTGTTCACCGCATCTTTCACGGAGAGGTGAAGGCCGAAGCAGACGCTTTAATCATCAATGGCAAACGCATTCGTGTGGTATCAAGTGTTGATCCTTCTCAGCTCCCCTGGAAAGAATTAAAAGTTGATATTGTGATTGAGAGCACGGGCAAATTCCTTGACGCTAAAAGTGCCTCACTTCATTTACAAGCCGGTGCTCGTAAAGTCATCCTCTCTGCGCCGGCGAAAGATGAATCTATAAAATCGCTCGTATTGGGGGTAAATGATCAATTGCTTAAATCCGACGATTTAATTGTTTCCAATGCCAGCTGCACCACTAATTGTGCTGCACCCATGTTAAAAGTACTTCATCCGTTTGGTATTGAAGAAGCCTACATCACCACCGTTCACTCTTACACCAATGATCAAAGGATACACGATGCGCCACACAAAGACCTTAGAAGAGCAAGGGCTGCGGCCATGAGCATTATTCCTACATCAACAGGAGCTGCCAAAGCCATCACACGCATATTTCCTGATTTGAAAGGAAAAATTGGGGGCTGTGGCATGCGGGTGCCGGTGCCGGATGGTTCATTAACAGACATTACCTGTGTATTAAAAAAAGTACCAAGTGTGGAAGAAGTCAATGCTGCATTTAAAAAAGCGTCGCAAACTTATTTAAAAGGCATACTAGAGTATACTGAAGACCCACTGGTAAGTGTGGATGTAATCGGCAACCCCCACAGCGCAGTTTACGATGCAGAATTCACCAGTATCGTTGGCAATCTGTTAAAAATAATCGGCTGGTACGATAACGAATGGGGGTATAGCAACCGCTTGGTTGAACTCGCCATTAAGATGGCCTGAACTTATTCTAATTCGCAGCTGTAGTTGCGCGTACCTGTATTAGTGATTGTAATGGTTACCAAACCCGGGACTCCATTTGATGTAGTTTCATTAATGCTTTCGCTCTTATCGAAACAATTGTATTTAGCTTTGCGCTTGCTAACATCGTTGAAGGTTGTTGAATTCTGATTGGTTGTGTTGAGGGGAATAGTCACCGTAGTGTCTGTTCCCAGCAAGTCAGAAACGGTTCTGGTGTTGGTTGTCCCTGTTGTAACAACTGTGCAGGTGCACACCCTGTCTTTATTGCACGACATTAGCGCTAAAACAAAAAACGAGGCAATCAGGATGATGTTTTTCATGGCGTTTATGATTAAAATTCAAAGGTGATCTGTCCGTCGGTATCAAAAAAATCCTTGGCACTGTCTTTATTCAGTTTTTCCATGGCCCTGCGGTGCAATTCCATTGGTGATAGTCCGGTTTTTTCTTCGTCGTGTGAAGCCAGAAACTTTTTCGCCGATTTGATTTCTTCCGGTTCTCTCAAATTCACCTCTTTCACTTTATAGGTGGAGATTTTTTTACCCTTGGCTTTCATGTTTACCAAAGGGCTGAATTCGACCATTTTCAGCACCTCATCCGGAATCTCCTTGCCCTTTTCTTTTGCGAATTTTATTTCTACCACAGGATGAATCTGCGTGGTTACCAATTCAATTCTTGATTCGGGATGTTCTGTAATAATAAGGGTTTTAACCGTGGTGATCTCCGGCTCAAAACGTTTGGTGAAATAGGATTTGCTTTGCCCGTCGTAATACACGCAGGTCACCACTTGTTTTGGATAATACTTTTCAATGAGCACCACATCGTCATCAAAGTGGTTCAGTACATCGTACGTATAGAGTTTGTAATTCCCGCTACCGGTAATGCACAGTATTTTGTCCTCCCCACTGAATTTACCCAAATAAGAGCCTCTTTCTTCTTTGTTTAAACGGTGAGTGCTTTCGTCGAACCAGTAATCTTCCCCTTCAAGAGTGGAAGCGCCTTTTTCTTTTAGTGTGACCTTGTTCACCGTGTATTTGGTCACAATATTGCCTACAGCTGAACGGGCTTTTATTTCAAGCTCTGCAAAATCCACATCCAGTTGTAACTTCCGCAAACCGGCTACAGCCCTAAGGTGTACAATCACTTTTTCT